>JBAWXE010000004.1:0-73624 GCA_037144255.1 Bacteroidota bacterium | reverse complement strand
GTACATAACTAAAAAGGACTCCTATTGGAGTCCTTTTTAGTTTAATAGAAGTATGTAAGCCTACATGATATGCCAGGTCTTATCGCCTGAGAGAATTTTATCAAGAGGAGTTTTGCCTTTGCGGGCAGTGATATCTGCAATTTGATTGGTCATGCCTTCTTCGTAAGTAGGGCGTTCTTCTGCAAAAATAACACCGAAAGGACGAGGGAAGCTAACACCATCGAATTCGTTATCGAAGAAACGAGACATGATATTTGCTTTGGTCTTATCGGCTTCGTCGTGTATCCAAAGATCGTTGACAGAGATACCACTTTCTTTGATGTCTACAATGACAGGAACCAGTCCATCGAACTTGATACCTTTATTATCATCATTGCCGAAGATCAATGGTTTACCATGCTCTACAAAGATGGCTTGATCCTTCTTGGTCTCTTTTTCGGAGAAAGCAAAGAAAGTACCATCGTTGAACACGGTACAGTTTTGATAGATCTCTACAAAAGAAGTGCCTTTGTGATAATGTGCACGTTTGAGTACGGCTTGCATATGCTTAGGATCGCGATCGAGTGAACGAGCAACGAAAGATGCTTTGGCACCGAGGGCTAATTCAGAAGGGTTGAATGGTTCTTCGATAGAACCATAAGGAGTAGACTTAGCTACTTTACCTTTTTCTGAAGTAGGAGAATATTGTCCTTTGGTAAGACCGTAGATCTGATTGTTGAACACTAAATAGTTCACATCAAAGTTCTTACGCATCAGATGAATAAAGTGATTACCACCGATAGAGAGGGCATCACCATCGCCTGAAACGATCCAAACACTGAGGTCGGGATTAGCAGCTTTAACGCCTGATGCGATAGCTGTGGCCCTACCGTGGATACTATGCATACCATAGGTATCCATATAGTAAGTGAAACGCGCTGCACAGCCTATACCTGAGATGAATGCGATGTTCTCTTTTGGAATACCAAAGTCGGGGAATACGGTCTGTACCTGCTTGAGTATGGAATAATCTCCACAACCGGGACACCATTTCACATCCTGATTAGAGGCGAAATCTTTGGCTACCAATTTGGGTGTATCTATAATTGCTTCTGACATGTCAGTATTATTTAAGTAGTTCTACAATTTTTTCTTTCAACTCGCTGGTAGTGTAAGGTAAACCTTGCATCTTAGACAGCCCGATAGCAGGTATGAGATATTTGGCCCTGATGAGTTGCAGTAACTGACCGCAGTTCATTTCAGGAATCAATACCTTATCATAGCCTTTCAGCAATTCGCCCAGGTTTTTAGGGAAAGGATTGAGGTGACGCAGGTGAACGTGTGATACATCCATACCTGCAGCTCTGCATTCCAATACCGCTGTTTTGATAGCACCATAAGTAGAACCCCATCCCAGAATAGCCAGTTTGCCTTTATCGGTACCGGTATCTGCTTTTATCAAAGGAATATTGTCAGCTATCTTTTCTATTTTCTCTGCACGCAGACGAGTCATCAGTTCGTGGTTCTTAGCATCGTAAGCTACGTTACCTGTCTCATTCTGTTTTTCCAGACCACCTATACGGTGCATCAGGCCTTTGGTACCCGGTTTTATCCAAGGACGAACGCCTCTTTCATCACGTTTGTAAGGTAGTACTGCGCCATTCTCGCCATTAGGTTCTGTAAGGAACTTCACCTTGATCTTAGGAAGATCGGCAGATGAAGGGAAACGCCAAGGTTCTGCGCCATTGGCTACATAACCATCGCTGAGGAATATAACCGGAGTCATATGCTCTACTGCGATACGGCAAGCCTCGTATACAGCCTCGAAACAATCGGAAGGAGAGATAGAAGCTACGATAGGTAGCGGACCCTCGCCATGACGACCATACATGGCCTGCATAAGATCTGATTGTTCTGTTTTGGTAGGTAAACCTGTAGAAGGACCACCACGTTGGATATTGACTATCACTAATGGTATCTCTAATATAGTAGCCAGACCCATGGCTTCGGCCTTGAGCGACATACCCGGACCAGATGTAGTAGTAACACCCAGTACGCCGGTATAAGAAGCGCCTATAGCTGTACAAATTGCAGCTATTTCGTCTTCGGCCTGGAAGGTCTTAACATTATTGGATTTGTACTTAGATAACTCGTGCAAGATATCTGATGCCGGAGTAATAGGATATGAACCTAAGAACAGAGGTAAGCCCATCATCTCTGCAGCAGCTACGAGACCTATAGCGGTGGCCTGATTGCCCGAAATGCTACGGTATTCGCCTTTAGGGAGTTTGGCAGCAGACACTTTGTATCTGTTGGTGAATATCTCTGTATTGTCGCCATAGTTCCAACCGGCTGTGAGTGCCATGATGTTGGCATTGGCGATATCCGGTTTTTTGGCAAATTTCTCTTTTACGAAACTGATGGTATGATCCATAGGTTCGTCGAACATCCAGAATAAGATACCCAGAACGAACATGTTCTTAGAACGTTCGATCTCCTTCATACCCAAGCCGGTGCCTGCAAGACAGTCTTTGGTATGTTTGGTAATATCTATTTTATGGACTGTATAATTAGCTAAAGTATTGTCTTCCAATGGGTTAGAGCCATCAGGATAGCCTGCCAGGTTCAGATTTTTCTTATCAAAACCAGCAGTATTTACTATCACGATACCGCCTTTTTTCAGACGAGCCAGATCTACCTTCAATGCAGCAGAGTTCATAGCTACCAATACATCATACTCATCGCCGGGAGTGAATATCTCCTTGCTACCAAAATGCAATTGAAAGCCGGAAACCCCTGCTGTAGTGCCTATTGGGGCGCGTATCTCAGCCGGAAACTCCGGGAAAGTGCTAATATCGTTACCTAATAAGGCGGCAGTATCTGTGAACTGCGTACCTGTAAGCTGCATACCGTCTCCTGAGTCACCAGAAAAGCGTATCACTACGCTCTCTGTTTCTTTGATCACAGAGGTATTGTGCGTTTTTTTCTCCAACGTGTCCATGTTAGTAAAAGTAAATTAGTTTTTAAGGATGCAGTGTCTCTTTCTTAGCTGCGAGTTCTTCTTTAGACTCTACATTATCGGTATCAGGTACGCAACAGTCAACCGGGCAAACCGAAGCGCATTGCGGTTCTTCGTGGAAACCCACACACTCAGTACACTTGTCGGTAACTATGTAGTAGAAATCTCCGGAAACAGCATCCTGAGATGCATCAGCGTCTGTAGTAAGACCGCTCTTGGAAGTGAAAGTACCGTTCAAAGATGTTTTATAACCAAAGTTCCATTGGTCGCCACCTGCGAAAATTGCCCCATTAGGACATTCAGGTTCACATGCACCACAATTGATGCAATCTTCAGTAATTTTAATTGCCATGAGATGTTATTTATTTAAAAGTATAAAAATTGAGTGTAAAGGAAAATTATTTTTATACATTTATAAATGACTTTTATCAGTTTGCTTTTGATTCATAACACAGGTACCTTAGCGCCTGTTAGAGCTGGTTTTAGTACTTAAATAAATCTAATATGGGTCCAGTTGCACTGATACTTTTATTCATCTGCGGAGTAGCCTTTGCCGGTGGAGGTATTTTGTTATCCAATGCTATCGCAAAAAGCTCCAAGAATGCTGTAAAAGGCGAACCTTATGAGTGCGGTATTCCTACCACAGGCACCTCCTGGATACAATTCAATGTAGGTTATTATCTATTCGCACTGATATTTTTGGTTTTCGACGTAGAACTGGTGTTCATGTATCCATGGGCAGTAGTAGTGAAACAAGTAGGTATACCTGCCCTTGTGGAGATCGTGATATTCATGTTCATACTCTTCATGGGATTGTTGTACGCATGGAAAAAGGGAGCACTCAAATGGATGTAAAAGATACAAATAAGTTGGTTTTCCCCGGTCAGGTACATGAGACCAGTGATGGGGGTATATTGGTGACCAAGCTAGATGATGTGATCAACTGGGCTAGGGCTAATTCCTTATGGCCATTGGTATTTGGTACCAGTTGTTGTGCCATAGAAATGATGTCGGCAGCTGATGCCAGACACGACTGGTCGAGATTCGGATTTGAGGTAGCGAGAGCTACACCTCGTCAGGCTGATCTGATAATAGTAGCCGGTACCATAGTGATGAAAATGGCTCCTGTATTGAAACGATTGTACGACCAAATGCCCGACCCTAAATATGTGATAGCTATGGGAGCTTGCACTATATCGGGTGGGCCATTCTTCTATAATACCTACTCTGTAGTGAAAGGTGTAGACCATGTGATACCGGTGGATGTATATATACCGGGATGCCCGCCAAGGCCGGAAGCCTTGCTGCATGCGCTTATCACATTGCAAGAAAAGATCAAACACGAAACTTATTTCAAAAAAAAGGACGATAAGAAATGAACAACGACGAATTAAAAGAGGCCATTACTGCGTTGTTGCCTACTGTGACATTTGATGAAACAGGAGAATTCCTTAACGCACTTATAGGTTCTGAAGACTTGTTGCCATTGATGAAGGCCTTGCGTAGCCAAACAGAATTACATTTTGATTACCTCTTTTGCCTTACCTGTGTAGATTGGAAAGACCATTTGATGATGGTGTATCATTTATTGTCAAAAGACCATAAACATACAGTTGTAGTAAAGGCAAAGATCACAGATACTAAGAATCCGGAAATAGAAGCAGTGACTGGCATATGGAAGACAGCCAACTTTCATGAACGTGAAGTATATGACCTGTTTGGTGTGAAATTCAAGAATCATCCTGACATGCGCAGGATATTGTTAGATGAGGACTGGCCGGGTTACCCATTGAGAAAAAATTATGTGGATGAAAATATGATATCCTTATGAGCAATTTGCTGGGAGATCCAATTGTTACCGAAGAAGGCGAATTCGTCATTAATGTGGGGCCTCAGCACCCATCTACACATGGCGTACTACACCTGAAGATATGGTTGGACGGGGAAACTATCAAAAAAGTACAACCTCATCTGGGCTATATACATCGCTCTATAGAGAAGATGTCGGAGAGCCTTTCTTACAGGAATTTCATATTTGCTACCAGCCGCATGGATTACCTGAGTGCGCATATCAATAATCAGGCATGCGCATTGGCTGTTGAAAAGGGATTACAGATAGAAGCCACTCCCAGAGCACAAATAATAAGAATACTGATGGCAGAACTGACCCGACTTTCATCACATCAGTTGTGGTGGGGATGTACGGGTTTGGACCTTGGTGCTGTGACGCCATTCTTTTATGCATTTCGCGAACGTGAGGCCATTATGGACATCATGGAAGAAACCTGCGGTGCCCGACTGACACAAAACTATATGGTACCCGGTGGTGTAATGTATGATATACATCCCAACTTTCAGCATAGAGTAAAGGATGTGATGAAACAGGTGAAAAAGTACTTGCATGAGTATGATGAACTACTGACCGGTAATGTGATATTTGAAAACAGAACCAAAGGTGTAGGATATTTATCTAAAGAAGATGCCATCTCTTATGGCTGTACAGGGCCTACTGCAAGGGCATCGGGAGTGAGTTGCGATATCAGGAAATGGAACCCATATGATGGGTACGAGAAAGTACAGTTCGAAGAGATATTGGGAACCAGTGGAGACTGCTATGGAAGATATATGGTGCGTATGGCAGAAATGAAACAATCTATACACATTATTGAACAGCTGATAGACAATATACCTGAAGGGGATTTTCAAGCCAAAACAAAGAATGTACTGAAATTGCCAAAAGGTGAATTCTACCAAAGAGTAGAAACAGCCCGAGGCGAATTAGGAGTATACATTGTAAGTGATGGTGCGGCTTCGCCCTATAGGATCAAATATCGTTCACCTAATTTTTCAAACCTTTCAGCCTTGGAACATATGGCACTGGGTTCTAAAATAGGTGATCTGGTAGCTATTATGTCTACCATAGACTTGGTGATACCGGATGTGGACAGATAACAATATGAGCGTACTTAACTAATTATAGAAATTGTGAGCCTATTTTTCGAATACAGCCTTTCATCGTTAGCATCTCATACACATGAGTGGCTGACGAGTTCGTTCAAAAGCAGTACTACTGTAATGATTTCAGAAATGGTCATTGCTGGTGTTTGCCTCATCCTTTTTTTGGTGCCTTTATGCTTCATCTTAGGATATATGGAGCGCAAAGTAGCTGCCTTTATGCAGATACGTCTGGGGCCTAACCGAGTAGGGCCTAAAGGTACATTGCAGATCATAGCCGACACGGTAAAGCTTTTATTCAAAGAAGGACTTACACCTAGTGCTTCAGATAAATTCTTGTTCAATCTGGCACCATTTATCATGGTGGTTACTTCAATGTTGGTAATGGCACCTATGGCCTTTGCCAAAGGATTGCAGATTTGGGATATGAACATTGGTATATTGTACATTACTTCTATCTCATCTATGTCAGTAATAGGAATTCTTATGGCAGGTTGGTCTAGCTATAACAAATACTCATTACTAGGTGCCATGCGTAGTGGTGCTCAGATAGTAAGCTATGAGCTATCTATAGGTCTATCCATCATCACGATAGTGATACTGACAGGTAGTTTACGTATTTCGGATATTGTATTGAGCCAGTCAAACGGATGGTGGTTATTCAAAGGGCATATACCCGTTATCATTTCCTTTGTGATATTCATTGTAGCTTCTACAGCAGAGATCAACCGTGCACCTTTCGATCTGGCAGAAGCAGAGCAAGAACTGACAGCAGGTTTTCATACAGAGTATTCGGGTATGAAATTTGCCATGTTCCTGTTATCAGAATATATCAATCTCTTTGTAGCATCTGCCATAGCGGCCACTTTGTTCTTGGGAGGTTGGATGCCTTTTCATATTGGGCATTGGGAGAGTTTTAACCATATCATGGACTTTATTCCGTCCTCACTATGGTTCCTTGGAAAGACATTCTTTATCATATTCATCATCATGTGGTTTCGCTGGACATTCCCTAGACTACGTGTAGATCAGTTATTGAATCTGGAATGGAAATACTTGTTACCTATCAGTATGGTGAATGTACTATTGGTAACATTGATAGCTATAATGGGATGGTACTTTTAATTTGAATGAACACAGTATTGAAATAAAACAGAGCAGATGTTTTTAAAAGAATATTTCGGAACGATATATAAATCAGTGAAGTCGCTTCTACAAGGGATGAAGCTGACCGGATATTATTTTACACATCCTAAAGAGATACAGACTTGGGAGTATCCCGATAATAGGGCTACACTGAAAATGGCCGATCGTTTTCGAGGAGAGGTGGTAATGCCTCATGATGAGAACAATGAACACCGCTGTACCGGATGTCAGGCATGTGAGATAGCCTGCCCTAACGGTACGATCAAGATCATTACCAAACAGGAGCTGAATGCAGAAGGTAAAAAGAAGAAAGCCATTGACACTTTCGTATATCATCTGGAACTGTGTACCATGTGCAATCTGTGCGTGGTAGCCTGTCCTTCAGATGCTATTGTGATGGCTCAGACCTTTGAGCATAGCGTATATGATAAGAAAACACTGAAGAAAACACTGAATAAACCAGGTTCTAAAATAATGGAGGGCGTTGAATAAAATGAGTGCATCTACTATTATATTCTACATCTTATCTGCCCTAATATTAGGGGGTGGTATATTGGCTGTTACTGTCAGGAAAATATTCCGTGCAGCTATTTTTCTGCTATTCTCGCTTATAGGTATAGCAGGCTTATATTTTTATCTCAATTACGAATTCATAGGTGCAGTGCAGATAGTCGTGTATGTGGGTGGTATCGTAGTGCTCATCATCTTCTCGGTATTTCTTACACATGCATCGGGCGATGATATGAATAAGCCCAAACTTACCCGATCGATATTTTCTTTACTGGCAGCAGTTTTTGCCTTTGCACTCACTATGTCCTACGTATTGAAAGAGCAATTTGTACCTACTACACAAAAAGCGATAGAACCGAATGTTACCAATATTGGTACACAGATGCTGAGTACATCAGCACATGGATATGTGCTGCCATTTGAAGTAGTGAGTATGTTATTGCTGGCAGCCATGATAGGCTGTATTGTAATTGCCATAAAAGTAAAACTGCCCGCTCATGAGGTGCCTTCTGATATTGAAGATAACCGACTGATGGCAGCATCAAAAGATACATTGGGTTCTGCTCTTACAGAGCAGGTTTAAGAATATTTGTATGAACGAAATAGGGTTGACACATTTACTGTTTGTAAGCATTGCCTTGTTTTTCATTGGTGTGTATGGTTTCCTTACGCGCCGCAATATGATCACCATGCTGATGTCCATAGAGTTGATACTGAATAGTGTCAATATCAATTTTATTGCATTCAACAAGTATTTGTATGCCAATAAATTAGATGGACTGTTCTTTACCATATTTGTCATTACCATAGCTGCTGCAGAGGCTGCTGTGGCTATAGCTATAATTATTAATCTGTACCGCAACACCAGATCTATAGATGTTGAGGACGCAGATACAATGAAATTTTAAGATATGCTGAACTCAGGTTTAATAGCACTCATACCCCTGTTGCCCATTATCAGTTTCATACTGATATCATTGGTAGGCAGAAAGTATTTTCCAAAGCTTTGTAGCGCAGTAGCTACATTGGCCATATTTGGTTCATTTATATTATCTCTTACTGTTGCCTATCAGTATTTCTTTCAGGTAGGCAAGGTGAATGGCATTTATCAAAAACTGATCCCTCTTAAATATGTATGGTTGCAGTTCTCTCCCAATGTATCTATAGATATGGGTATTCTGCTGGATGCCATTTCTGTAATGATGATAGTAGTAGTAACCTTTATTTCTCTGATGGTGCACATATACAGCATGGGCTACATGAAAGGTGAAGAACGCTATGCTACCTACTATTCATTCCTTTCTTTGTTCACATTCTCTATGTTGGGTTTGGTACTTGCTTGTAACATCTTTCAGATATACATATTCTGGGAATTAGTGGGTGTATCCTCATTCCTGCTTATAGGTTATTACTTCAACAAACCATCGGCTGTAGCAGCTGCCAAGAAGGCATTCATCGTTACTCGCTTTGCCGACCTAGGTTTTCTGATAGGTATATTGGTATTGGCATATTACTCAGGTACACTCGATTTTCAATCCATGATAGGTCGCCTTACATCTCATAGCGATCAGCTGAGTAGTATCACAGCTGCATCTTTCATGGGTATTTCTGCACTTACATGGGGCTTGTTATTAGTGTTCATTGGTGGTGCAGGAAAATCGGCCATGTTCCCATTACATATTTGGCTACCCGATGCCATGGAAGGTCCTACGCCTGTATCGGCACTCATACATGCTGCTACCATGGTTGTAGCAGGTGTTTATCTGGTAGCGCGCTTATTCCCAATATTCTCTATTTCTTGCCCTGAGGCATTGAATGTAGTAGCCTATGTAGGTATCTTCTCTTCCTTCTTTGCAGCTATCATTGCTTGTACCCAAACAGATATCAAACGTGTGCTGGCATACTCTACTATGTCGCAGATAGGCTATATGATGTTTGCCTTGGGTGTATCGCGTTATGGTGGCGAGAACGGATTAGGTTATATGGCGTCTATGTTCCATCTGTTCACGCATGCTATGTTCAAGGCTCTCCTATTCCTAGGTGCGGGCTCTGTGATACACTATGTACATAGTAACGAAATGAAAGACATGGGCGGGCTGAGAAAACACATGCCTATAACACATATCACATTCCTAGTTGCTTGTCTGGCTATTGCCGGTATTCCTCCATTTGCCGGTTTCTTCAGTAAGGAAGAGATACTGCAAGCTGCCTTCCACGCTAATAAAATGATCTTTGTAATAGCTATCATTACTGCTGCTATTACTGCTTTCTATATGTTCCGTCTGTATTTCAGTATCTTCTGGAATAAGACCTATGTTGCACATGGTCATGGCCATGACGACCATCATGGAGAAGGTACTTTTACCATGAAACTCCCGCTTGTCATTCTGGGTATCATGTCTATAGTAGCTGGCTTTGTGCCTTTCAGCAAACTGGTCACTTCCGATGGCTTGCCACTGGTTACAGAGTTCCATATTTCATTCTCTATTGCCCCTGTGCTACTGGCTACAGGTGGTATATTGCTGGCATTGGCTTTCTATAAGAAAGAGAATTCAAAACCACAAAGCATGGCTAATGGCTTGGGTGCTCTGTACCGTTCTGCTTACAAAAAATTCTATATAGACGAGATATACCTTTTCATTACCAAGAAACTGGTCTTCAATTTGATAGGAAGACCCGCAGCTTGGTTCGATCGCAATGTGATAGATGGTACTATCAATCTGGTAGGTAACGGCACAGCAGGTATATCAAATGCTATTAAAACATTACAATCAGGCAAAATGCAACAATATGCTTCTTACTTCTTTACAGGGGTTATAGCATTTGTAATACTGTTCATTTATTTATGGACATAGTTTTTTGCCTGTATATCAAGACTAACGAAAGTTAAATGAATCATAGGTAATGGTCAATTTATCAATACTCCTTTTGGTCCCACTGCTTACAGCTGTAGTTGTACTGCTATGCAGCAATGCATCGCAGGTAAGGTGGACCGCCTTTATAGGCTCGCTCATACAACTGGGGCTGGCCACTAGTACTATGCTTTCTTATATGAGCGACAGAGCGGCTGGTAATACCAATCAGATGCTCTACGAATACAAGCATACATGGTTCCCATCTATGAACATAGAATACTATGTAGGGGTAGATGGCATATCAGTAGCTATGATCATGCTTACAGCTTTTGTGGTGGTCACGGGTATACTCATATCATGGAAGATCGAAAAGCTCACTAAAGAATTCTTTTTCCTTTTATTACTTCTCAGCTTGGGTGCATACGGTTTCTTTATATCTCTCGATCTGTTTACCATGTTCTTCTTCTTAGAAGTAGCGGTGATACCTAAGTTCTTACTGATAGGTATTTGGGGTAGTGGCAAGAAAGAATACAGTGCTATGAAACTGGCACTGATGCTCATGGCTGGTTCTGCATTGGTATTGGTAGGCCTTTTATGTCTGTATTTCAATACCTATACAGAGACAGGTCATACTTTCGATCTCATCAAAATATCACATTTACATATACCTATAGAGGCACAGCGTTTCATATTCCCGCTTATGTTCGTAGGCTTTGGGGTATTCACTGCCATGTTCCCTTTTCATACTTGGGCACCCGATGGTCACTCATCGGCACCTACAGCAGCGTCTATGTTCCTCGCCGGTATCTCTATGAAATTGGGTGGCTATGGTTGCCTAAGGGTAGCTACTTACCTCATGCCCGAGGCCGCACACGAATATTCTTGGATCATCATACTCTTATCTACAGCGGCTATCATATATGGTGCATTTGCCACACTCATGCAGACAGACCTTAAGTATATCAACGCATATTCTTCTGTCAGCCATTGTGGTTTTGTACTGTTGGGTATAGGTATGCTTACCAAAACAGCCATTGTAGGTGCAGTCATGCAAATGGTATCACATGGTGTTATGACAGCCCTTTTCTTCGCTGCCATTGGCATGATATACGAGCGCACACATACCCGTCAGGTAGCGCAGCTGGGGGGCTTACTCAAGACCATACCATTTATAGGTACCATATACATCATAGCAGGTCTGTGCTCACTCGGTTTACCCGGCCTCAGTGGTTTCGTGGCAGAGATGACCGTATTTATGGGTGCATGGCAGCGTCCCGAAACATTCAATCGTGTAGCTACTGTATTGGCTTGTGCCTCTATAGTGGTCACAGCAGTATATATATTACGTGCAGCTGGGCAATCTGTAATGGGGCCTTTGAAGTCAGAAGAATTCAAGGGTTTCAAAGATGCTACTTGGAATGAGAAACTGGCTTCGGCCACTCTAATGATAGCCATCTTGGCCATAGGTATCGCACCGTTTTGGTTGTACAATCTGGTTGCTCCGGATGCACAACTGATCTTCGATAACCTGACCAGAGTGATAGTAGCTAAATAATGACAGTAACAATACTCCTTTCATATTGATGGGAGAAAGAACTTATATATGGGTATTGATTTTTTTATCTTAATGAAATCGGAGCTGAGCTTAATGCTCATCATCTTTTTGCTCCTAATTATCAAGGTGCAGGATAATGGTATCAAAGGCACTTCGCTGCTGAACTTTATCAACTTCGTCTTGCTACTCAATTTCGTTTTCGGTTTTCTGTTCAATCAGACTGGCGACCTGTTCAATGGTATGTATCATACCAATAATGTACTGGCTCTGGAAAAGAATATACTCAACTTCGGTACCCTCATCATATCTCTGCAAGCTTTCGATTGGCTCAAGAATCACAGGCATCTCATAGAGTTTTACGTACTACTGCTTTGCACATTATTGGGTATGTTCTATATGATATCCAGTAACAATCTGCTGATGTTCTATTTAGGTCTGGAACTATCGTCTATACCATTGGCAGCCCTCGTGAACATCGATACCGAAAAGAAAAAATCCTCTGAGGCAGCTGCTAAAATGATCCTTTCATCGGCATTCGCTTCGGGTATCATGCTCTTTGGTATCTCTATGTTATACGGTGTTACAGGCACGCTCAATTTTAACGAAATGGCCCCTATGCTCAATGCCGGCAGCCATTTACAGATTCTCTCATTCATATTCGTATTTGCCGGTTTTGCCTTTAAGCTATCCGCGGTGCCTTTCCATCTATGGACAGCCGATGTGTACGAAGGTGCTCCTGTGTCAGTAACCGCTTACCTCTCAGTTATCTCTAAGGCGTCTATCGTTTTCATATTCACTACAGTAATGTTCTCCTTGTTCCAAAAATTCGCAGGTATGTGGTA
Organism: Bacteroidota bacterium; assembly: GCA_037144255.1. Classification (GTDB taxonomy): domain Bacteria; phylum Bacteroidota; class Bacteroidia; order Chitinophagales; family Chitinophagaceae; genus JBAWXE01. The sequence continues at coordinate 60,763 of JBAWXE010000004.1, read as the reverse complement.
CAATATGTTATTCCTTACTATTGCCATCACTATTACTATAGGTAATCTATTTGCTATCAGGCAGAACAATATCAAGCGTTTCCTTGCTTTCTCATCCATTGCACAGGTGGGTTATATACTCTTAGGCCTGTCATCAGGTACAGGTATGGGTGCATCATCATCTATCTACTTCCTCATCATTTATACTTTCTCTAATCTTGGTGCATTCGGTGTCGTATCCATGGTGTCTGCACATACAGGCAAGGAGAATATCAGCGACTATAAGGGCTTCTATACCAATAACAAGATGGCTGGCTGGGTATTGGCCATATCATTATTCTCACTGGCTGGTATACCACCTACAGCAGGTTTCTTTGGAAAGATGTTCCTCGTTTCAGCAGGTGCAGCTAAAGGCAATTATATACTGGTTACCATAGCAGTACTCAATATGGTAGCATCACTTTACTATTATCTGCGTGTGGTGAAGGCTATTTTTATCGACCAGAACGATACCCCTATTGTTAAGATACAAAGCAGTAACTCTCTCAGAATAGCCTTGGCAGTATGTATGATAGGTATAGTATGTACCGGTTTTACCACAGGCTTATTCGAATACATTAATTCAATGATCGGAAAATAATATTATGGCACTCAATCCTAATCATGCATTTGAAGATCTGGAAGATATAAAATGCGCTATAGTGGAGAAGAATTGTACTCCGCAACGTGTTGATTTTCTGAAACGATTATTAGAACATAATGGTTTTAAAGTGGTAGTGGTCAAAAGCCCTCCACCTAAAACAGCTGCTAAGCCTGCTGCACCCAATCCCGAGAATCCCGATGCTGTAGTAGAAGCTCCGCCTCCTCCTCCCGAAACATTTACGGTAGGTGTTACAGATGTTACCTTCAGTCCTACCAATGCGGTCTTTAACAGAGAACTGAAAACAGAACGTGGACAGGTAGTCACTTCAGCTTACTGGAAACAACAGGAATCTGCCCCTAAGGCCGATGAATGGTACTGGAAGAAGTAAGGGGTGGATAAATTGCTTTACTATTTATTTTTCATCAATTGTGCAATCTCTTTCCAGTCGCTCAATTGTTCCTCTTTAGTTCTGTGTTTGGACCAAGATTGGGGATGATAAACAGCGTAGAAATCTGACCCTAATATTTTATTATGTTTTCCGTTATTTTCAACAACTTCAGGAAATGTATTATAATTCTGTAATGGAAAAATATACTTAATGATTTCATAAGTATCTCCTCCAATTGCAATAATGCATTTTGGCTGGATAATTTGAATGAGTGAATATAAATAGAACCATGTTTCCTTATGACATTTTTTCTGGGAGCTAGTTAATGATCCACTTTTAGCTCCAGTTCTAATTCCTAAAATTGCATTAGTGAAGAAAAGACGATTTTTTGTTTGGTTATCTGTTTTATAAGGTTGAGAAATCTCATACCCTAATATTTTAATAAATTCAATTATTTTATTGTTTGTATTATTTGACTTTTCTTTTGATGTTTTAATAAGATTTTCTAGTTCTGATTTATTTCCCCAATCTTGACCAATTACAAGAATATCAGCGTTAAGGTTCCCTTGCCATAAATTCCAAGGATTTAACACCTCACACTTGTTAACACCTTTCTCTTTACAATAAGAATCAAAACCATCAATACTATATGGATTTACCCATGATTTTTCATCAGAAAAGACATGTGTTTTAAAAGATTGAACTAGTGCATGGTATTTTTCCTCTTTTGTCTCAATTGTGTTTTGCATAAGTTATACTAGGTTTAGATTCGACAAGCATAATTAACTAGGCACATTGTTCTCTAAAATACTAATTAATACTAGTTCTGACTAATTCTCAATTCTTTATCATTCCCCACAGCATTTCAAAAGTCTCCTCTATTACCTGTGTTTGTTTGGCTTTGGAGAATTGTTTACTCACTAGGTATTGGTTCACGCCAAAAGTATGCCCGCCTATCAGGGTAAAGAGCATATCCACATCCATAGGTTTCAGCACCTTGTCTTTAATGCCCTTGCTTATCAGGTCCATGGCAGGCTGCATATGTTTCTTCACTTCCTCTGCTGCTATTTGTTTCAGGTAGGCCGATGTGTTGAACTGCTCTACAAAGCGAAACTCTGTTGCATGTGCCAATGTCCATTGTAACGATGAGCTATAATATTGCTTCATGATGTCCCTTAGCGAGCTGCCTGTTTGTATGTTTTCATACATACACGCTGTCATTCGGCTTTTGATGTCTATATACAATGCCTTTACCAGCTCATCTTTGGTAGGGTAGAAATAGAATAGTGTTCCATTCGCCACACCTGCTTCCTTGGCTATCTTGCTGGTAGGGGTATTATGAAACCCATATTCTACAAACAGTTTCAGCGCAGCATCCAGTATCAGTTGTTTCTTATCCATAGCCTTGTGTTTATTGTACGCCTTCCCACCAGTTGCTGAATTGTTGTGTACTATCTTTCAGTCTCACGGCCTCACCTATCATAGGGGTTATCACAGCCAGTTGTTCCTTTTTATTATTCTCTGTTATCTTCTTCAGTGGTTCATCCCACGCATGATTGCTCAGTGAGAATTTAGAGGAGTGCACCGGGAATATCCTTTGTGCATTCAGTTCCTTCGCAGCTTGTAGTATCTCTTCCGGCAGCATATGTATATATCTCCATGCCTTGTCATACTGTCCGTTTTCCAGTATCGCTATATCTATGGGTCCATGCTGTTTACCTATCTCTGCAAAATGGCTATCATAGCCACTATCCCCACCTATGAATATCTTCATTGTCGGTGTTTGCAGCAGGTAGGAGCACCACAGCGTTCCGTTTCTTTTAAATCCTCTACCCGAAAAATGCCTGCCTGTATACGCCTTCACCCTAAAACCATCATTCAGTATTACTTCTTCATGCCAGTCCATTTCTACAATGATGTTGGCATCATATCCCCAATGTTCCAGATGCGCACCCACCCCTAGTCCGCATACCACATTTTTTACCTTGGGTAATAGTTTCTTAATGGTTGTATAGTCCAGATGGTCCCAATGGTCATGCGATATGAATAAGTGATCTATCTCAGGCATATCATCTGTTGTATAGATATCTGCTCCTTTGAAAGCCTTGGTACCATTAGGCAATGGTGATGCAGAACCGCTGAATACAGGGTCTACCAATATCTTCTTCCCATCTACTTGCATAAAGTAAGATGAATGCCCAAACCATACCAACACATCTTCACTCGGGTTCAGGTTCAGCAGATCTGTTTTTACAGAGGGCAATGCTTCTATAGGTTTCTTCCGCTCCTTCTTTGTAAACAGGAATTCCTTCAGCACAGAATAATAACTCGCTCCTTCTGTCAGGCTGGGAGTAATGCTCATATTCTGGAAAGCCCCATCTCTGTAATGTGGAGAGTTTTGCATTCTCACCAATCTCTCCCCACTTGGTTTTTTACCAAACTGGGCTTGTTGCATGAATACATATACAGCAACAACAAATAATACGATAATAGAAAGTAGTAGGTACATATGGTTCGACTGACTAAACAGTCAGTAAAGGTAATAGTATTACATTCACCACAAAAAATTGTTGGCAAATTCCTCAAATTTTAACACTTGATCTTATCAAAAATGTGCACGAAAATTTGGAACACCCTACCCCCATTTCGTATCTTTATACCCAATCAAGGTCGTCATCCGATCCCGAACTTGATTCGGGAAGAGATCTCCTGAGCCTATGCAATTCGTCGGTAATGATTCGGTAAATAATCGGTAATAAACCGGAAACGAATCGGTAATTTTCGGTAACAATCGGTAAAAAAATGCTGTCATTGCGGGCTTGACCCGCAATCTCCTGAGCCTTTGCAATCCGCCTTCGTGTAACCTAAATGTAACCCTCTGTAACCTGCAATCAATTAATTATCAATGACTTATCATTTTGAAGCCAGCTCATTTTTTTCCTAAACTTGTCATTTCATCACCCGAATCTGTAAAATAGGCTTCGGTATTTTTTTATTAAATTAGAGTATGCAGAAATCTCAACTTTTATTATTGATTAATCTATTGTTTACCATACTTAGTTCATGCTCACCAACGGATAGAAATAATTTTAATGGAGCTATTCAAAAAACTAAAGTAATTCAATTACCATTTTCTGATACATGTGGTAAAGACCTAGGAAATCTTGAATTTAGTAACACAAGTAGTCCATTGTATAAATATCTTCCTAATGCTTGTATAGATTCCTTCAAACTCGCAGTTGCTGGAAAAATTGTTGAAAACAATAAGTTTATTGCTCTTTTACTAGTTGATACTTATGGAGATTATCAAATGCATTTTATCGCAACATTTAATAACAATGGGAAACTCATTAATAAATTTCCTTTATTTAAAATTGGGTGTGATGAAGATGAATATTATTTTGGTAAGGCAGAATGTACAATTACAAAAGATCTTTTTGTTTATTTAAAGGATACATGTGCAGAATATAAAAGGGATGAAAGTGGTAATATTATCAATGGCTCTCTTACTTCAAAATCGAATAAAAACACATTTAAGATTGCCGAAAATGGTTCTATTGTAAAAGTAGGTTCTTAACAATTGGTTTGATAAAACTGGGGTACTCCGAAATTGATTCAGAATACCCCAATGATATTTTTGTTTACTATTTAAGCTTTCTTCCCTCTCAGGCTTTTATATATTTTGATAGCACTCATCAGTAAAATGATAAACCCTACCAGCCCACCTAGTCCCCATGCCCAGCTCATATTTTGTTTTACTACTACCAGCATCACTATCGCTACCAGAAAGATGGTGGCCAGTTCATTCCATATACGCAGCATCTGCGAGCTGAATTTGAAATTACCCGCCATCTGCTGTTTATAGATCATGTGTAGTGTAAAGTGATATATGAACAATCCCAACACAAAACTCATTTTGATCATCAGCCACATAGGCAGGCTACCATACAGGCTCAGCATCCATAATCCGAATATAAGAGATAATACCGCAGAAGGCCAAGTAATACCAAACCACAATCTTTTGATCATGATACGAAACTGGTCTTGTAGTATACTGCGTTCAGGTTCTGCTTTATCATTAGCTTCTCTGTTATAGATATACAACCTTACTATATAGAACATACCACTGAACCATGTAACGATAAAGATGATATGCAGCGCTTTAACATAATTATAATTATACATGAGCTACTATTTTTTCGTACAACATAGAAGTATCCCCCTCGCCTATTAGCTGCATCCATGTAGCAATAGTTTGTATCCATTGCGGATGCGTGTTCATACATGGTATCAGTGTAAATTCCTCTCCACCCGATTCCAAAAACAATTCCTTGCCTTGCATGGCCATTTCCTCCAGTGTTTCCAGACAGTCGCTCACAAATGCAGGACAAACTACCAATATCTTTTTGGCACCTTGTTTCGGCAATTCAGCCAGACGTGTTACAGTATACGGCAACAGCCATTGCGCTCTACCCAGCCGCGACTGGAAAGACAGACTGTATTTTTCTTTAGGTATACCCAGCATATCAGCTACTAAGCGTGTAGTAGTAAATACCTGATGACGATAACATTGTTTATGTGCTATAGAAGGTGTGTTGCAACAGTCGGGTGTACTAAGGCAATGATTACCTGTAATATCATCCTTATGTATATGACGCTCAGGCAAACCATGGTAACTGAACACGATGTGATCGTATTCTTGTTGCAAATATGGTTGTATGCTGGTAGCCAGTGCATTCAGATAATTAGATTCATCATAGTAAGGTTTGATGGTCACCAGCTTGAAAGGGTACTTGCCTTTCATATGCAGGTCTTGCGCATATACTACCGCAGTCTCATAACTACTCATAGCAAAATGCGGGTACATAGGCAATAATACCACCTCTTTCAGATTTGGATATTGAGTATGCAATTCATCAAAAGCCTTTTTAGGCGAAGGATTTCCGTAACGCATAGCTATAGCCACAGGTTCTTTGAGTATCTGTTGCAATGCACTCTGAACTTGTTTCGTAAGTGCAACTAGTGGCGAGCCATCTTTTGTCCATACTGCTTTATAGGCCTCTGCAGACTTAGGAGATCTGAAAGGAGTAATGATACCTTTTACTAATAAAAAACGAGGAATGAGTGGATAATCTATTACTCTTTCATCCATTAGGAACTCGTTCAGGTATTTTCTGACATCCTTTACTGATGTGGATTCGGGCGATCCGAGATTCATTAAAACTATAGCTCTTGTGATGTTCTCTGACATTATTCTTATATAATTGATTATTCGCTGCGTGAATATGGCTCGAAGGTGCGAAGATTTTTTCAGAAACTAATCATGACTAAAGTCATCCCTTCAAATGACTTTTACATGACACAGAAATTACCATGTGGAGCAAGTGCAAAGTACCTTTGTCTTATCGACTTCAAAGATAAGTTTATGAAGACAGAAGCAAATAAGAACATTTCGAATTTTCGTGTAGCTGGTATCAATTATAGAAAAAGTGATTCAGCTATACGTGGTGAGTTTGCAGTAAATAATGACCAATACAGTGCTATACTTGCTGCCGCCCACGAAGAAGGACTCGATGAGCTGTTCATACTATCTACTTGCAACAGAACTGAAATATATGGTTTTGCATCAGATGTAGATACATTAGTAGACCTACTTTGTGCACAAACTGCAGGAACCAAAGAAACATTCAAGAAATTAGCATACATTAAGAGTGGAGATGCAGCTATCGAGCACCTGTTTACAGTAAGTGCGGGTCTGGATTCTCAAATACTGGGTGACTACGAAATAGTAGGACAATTGAAAATAGCTGCTTTGTTTGCTAAGGAACAAGGTTTTATCGGTGCTTTCACAGAAAGATTATTAAATTGTACCATACAATCATCTAAGGCAATTAGAAATAATACACAACTGAGTAGCGGTACAGTATCAGTATCATTTGCAGCAATTCAATATATACGTGATAATGTAGCTAACTACACAGATAAAAAGATCATATTATTAGGTACAGGTAAAATAGGACGTAATACTTGTAAAAATCTGGTAGACTATCTGGGTACACATAATGTGACTCTTATCAATAGAAGCGCTGATAAAGCAAAAGCACTGGCACTGGAATTAGGATTGGAATTTGCACCGATAGAAGAAATGAACGCACAAATAGCAGCGGCAGATGTCATCATCACATCTACGAATGCTACATCGCACATCGTAACTAAGGATCAATTTATAGGATGTGGTACTAAACATATCATTGACCTGTCTATCCCTTACAATGTAGATCCTGCTATAAAAGGTATGGAAAATGTACATCTGATAAATGTAGACGAACTGTCTAAGATGAAAGATGAAACATTGCAAAAACGCGAAGCTGAAGTGCCAAAAGCAAAAGGTATCATAGCTGAACACATTGAAGAATTCAAAGACTGGTATGCAATGCGCAGGAATGTACCTGTGCTGGTAGCTATCAAAAATACATTGAAACAATTGCATACAGCTGATTGTTATGATGAAACACGCATTCAAAAAGTGATCAACACAACAGCTATAAAGCTGAAAACATATAACAACCGTGGCTGCTACTTTATAGAAGCCATCAATGATTTTATCGCTAACTAAGTTTTAGCTAATAAAGTTCCACTCATGAGTAAGACCATCAAAATAGGCACACGCGAAAGCCAACTGGCGCTGTGGCAAGCCAATGAAGTAAAAAGACTATTAGAAAAGAATGGTCATCAGGCAGAATTAGTACTGATAAAAAGTGAAGGAGATATAGACCTGGTAACACCTTTGTACGAATTAGGAGTACAGGGTGTATTTACAAAAGCACTGGATGCATCTTTACTCAGCGGGCATATAGATATAGCGGTACACTCTATGAAAGATGTACCTACATTGCTGGCAAAGGGCATTATACAAGCCAGTATCTTACCAAGAGCATCTTATACAGATATTATAGTTCCTAAACATGGTACAGCGTTCTTGAATGATATGAATGGTGTGGCTACTATTGCTACCAGCAGTATCAGACGTAAGGCACAATGGCTGAACAGATATCCCAACCATAGTATAGACAACCTACGTGGAAATGTGAATACACGCCTGCGTAAAGTGCAGGAGAACGAGTGGGCAGGTGCCATATTTGCTGCTGCAGGGCTGGACAGGATCAACCTGAGACCGGATAATGCAGTAGTTCTAGACTGGATGCTACCTGCGCCTGCACAAGGAGCAGTGATGGTGGTATGCAGAGAAGGTGATACTTATCCATACGAAGCTTGTCATGCATTTAATGATGAGGATACTGCGATATGTGTGCAAATAGAAAGAGATTTCTTAAGAACTTTATTAGGAGGCTGTTCTACACCTATCAGTGCATTGGCAAAAATAGAAGACGGGAACCTAGTATTCAGAGGTAGTGTACTGACCCTGGATGGTAAACAAAAAGCAGAAGTCAGCAAGACAGTGGCCATAGACCAAGCAAAAGGCTTAGGTATACGCATGGCTGAAGAGATACTCAATAATGGAGGGCAGGTAATAGTAGACTGTATACGCAATGCCGGATAAACAAATACAAATACTATCTACCAAGGTTATTAATGAGCAGCTGATCCAAAAAGCTGCTCAAAATAATTTGAGTATAGATGTGGTGCCTTTCATCAGCACAGAAGCTATAGCGGAAGAGGAAATGCAAGCCAATATCGCTGCCGTGTATGAACCGCAACAATACGTGATATTCACTAGTGTGAATGCAGTACAATCTGTTGGAAAAATAGCACAATATAAAGATGCAGCATGGCGAGTATGCTGCACCAGTGGTGCTACCAGTGCAGCTGTGAAGGCCCATTTTCCGAAAGCCAAGGTATTAGTAACGGCAGATGACGCTAAGAAACTGGCAGTAGAAATACTGAACAATAAGCTGATACAAAAAGTGCTGTTCTTTTGTGGCGATATGCGAAGAGACGAACTACCTACTATGCTGAATGAGAAAGGCGTAGCAGTGAACGAGATACTTACCTATCGTACAGTACTAATACCTACTACTATCAGTGCCGAATATGATGGTGTCTTATTCTTCAGCCCCAGTGCTGTTGAAAGCTATATGCAGAAGAATGTTCTGACAGATAAGCAAGTGCTTTTTGCAGTAGGGAACACTACCGCGGAAGCATTACGCAATTATAAGAATACGCTGGTAATATGCGATAAGCCATCTACAGGCAATATGATAGACAAAGTAATCAGCCATTTTACATTATAACCGATATATACTGACTATATGAGTGCACAAAACGACCATTTGTTATTAAAGGCTTTGAGAGGTGAAGTAGTAGAACGCCCACCAGTATGGATGATGCGTCAGGCAGGACGATATTTACCTGATTATATCAAACTGAGAGAGAAGTATGACTTCTTTACCCGTGTGGAGACCCCTGAACTGGCATGTGAGATCACATTGCAGCCGGTAGATCAGGTAGGTGTGGACGCGGCTATTTTGTTCTCGGACATCTTAGTGATACCACAGGCAATGGGAGTGGAAGTGTTGCTGGAGGAGAATAAAGGTCCGGTATTGCCTAGGATCATGAAGACGCAGGAAGATATAGATGGACTGATAACTACAGGTGTAGAGGATAGACTATCATATGTGATGAAAGCCATAGGTATGATTAAAAAAGAGTTGAATGGCAAAGTGCCATTGATAGGTTTTGCAGGTGCACCATGGACCATATTTTGCTACATGGTTGAAGGCAAGGGTAGCAAATCGTTTGACAAAGCGAAGCAATTCTGTTTTACACAACCTAAACTGGCGCATACTTTATTACAAAAGATAACTGATATAACTATCGAGTACCTGAAAGCACAGATAGTGGCAGGAGCGGATCTGGTACAAGTATTTGATAGCTGGAGCGGTATGTTGAGTCCAGAGGATTTTAAGAAATTTGCACAACCTTATTTGCAACAAATAGCTACAGCTGTAAAAGATAAAGCACCTGTCATATTATTCCCTAAAGGCAGCTGGTATGCATTGCCTGATCTGGTGAATAGTGGAGCATCGGGTTTAGGAATAGACTGGTGTATAACGCCACAAATGGCCAGACAAATGACCAATTACAGCATCACGTTGCAAGGTAATTTTGACCCTACTAAGCTACTGGCTCCTATACCTGAAATAAAGAAGGCAGTAAAGGAAATGATAGATGGTTTTGGCGCGCAACGTTATATTGCTAACTTAGGACATGGTATATTGCCGAATGTGCCTGTAGAACATGCAAAAGCATTTGTAGAAGCAGTAAAAGAATATAGAAAATAAGAAGAGTAGTGAGATCATGAGTGTAAAAGAACGTTTTGTAAGCTATATACACCAATTGCAGAATACTATCTGCGCCGAGCTGGAAATGCTGGATGGTAAGGCTGTGTTTGCAGAGGACAGATGGGAACGCAAAGAAGGTGGTGGCGGTATAACAAGAGTAATAGCTGAAGGAGATGTGTTTGAGAAAGGTGGAGTGAATACCTCTATAGTAAAAGGAGTTTTGCCTGTTGCAATGCAGCAACTGTTCGGAGTAGGGGAAAGTAATTTCTTTGCCTGTGGACTATCATTAGTAATACATCCTAAGAGTCCATATGTACCTACCGTACATGCCAACTGGCGTTATTTTGAATTATATGATACAACAGGTAAGCTGATAGATAGTTGGTTTGGTGGAGGCTCTGATCTCACACCTTATTATATTTTCAAAGAAGATGGAAAACATTTCCATACAGTATTGAAAGAGGCTATGGATGGTTTTGGTATAGATCTGTACCCTAAACATAAGCAACATTGCGACGAGTATTTTGTCAATAGGCATCGTGACAATGAAGCCCGTGGTATAGGAGGAGTATTCTATGATTATCAAAGACCAACGAATGAAGCAGATGCTGATAGGTTATTAGCTTTTCAGCAGGCGAACGGAAATGCATTCTTGCCTGCTTATGTGCCTATAGTAACTAAGAGGAAGGATATGCCCTATGGGGAGGCGGAAACAGAGTGGCAGGAGATACGCAGAGGTAGGTATGTAGAATTTAATCTGGTACACGATAGAGGTACATTATTTGGGCTGAAGACCAATGGCAGAACTGAGAGTATACTGATGAGCCTGCCAGCGAGAGCCAGATGGCAATACGACCATCATCCGCTACCAGGTAGTAGAGAAGCTGAATTATTAGAATATTTGAAACCCCAGGATTGGGTAAATATATAAACATCCATGTTATGCAACTGATCAGAAGAAACAGGATATTAAGACAATCACAATCTGTACGATCATTGGTATCAGAGACTATACTGACACCTAATGATTTTATTGTACCGCTATTTATTGTAGAAGGACAAGGTATCAAATTGGAGATACCGTCAATGAGCAACTACTATAGAATGAGCCTTGATGTGACAGTGAAAGAAGTGAAAGAGCTGTGGAGTATGGGCCTGAAATGCGTATTGTTGTTCATAAAATGTGAAGATGCACTAAAGGATAATAAAGGTACTGAAGCACTGAATCCTAATGGATTGATGCAACGTAGTATCAAAGCTATAAAGGATGCTTGTCCTGATATGGTAGTGATGACAGATGTGGCATTAGACCCATTTTCATCATTTGGGCATGACGGTATAGTAGAGAATGGACAAATAGTGAATGACCCTACAGTGGAAGTGCTGGCAGAAATGAGTGTAAGCCATGCTGCTGCCGGTGCTGATTTTGTAGCACCGAGTGATATGATGGACGGACGTATAGTAGCCATCAGACAAGCATTGGAAGGTAGCGGATATGTGAATACGGGTATTATGAGTTATGGTGCTAAATATGCATCTTGTTTCTATGGGCCATTCCGCGATGCCTTGGATAGTGCACCGGGGTTTGGGGATAAGAAGACCTACCAAATGGACTATGCTAATCGTGTAGAAGCTATTAAAGAAGTAATGATGGATGTGGAAGAAGGTGCAGATATCATTATGGTGAAACCTGCTATGTCTTATCTAGATATCATACGAGAAGTGAGAAACACAGTAGATATACCGGTAAGCGCCTACCATGTAAGTGGTGAATATGCTATGATAAAAGCAGCAGCCAAAATGGGATGGCTGAATGAAGATAAAGCTATAATGGAGTCGCTGACCAGTATCAAACGTGCCGGAGCAGATCTGATAGCTACCTATTACGCCAAAGATGCCGTAAAGCTTATTTCTTAAAAGATCAGAGAACATTTATATGAACAACGATAAGAGTAAAGAACTATTTAGTAGAGCCCAACAAAGTATACCGGGTGGTGTGAACTCGCCTGTGCGTGCCTTTAAGAGCGTAGGAGGAACCCCCATTTTCATGCAACGTGCCAAAGGAGCATATATGTATGATGCTGATGGTAATAAGTATCTAGACTATATCAACTCTTGGGGACCAATGATATTGGGTCATGCTTATGAGCCTGTAGTGGAAGCTATCAAAGAAGCAGTGGGCAGATCTACCTCATTTGGAGCACCTACTGAATTGGAGATACAAATGGCAGAACTTATTAAGAGTATGGCGCCTAATGTGGACCTAGTGAGAATGGTGAGCAGTGGTACTGAAGCCTGTATGAGTGCAATAAGATTGGCAAGAGGATATACAGGAAGAAACAAGATCATTAAATTTGAAGGTTGTTATCATGGACACGCTGATTCTTTTCTGGTAAAAGCAGGAAGTGGTATGGCAACACTGGATATACAGACAGTACCCGGTGTGCCGGCAGGAGTATCGGAAGATACATTGACAGCTGCATACAACGATTTGGAAGCTGTACAACAATTAGTAGATAATAATAAAGGTACCATTGCAGCTATCATCATAGAACCTGTGGCAGGAAATATGGGTTGTATCCTACCTAAAGAAGGTTTTCTGAAAGGACTGAGAAGCATTTGTGATAAAGAAGGAATTGTATTCATCTTTGATGAGGTGATGACAGGGTTTCGTTTAGCACCGGGGGGCGCACAGGAGCGTTTGAAAATAGATGCCGACCTTGTAACCTATGGCAAGGTAATAGGTGGTGGAATGCCTGTGGGAGCGTTTGGTGGTAAGAGAGCTATTATGGAGCATATAGCGCCATTGGGTAAAGTGTATCAAGCAGGTACACTAAGTGGTAATCCAATAGCTATGATAGCAGGTTATACCCTATTGAAGACATTAAAAGACAATCCTTCCATATATACATCGTTGGAACAAAAAGGCAACTACCTACATAGTAAGCTGGACGAAGCGCTTGGATCTACAGGTGTACCATATGTGATCAACCATATGGGTTCTATGATCAGTGTACATTTCAGCGATAAGCCGGTAACAGACTTTGCATCGGCCAGTAGTGCTAATAATGCGTTATTCAATGAAATGTTCCATTATATGCTGGATGCCGGTATCTATTTACCACCATCTGCATTCGAGACATGGTTCATCAGCAATGCTATACCTGCTGAAGAAATGGAATATACAGCAGAGACCATGAAACAATTCCTGAGTAGCAGAGCCTAAACTTACTTATTGCTAAGAATAGTATGAGAGATCAGACTTCTTTTGCCAGATGCTGTAATAACTATGGTTTGCAGTTCTATTTGCTGCCCTTGAGTAATATTGAAATTCAATGGGTAAGTATATTGAAGATCAGTTTCTCGAGGAGGGTATCCATCTATAGTATAATATATAGCAGCATTTTCTACAGGAGATTGTAATTCTATTTGGAACTGCGATCCGGTCATAGTAGTATCGGTTGCGCCAATGGCAGTGGGTACGCGATAATTAAATCCCTCTGCATCAATAGCAGACAAGTGTTTAGAAACTCTAAGTTGATAGAACTGCTTAAAATTTTTATTCTCTTTAGGAGACCATGCTATCTCAGATAAGGCCAATAAGCGTGGTAGTAACATGTATTCTACTTTGGCAGGTGTGCTGATATATTCTGTCCAAACATTTGCTTGTACACCTATGATATGTTTTTGTTGTTCAGGTGCCAAAGAAAAAGGTATAGGGTCATAAGCATATGTCTTTTCGAGAGGAGCATTGCCTCCAATGGACAGAGGTTCGTCCTTTGACTTGCTTTGTTTGTGATCGAAATAAAGACCAGAACTACCCGGAGTCATGATCACATCATGCCCTTGTTGAGCAGCATCAATACCACCTTGTTCTCCACGCCAGCTCATAACCATGGCATTAGGGGCCAGGCCACCGTCCAAAATTTCGTCCCAACCTATGATACTACGGCCTTTGGAGTTGATGAATTTCTCAATTCGTTGGATGAAATAACTTTGTAGACCATTTTCATCTTTGAGATTGTTATCCTTGATAAATTGTTGGCAATAAGTGGAAGCCTTCCATGCATCTTTTGGGCATTCGTCACCGCCAATGTGTATATACTTACCAGGGAATAATGCCATCACTTCTGTAAGTACATTTTCCAGGAATTTGAAAGTGTAATCGGTAGGACAATAAACATTAGTGAAAACGCCCCATGTTTCCGCAACTTTTGCGAGTTCTTTAGGATCGCAACTCAACTCAGGGTAAGATGCTATCGCGGCTAATGAGTGCCCGGGCATTTCTATTTCCGGTACTATTGTGATAAAGCGTTCGGTGGCATAATCTACCACTTCTTTGATTTGTTCCTGTGTGTAGAAACCGGAGTAAGGAGTATTGTCGTACAAGCCACCATCTTTTTCATAACTACCTACTTTAGTTTGAGCACGGAGGCTACCAATTTGTGTGAGTTTGGGATATTTCTTGATCTCAATACGCCAGCCTTGGTCATCTGTTAAGTGCCAATGGAAAGTATTGAGTTTAAAGGCGGCCATAAGATCTATATATTCCTTGATAAAAGATACAGGGAAGAAATGTCGAGATACATCCAGATGCAGGCCACGATATGAGAATCGTGGAAAGTCTTCGATAGTGAGGCATGGTAAGTGTATAGCCCCTGCGTTACTATTGGGCATTAACTGAAAAAGTGTCTCAATACCATAGAAGAGCCCAGCGCCTTTGCCTTGCAGAAAGATCTTTTTGGAAGTGATGTACAATCTATAACCTTCTGCAGGAATATTATCAGCACCGGTAGAAGTGATTACCAAAGAAGCTTGAGTAGTTGTTGTGCCTAGTTTTTCGTTTTTGATCACTCTGTTATTCAGGTCTTCGTTTCTGAGATGATGAATGAGATACTTTACAGCGTTGTCGTTGGAATCTGCAATAATAAGTGTGTTATTATCGAATACAAATTCTCCGGAACCTTTTTTAATAGTAGTAGGAGCTGGTATAATGCCATAATATGAATCTGATTCTTGAGAGAAACCAAATACGCTTAGGAGTATAAAAGCTAGTATGAATAAAGATTTTAGCATATCAATTTTGAATTTTAAAGTAAGTCTCAGGAAGGTTATAGCCTTCTATAGCTAATTCAGTTTTAGCAGTTGTAGACCAGTAATCTATAAAGATAGTTTTTCTTTCACCGGGTAATATGGATATGTAATTATCAGTATAGAAAACAGGTAGTATTCGTTTTTTAGTTGCGAGATCCACTAGAGATAAGCGGTTAAAAAAGGAAACAGGGCCATTTTTTGAATTAATTATCTCTACTTTAATTTTTCCTGAGTTAAGGGTATGAGCTGTTACTGTAATGTTAGCTCTATACAGTTGTTGCAAATAAGGATAATTACCATTGCTATCAGAAAGCCAGTAAAAATTATTGCTTACAGCCCTGTCTTTATCATTAAGTAATCGTAGTAAAAGGAAAGCTGGTTTCATGCTCTTCAATTGTTGAATAATTGAAATCGTTTTTTTGCAAGAAGAGGCATTTATATTAACATCAGATTCTGATAAAACTTGTTTATTGCCTTTAGTATCGTAAGCGTTGACTATTGCTTTTAAGTGTTGTTGCTTAAATGAATTGTTGACTACCATTATAGAACTGTCAATAGGATCGTACATAATGTGAATAGGTTCGCTGGCATGGCGTAGCGCAAATAAACTGGCATTAGGGTCCAAATAGGTATCGTACATTTGCCCACGCATGGCAGTCCAAGGATTTTGGGTTTTCCAAATGATAACACCTGTATACCAGTCCCACATATGAGATGAGAAACCTTCTATCAGGCTGCGATACTGATTGTAATTTACTAATTGTGCATTAGATGTAAAATCCTGAATAGTAGTAGGATGACGATATGCCTCTACAGAACTATCATAACTGATATATTTATGATATTCCCATACTGAATCAACTATCCATTTCTTTTGTGCTAAATTGTAATATGGTGGTATTAAATTTTCTTTTGGGAGGAACCGTTCGAGTGATTTGTAATCGCCTATGCCTATAGAGCCTACCTCAGAATTGAATGGGAAATTTTTGTATTCCCAAAAACTTTTTGGGTCTTGAATAGTATAAGGACCATCACCACTATGGTAAGACATACTATCCGAATTTGAGAAATCAAAGAAGTAGCGAGTGCCATCGAGTATGGGAAGTATGGAATCTCTAATAGATTTCAGTATGTCTAATGGTGGCTTTATTTCATTACCACCGCACCATATGGCCATTGAAGGGTGATTGCGTAACATCTTTACTTGATCGGCTATAGATGTTACAAACAGTTTGTGGTCGTCAGGATATTGTCTGCGGGTGAGTGTATCTTCAACTTTCAGAGAATCCTGCCAACGACCATTACAGTCGCCGGAGACCCAGAAATCCTGTAATACAAGAATGCCATATTTGTCACAGGCATCGTAAAACTCTGGTCTTTCTGTAATACCACCGCCCCATACTCTTATAAGGTTCAGGTTCATATCTCTATGAAATCGAACTTCATCATCGTAACGTTGCGACGATAGGCGCAAAAGTGCATCAGAAAGTATCCAATTACCACCTTTGATAAATATCTTCTGCCCATTGACAGCAATTTGTCTGCTAAGGGTGTGAGCATTCCAAGTAGCTTGGATATCACGTATGCCAAATGTCACCTGTTTTTCATCGGAGAGTACTTTATCGTCCTCTAAGAAATGGAAATTGACATGATACATCTCTTGTCTGCCATAGCCATTAGGCCACCATAGCCTGGGGTTCTTTATTGTATATTCAGGCAATTCTGCAAGAAAGGTAGTATGTGCTGCTATACTTACTTTCTTCCGGATGAGGTCATTGCCGAGTTTGTATTGTATAGTGCCGGAGATGATATTGTCTGTAGGGTTTTCTAATTCAACAGTGCTCTGAATGATAGCAGGTCCTTGTACTCCAGCTGGTGTACGAATGCCAGGTACAATAGTTATTACATGTGGTTCTTTAATGTGGATGTTACCACTACTTTCTATCCAAACTTTGTCCCATATACCGGTATTACGATCTCGTATAGGGCGTATCCAATCCCAGCCTGCAGTGTATTGAGAGGCTACATTTTTGGCAATTATACCATCACCACCTTGTCCACCATTAGCATTACCTACAAAATCAGGCGGATATACTATGATGGCTATTCTATTCTTTCCATTTGTAGCAAGATAGGGAGTGATATTATAAGTATGTCTTAGAAACATACCTACATTAGATTGCTCATTTACTAAATGCCCATTGAGGTAGATATTGCAACGATAGTTGACACCACGTAGGTGTAACCAATATTGTTTTCCTTTTGCATAAGTAGAATTAAAATCATTTACAAACCAAAATGTATATGCTTCTTTGCCTAGTTTGTTGATGTCATGTATATGCTCATTGTTCAAACCGAAGAATGGGTCAGACACCAAATTATTCTCTATCAGTGTAGTAAGCACAGTCCCCGGTACCACGGCCCGCATCCATTTATCAAGAGGGTAAGCTCTATTTGACAGTATGGTACCTGCAGCCTTTACATCAGAGGCGACTTGACATTTCCAACCAGAGCTTAGTTCTTGTATGGATTGGGCATTGACATTTGAATGAAAATGGTAAAGTACCCATACTAATACAGCAATACGTTTACAGATTAAGTAGGACGTATTTTTTTTGTAGTATGTAGCCCTTATAGACAATTTTATTAATTATTTGCTGATGAAGGCCAAGATGATGGGTTTATACACCATTCTTTATTAGGGTATGCACCCATTACAAATTCTAAAGTGCCACCTTTTATCAAAGTAGCGTGATCTATATAAGACTTAGTATACAGTTTGCCATTCAAGTACACACGTTGTATGTAAGGGTGGTGTTTTGAATTGTTGTAAGCCAGCACTAACATCTTTTTGTGTTCAGGTAATTGTATCGTTACCTTATTGAACATTGGACTGCCAAATACATATTCTCCGCTAGCGGGGTTGGCAGGGAACATACCCATACAACTCCATACCGCCCAGGCGCTCATTTGTCCACAGTCTTCATTACCTGCATAACCATCAGGTGCATCGTGGTACATTGAGTCCATTATTTGTCTTACTTTTCTTTGTGTTTTCCACGGTGCACCTACAAAATCGTACATATAGGCTATATGATGGCTAGGTTCATTACCATGTGCATACTGACCAATAAGCCCGCTTACATCAGGAGGTGCATCTTTGCCTTTCATTTCAGAAGATGTTGTGAATAATGAATCTAGTTTCTTAATGAAAGAACTATAACTACCGAATTGTTTTGCCAACCCTCTAACGTCATGCGGAGCAAAGAAGGTGTATTGCCATGCATTACCTTCTTCATACATAGCTTTTGATTCTTGTGTAGATGAGAAATACGGATCGAAAGGTGTTACCCAGCTACCATCTGAATTTTTTGCACGGATGAAACCGGTCTTAGGATCAAATAGGCGTTTGTATGCCTCTGCGCGATTCATGAACATATAATAGTCTTGCATCTTGCCTAATTTCTTTGCTACTTGTGCTATACACCAGTCGTCAAATGCATATTCCAGAGAGATGGTTACACTATATCCGCCCTTATCTTGTGGCAGGTAACCATATTTTATATAGTCTTGAGTGCCTCTTATCTTTTGGAAGGCGCTTTTTCTTATTGCTTTGTAAGCACGTTGTGCATCTAAGCCGGGTAGTTCTTTCAATACAGCATCTGCCAATACAGGTACCGCATGGTAGCCACTCATACAGCCTGTTTCCCATGTGCTAAGGTCCCAAACTGGTAATAATCCATTCTCATCATAGAAAGCCAGCATACTGTTCAGAATGTCAGTATTGCGCTCTGGTTGTGTAAGTGTGAATAAAGGATTCAAAGCACGGAAAGTATCCCATAATGAGAATACAGTATAGCGTTGTCCTTTTTTCATCTTCAGCTTTTGTCCATTGGCATTTTTGTATTGTCCGTCAGCATCTGAGTACAATACAGGTGCCATACAAGTATGGTATATAGCAGTATAAAATACTCGTTTCAAGCTTACATTATCAGTACTTACTTTTATTTTCTGTAGTTCACCCTCCCATTTTTGTTCTGCTTGACGGCGCACTTGCCCAAAATTCCAATCCTTAATTTCTTTCAGTGCTAACAATGCTTTTCCTGTGCTTACAGTAGAAAGACTAACTTTCATCATTATAGGCTTACCGTTTGCATCATTGAAGACTAATTGCCCTTGTACCATTTTGCCTACTACTTCTTTACCTTTTACTACAGTACTATCTGCAAACAGGTGTATACTCTTTATAGGAGCAGAAGTACGTGCGGCAAAGTATACACGTTGCACATGTGCCCATCCGGTAGAGTAGCGATACCCAACAATTGTACTATCATTTATCTGACGAACATAAGCTTTTGTAGGTCTGTCATAATTAATGTTAAATGCCATATTGAATCGTAATACAGGTGTGCTACCGGTAGGGAAAATGTATTTATGTAATCCGCATCTTTCTGTAGTAGTAAATGATGCTCGTATACCATTATTCATCAGTACACTATAATATCCCGGGCTTGCTATTTCGTTTCTATGGCTGAATTTTACTTTATATTTCTCAATAGTATCAGCTATTAGCCCAATATTAGGCATTACAGATATATCGCACCATTCACCCACACCTGTGCCACTTAAATGCATATGGCTAAAACCAGCAATAGTAGAATCGGAAAAATTATAACCACTACACCAGTCCCATCCTTGTGTACCATTATCAGGACTAAGTTGTACCATTCCAAAAGGTACAGTTGCTCCCGGGTATGTGTGCCCATGACCACCCGTACCAATAAACGGGTCTACATAAGATACCAGTTTCTGTGCTTGTGTAGTAAGGTTAGCACAACAAATAGCAATAGCTAATGAGCTTCTTCTAATAAATGTGTTCATAAAAAATACTTGTAGAATACTATCAACAAGATATACTTTGTTTTACTTTTAATATAACACTGCTGATACGCATTATAAATATAATCAACGTATCTCTTTCTTTCTTATTTTTCTCAAACATATTGAACAATATGAACAGACGACATTTTGTTAAGACCTCTACACTAGCAGCTGCCGGAATACTGTTTTCAGGTAATAGTATTGCTAAAGCTAGGAACAATAATTTCCCAGGTGTACGTATACCGGCTGCTAAGCGAAAATTCAAGAGTAAGGCAGTAGAAAGAGTGATAGCTGAGGTAAAAGAACATATAGGCAATAAGGAATTAGGTTGGATGTTTCAGAATTGTTTCCCCAATACATTAGATACTACTGTACATTTTGAATTAGTGAATGGCAAACCTGACACTTATGTCATTACCGGCGACATAGATGCAATGTGGCTCAGAGACTCATCGGCGCAAGTATGGCCATATCTACCATTGTGTAAAGAGGATGCCGATCTTCAACAACTGATAAAAGGGGTGATCAATAGGCAAGTAAAGTGCATACTCAAAGACCCTTATGCTAATGCATTTTATAAGGACGAACATAAGATAAGTGAATGGCATAAAGACCTGACAGATATGAAACCCGGCATTCATGAGCGTAAATGGGAGATAGATAGTCTTTGTTATCCTATACGTTTGTCTCATGGCTACTGGAAAGCTACAGGCGATCTCAGTGTTTTTGATGAACATTGGGTAAAGGCTATGGAATTGATCGTAAAAACCTTTAGAGAACAGCAGCGTTGGGAGAATAAAGGCCCATACCATTTCCAACGTATTACAGCATTTGCTTCAGATACAGTACCGCTGAACGGTTATGGGTATCCTGTAAAGCCCAATGGATTGATATGTTCTATGTTTCGCCCCAGTGACGATGCTACTATATATCCATATCTGATACCTAGTAATTTTTTCGCAGTATCATCGCTAAAGCATGCTAAGGAGATATTATTGAAGGTGAATTCCAACTTTGACATATCTGAGATAAACCTGCTCATACGCCAAGTATCAGATGCTTTGGCCGAATGTTCCGGTGTATATACAGAAAGATTTGGACCTATATATGCATATGAAGTAAATGGAATGGGAAGTTATAACCTAATGGACGATGCCAATGTGCCTTCCTTACTATCACTACCATATCTAATACCCACTATGTGTGATGATGAAGCCTACTTGCATACTAGAGATTTTGTGTTGTCTGATGATAATCCCTTCTTTTATAAAGGTAAGGCAGGCGAAGGTATAGGAGGACCACATGTAGGTGTAGATCATATATGGCCATTGAGTATCATTATGCGAGCACTTACCAGTAACAATGATGAGGAAATAAGTAAGTGTTTGTATATGTTGCAACACACACATGCAGGTACAGGCTTTATGCATGAATCTTATCAAAAAGATGACGCCACTAAATTTTCAAGACCATGGTTTGCATGGGCAAATACTTTATTCGGAGAACTGATTTGGAAAGTATATAAAGAAAGGCCTCATTTGCTCAATGCATAGATCACCACACAAGTGCACTGGCACCCAGTATGGCAGCATCGGCATCCGGTAGAGCTGACTGTATTAGAGATACTTTATTCTGATAGATCTTTAAAAGGTTAGCCTCCATATTCATTCTGGTAGGGTCTAATAGGTATTTGCCACAATGCGCTAGGCCACCGAATAAAATAATTGCTTGAGGAGATGTAATAGCAATGGCATCGGCTAAAGTTTGACCTAGTATCTGTCCTGTATATTCGAATAGGTTTATAGCGAACGCATCACCATTTTCTGCACATTCGTGTATTCTTTTAGCAGTGATATTTCCAGTCATAGCTCGTAGTAAAGTGCTGTCATTACGTTCCAGTAACCATTCCTCGGCTGTGCGCACTATACCTGTGGCAGATGCATAGGTTTCTAAACAACCTTTGCGCCCACAACCACAATCTCTACCATTTCTTACTGCTATTACATGCCCCAGCTCTCCGGCAAAACCGTCGTGGCCGTATACAATTTGACCATTGGCTACAAAACCACTTCCTAAACCGGTACCCAATGTTACCAGTATAAAATCTTTCATGCCTTTAGCTGCACCATACATCATCTCACCAATAGCAGCAGCATTAGCATCATTAGTTACAGTAGTTTTAATATGGATATTCTCCTGTACTAGTTTGACTAAAGGTATTACACCATGCCATGGCAGATTAGGGGCATATGCTATCTCACCTGTATAGTAATTGCCATTAGGCGCACCTACACCTATGCCTAATATATTCTCTTTACCTACTTGTTGGAAATAAGGATTTAGCGTATCATTCAATGCAGAAATGTAATGATGAATCGATGCATGGCCCTTTGTTGGCATACTACCTTTGGCAATGATATTACCCCTTCTGTCTACTATTCCGAAAGCAGTATTTGTACCACCGATATCAATGCCCAGTGCCAGTGTTTGCATCATAGTCTATTCCTTGTTTTTGTAAAATACGACGAGCTTTAAATCCATACCATGCCAGATATGCAAATCCAGCTACAGGTACCCAATAAGATTGATGTATTCCTATAGATGGTATATCAGATAAATAACCTTGTATAGGTGGTATGATTGCACCACCTAATATCATCATAATAAGTAACGACGAACCTTGGTTGGTATACTTACCCAAGCCTGCAATTGCCAGATTGAAGATACATGGCCACATCACACTACAAAAAAGACCTCCACTTACAAATGAGAATAAGGCTACATCACCCTTTGTGTACAATCCAATGATCATGCAAAGCATAGCTGCAACGCCAAAGAAAAGTAAAGTACGCGAAGGTTTTTCCTGACCCAGGAATTTGATAATGATGAATAGCGCTATCCAAACAGAGTATATATATAGGTCGCTAACATCAGCGCCTCTCATTACATTGAATAAGAGAATAATACCGAATACGGCAAATGGTACTATTAGTGATAATACTGTATAAGCAACATTACTAAGTGTGAAAGTGCGCAAAGAGCCGCTTATACGACCTATCATCAAGCTACCCCAGTATAGTGAAATGAATTTATCTACCTGTGTATGGTCTATCCCTTTTATATCCGGTAGTTTTAAAAGTGCACCCATATTGCTTTGTATGGTTACTTCAGTACCTACATAGATGAATATAGCTAGCATACCTAGTACTAATTGAGGGTATTGGAATACACCTACATGCTTTTCTATCTTCTCTTCATTTTTGATCACAGGCATCTTCACAATAGCTATCAGCACAGCCAGTGCTAACAATACTATTGATAGGCCTACATAAGGTGTTTTTAAATTACCTACGCTGATTTCCTGCCCTTGTCCGGGTGTAATTTTCCCATATAATGCATATGCTAGCAATACCGGTCCAATAGTAGTACCTAATGAATTAATCCCACCTGCCAGGTTCAATCGATTTGATCCTTTAGATGCATCCCCCAGATTGATAACAAATGGGTTGGCCACAATTTGTAATAAAGCAAATCCTAATCCTATAATAAATAGTCCGCTTAGGAAAAGGGAATAGGAGGTACTATTCACAGCAGGAATAAATAGTAAGGCTCCCAAGGCAGAGATAATAAGGCCTAGTATCAATCCATTCTTATAACCTATTTTATTCAGCGGGTCGCCAAACGCCTTAGAGACAAAAAAGTAAATAAGAGAGCCTACAAAATATGCTGCATAAAAGGCAAGATCCACTAATTGTGACTGAAACTGAGAAAGTGTAAAGCTCTTTTTGAACATTGGGATCAACACCCCATTGGAAGCAGCTACAAACCCCCAAAAGAAGAATGTAAACACTATGGCAATAAAAGCTGATGTATATGAAGACCTTTTTTGAGTATCGATCATGTGGCTGATAATTTAGAGTAAGATAAAAAATAGACAATAAGATTAACCACAACTTGATCAATTGAAAATATAATTGTTTTCAATATATTATATTTTATTTTATCTTATTCTTAGTCATATATATGCATCTACATTTTTATATCACGCTAAAAAATATTGCTGTGTTCGTATCTTTTACCCAACCATTTGGTACAGTTAAAAGGTCTATTATAATGGATGATGTATCTAATGATGCAATAACATATTTTAATATATCATTTTATCAAAGAGCGTGCTCTTTGATATTAAGTTTTCAATAGCATTTAACTTTTTTTTGTAACTTAGGCAACCTATTTCGTTTAAATATCACATAAGTAACTCCAATATATGCTTCGAATTTTTAGGTTAACACTTCCAATATTTCTTTTTTTAATTGGGACATCTGTATCAGCACAGCCAGTTCCTTGTCCACTTACTGTTGTGGCAGGGCCTGATACTACTATCAGTTGTAATAGTTGTGTTACATTGAATGCAATTCAGACCAACCCATTGAAGAGTACAACTACATATACAGTTACTCCAACTGCATATTTGCCGTACTCTTTTAATACCGGTACTGCCATATTGGTTGGTACTGATGATATTTATAGCCCCGTACTTAACCTTACATTTCCTTTTTGTTTTTTTGGCACTTTACATACCCAAGCAGTCGTAGGTGCAAATGGACAAATATGTTTTGATTTGACCCAAGCCAATCAATATTGTCCATGGCCTATTAGTGGGCCATTACCTGGAAGCAATAATACAGCAACTAAAAATTGTATAATGGGTCCAAATTACGATATGGATCCGGGGATTTCAGGTAATATTTATTATGCTACATATGGTACTTCACCTTGCAGAACCTTTGTTGTTTCATGGTATAATATTCCAATGTTTCAATGTACTACTCAAATTTGTTCCCAACAGATTGTCCTTTATGAATCTACTAATGCAATCGATGTTTTTATTCAAAATAAACCTTCTTGCCCTACATGGAATGGAGACCTTGCAATATTAGGTATTGAAAATGCTGCCGGAAACGTATTTTATACAGCACCCGGATATAATGGTACCCAATGGGTAGCTCAAAATGTTGGTTATCGTTTTTCTCCGGCTACTGTAGTCCCTACTGTTTTCACATGGTATAATAATACTACAGGAGCAGTTGTAGGAACAGGGCAAACAGTAAGTGTATGCCCTACGGCTACTACATCATATACAGTAAAAGCAGTTTCTACAGGAGATTGTGATTCATTGATTGCTACAGGTATTGCAACTGTTACAGTGGTACCGCCATACAATCCAGCTTTTACAGAAACTATCCGTTACGGATGTACTCAGGATACTGTTACCTTCTTCAATAACTCCACAGGCGCTATTGCTATTGATAGTACTTATTGGGATTTTGGAGATGGTACTAATGTGTATTTAGAAGGAGCCGCTGCATTAACTAGTCCACCACTGCATTTTTACCCATCCAATGGTGGTACTTACACCATTAAGATGGTTCTAATAAATGGAGTTTGTACTGACACCATCTCCCAAACTATTAACTTTGTACACTCGCCTTTAGTAGTTGGCTATAACGTAGATCATGATACTGTCTGTGTAGGTACGCCAATCAATTTTACAAGTACATCTACAGGTGGAGGGCTTACCTATACTTGGCATTATGGCGATGGTACTAATGGTGTAGGCTCTCCAAGCACTCACTCATATTCTACTGTAGGCATTTTTACGGCTTGGTTGATTGTAAAGGATTCTGTGAACTGTATAGATAGTGTATCCAAACTTATATATATAGGTCAGCCACCTACTGTAAATGCAGGTCCTGACCTTACTACTTGTATTCATGATTCTATACAATTGAATGTTACTTACGGACCTCCTGGACCAGCCTATACTATCTTGTGGACCAATCAATTCATAAACAATGATACAATAGCTAATCCTACTGTATCTCCACCTAATACAATCAATTATATTGTAACGGTTAATGATCCCACTTCAGGTACATTATGTAGTGCCTCAGATACGGTAAAAGTAACTGTACTTCAAGGGTATACTTTATATAATCATGATACTACTATTTGTAAAGGTAGTTCTGTAATTATTCAAGCTACTGGCGATCCTAGTTATAGTTATACTTGGGTGCCTATTACAGGGGTTTCACCCACTAATATCATCAACCCTACTATATTAACAGATACTACAACTACTTATTCTTTGATAGCCTCTTATCCTGGTTGTCATGATAGTATTACCCACCTTACTATAACAATTCAGCCAATACCTCAAATTTATGCAGGTATCGATAGAGCTATCTGTTCCGGTGATACTGTGCATTTACATGCAACAGTAGTACCTGCTAATTTTAATGGATATACTTACCAATGGTCTCCCGTAGGTGCATTGGAAGGGTCTCCCGGTAGTGTTACAGATGTTATATTCAACGGACTTACTGATAGTACTATTACAGTATCTGTAACTACTTCAATTGGTTGTGCGGATACAGATACTGTTCACATAATAGTTTGGCCTGCTAGTTTTGCTCAATTGTCACCGTCTAATAATGTTGATATGTGCCCTGGTCAGCAAATTCCATTTACTGTTACGGGTTCTGGGGTATCGTTCCTTTGGACACCTGGATTGTATTTGACAGATTCTACAAGTGCTACTCCAATAGCTAGTCCTGTTACTAACATTTCTTATAATCTGTTAGTAACAGACATACACGGTTGTCGTGATACATTTAACATCAGCTTGTTCATTCACCCTGAAGCAGTTATTAGTTTGCCTGACTCAGTATCCATTTATCCTGGAGAAACAGCAATGCTAGATCCACAAGGCAACTGTTTATATTTTACATGGACACCTCCATTGGGATTAAGCAGTACTAATATTTCTAATCCAGTTGCATCTCCTGATGTTACCACCGAATACTATGTAACAGGCACTACCGAATACAATTGTACGGCTCATGATTCTATTGAGGTGATAGTACATCCTCTGACAATTATTGATATGCCGAATGTATTCACTCCGGGTACTGGTCCTAACGGTAAATTGACACTTCAGAAAAGAGGTATTGCAGCACTCAAGACCTTCAGCATCTTTAATCGTTGGGGTAATAAAGTATTCGAAACTTCTGATATCAATGAAGGTTGGAATGGAGATTACAAAGGTGATCCTCAACCAATGGGTGTGTATGTTTACTTGATAGATGGTACAACATCTGATGGTACACACTTCTCAGAACATGGTAATATCACCCTTATACGATAATTTATTTATAGCACATTTTATTGATCCTCATAGGTTTTCCTATGAGGATCTTTTATTTTATGTCTATTTCGTAATAAGATAATATGTTTTTTAAGTAACTTAATGTTCTTAATTGGTATAGATGTCTACTAGAAGAAAATTTATTAAACTATCATTATTGAGTTCTGCCGGAGTATTGACAGGAGAAAACATATTTGCTAAAACAGAACCCGTATATAAAACTATTAAAGACCACCCTGTGGTTATATCTACCTGGGATTTTGGATATGAGGCAAATATCGCAGCCTGGAAGATTTTAAAACATGGAGGTAAAGCACTAGATGCTGTGGAAGCTGGTGTGAAAGTGCCCGAAGCAGATCCTACTAACCAAAGCGTAGGGTTAGGAGGCTTGCCTGATCGCGATGGCAAAGTGACATTGGATGCCTGTATCATGGATGAAAATTGTAATTGCGGTGCTGTCATGTGTTTGGAACATATTGTCCATGCAATATCTGTAGCTCGTTTGGTAATGGAAAAAACCCCTCATGTTATCATTACAGGAGAGGGTGCATTGCAGCTGGCATTGGCTAATGGTTTCAAAAAAGAGAATTTATTGACACCTGAAAGTGAAAGAGCATGGAAAAAATGGCTCAAAGAATCAAAGTATGTTCCTGAGATCAATACAGAAAATAAATATTATCATAGAGCAGATGACCCAATGCCGGGTGGTAAAGACAATCATGATACCATAGGTATGTTGGCTATGGATGCAAATGGGGATATGAGTGGCGCATGTACTACCAGTGGTATGGCGTATAAGATGCGGGGACGTGTAGGAGATTCACCGGTAATAGGTGCAGGTTTATATGTAGACAATGAAGTAGGAGCAGCAACCTCATCTGGTGTAGGAGAAGAAGTGATACGAATAGTAGGTTCTCATTTGGTAGTAGAATTAATGAGGCAAGGATTGCATCCAGAAGAAGCTTGTAAAAAGGCTGTAGAGCGCATTATACAAAGAGGTCCTGAACGTGCAAAAACACTGCAAGTAGGCTTTTTAGCAATGAATAAGAATGGAGATTTTGGTGCATATGCATTGCAAAAAGGCTTTACTTATTCTGTAAAAAGCAAACATGTAGAAGAGATATATCACTCCAAAAGCTTCTTTTGATATAAGATTTGCTAATGCATCATACATTCATTTTAGAAGTTTGTACTTTCAATATCCAATCTTGTCTAATTGCAGAAAAGGTTGGCGCTTATCGTATAGAGCTATGTGATAACCCCCATGAAGGAGGCACTACTCCCAGTTATGGTACTATTAAACAAGTAAGAGAAAAGTTGAACATACAGCTTTATCCTATAATACGCCCCAGAGGTGGTAACTTCTACTATAATGAAGATGAGTTAGCGATCATGAAAAAGGATATAGAGATATGTAAACAATTGGGTTGTGATGGCATTGCTACAGGTGTGCTATTAGCAAATGGCAGGATACATATTGAATGGATGAAGCGAATGGTGGAATGGGCATACCCAATGGGCGTTACCTGTCACCGAGCTTTTGATAGAACACCCGATGCGTTTGAGGCCTTGGAAGATGTAATATCAACAGGTTGTGAACGTATACTCACATCGGGCTTAAAAACTACTGCACAGGAAGCGATGTCTACTATCGCAAATCTGGTACAAATTGCAGGTGGCAGAATTACCATTATGCCTGGTTCCGGTGTTCGCTCATCTAATATTGAGGAATTGGTACATAATACTGCTGCCAAAGAGTTTCACAGCTCTGCTCGTGTAGCGTTATCTGGCAATATGCTATATCAAAATACTGATTTACCGGATGCTTCTTTCTTCATTGCAGATGAACAAGAGTTACATAAAATGATCACTCTAGGCAAAGCAGCAACTGGGTAGCAATTACTATCTTCCAATAAACACCAATAATTCCTCTATACAATTATAGATATACTGTAATTCTTCATTGCTGATACAATAAGGAGGTAGTATGTATATAATATTCCCCAAAGGACGCATCAATATCTTTCGCTCAATAAAAAATCGATAAATGAAGTCACGTTGTTCGCTGGTATAAGATGTAGGATCACCTGTATTCAATTCAATTGCCAGTATGCTACCACATTGACGTACATCAGTGATGTTCTTATTCCCTGTTATTTTTTGTGCAAATGATGTATGACAAGTAGCAATACGTTTTCGATCCTGTTCGCAGCTAGGCTCCAATAAAAGATCTAAGCTTGCCAATGCAGCCGCACAAGCCAGTGGATTGGCAGTAAATGAATGCCCGTGATATAATGTTTTGGTACGATCAAGATCATAAAAGGCATCGTATATCTGCTGTGTACAGGCCGTTACACCTAAGGGCAAAGTACCGCCCGTTAGGCCTTTGGATAAACAAACAATATCTGGTGATGTAGAAATCTGATCACAGGCAAATAGAGTACCAGTTCTGCCAAAGCCTGTCATTACTTCATCGGCTATAATTAGTGTATCATATTGTCTGCATAAGCTGAAGTACCTGTCAAGTATCGTAGTCTCATACATACACATTCCGGCAGAGCCTTGTACTAATGGCTCTACTATTAATGCAGCTACATCTCCTTTTTTTAATACAGATTCTAGTTGAGATATGCTGACATGCTTATTTTCTTTTGATGGGAATGGAATGAAATCTACTTCAAATAAAATATCATTGAATGATTGTGTAAAGATACTTCTGCCACTTACTGACATAGCACCAACAGTATCGCCATGATATGCATTTTCAATAGCTACCAACTTCTTACGGTTTATACCCTTATTGCTCCAATATTGTAGTGCCATTTTCATGGCTACCTCTACAGCAGTGGATCCATTATCAGAATAGAATACTTTTTTTAGTTTACCCGGTAATATGGGCAACAATCTTTCTGCTAGTCGCACCGCTGGTTCGTGAGTAAAACCTGCAAAAATGCTATGTTCTAAAGTCAGTAGTTGCTCACTCACTTTTTGGGCTATATATGGGTGCGAATGTCCATGAAGATTTACCCACCATGATGAAATGGCATCTATGTATTTATTACCATCTTCATCTATCAGATATACACCTTCCCCTCTCACAATACCTATTGCCTCCGGCCATATTTTCATGGGGGTATACGGATGCCATATAAGCTGGCTGTCTCTTTTTTTAATGCTTGACATTCTTTAGTTGTTCTAATAATGAAGCTCTTAATAATGCGGCGTGTTGTTGTATAGCAACAGCTGTTATTGACTTAAAGAATGGTATCCTTGCAATAATTGGTATTCCGGAGTATTTCTCAATATAAGCTTCTGATGAGCTATTCGGATGCCCATTTGCTATTATGCCTAGTATGTTGATACCTCTATTTTGTAATACCTCAATGCTTAATAAAGAATGATTGATGCTACCCAGATAATTATTTGTTACTAGTATAGTAGGTAATTGATAATGCTTTACAAAATCAGCCATTGTAGTATTATCAGCCATTGGGGACAATACACCACCGGCAGTTTCTATCAATAAAAGGTTTTTTGTTTTTGGGAATGTAAATGTGGTAAAATCTATTTTCTTTCCGTCTATTTTGGCAGCCTCATGAGGCGAAATGGCTTCAGATAGTATCACGCTTTCAGGATGTACTCTATTTGCACCATTAGAAATGAGTAACTGTACTTGTAATGAATCTCTATCTTCAATATTGCCAGCTTGTACTGGTTTCCAATAGTCTGCTTTTAGGGCTTCTGCTAATACTGCTGTAGCTATGGTCTTACCAATATCTGTGTGTATGCCTGTAATAGATATGTTGGAGATCATGGATTGATGTTTAATATTTCAAATAAAAGATCTACCTGCTCAGTAGTATTGAATGAATGCAAACATACACGTAAGCGTTCCATTCCCAATGGTACAGTTGGGTGAAGGATAGGATTTATTTGTAGGCCGGCATTTTGCAATGACAGTGCAGTATTTTTAGTTTTTACATTATTGCCTATTACCAAAGCTTGTATGCTACTGCTACTTTCCATCCATCCCTTATTATCGCTTCTTTTAATCTTTTCTCTAAAATAAGTTATCAGATCATGTAATGGCTTGTTCGCAAAATTAGGACTAGCTAGGTATTTATAAGCATTGGATACTGTGTGGACCGTATGTAATGGTAATGCTGTGGTATAAATAAAAGATCGAGCAAAATTGATAAGATATTGTTTCAATATATTGCTACCTACCACTACCGCACCATGGCATCCTAGCGCTTTGCCGAATGTATGTACTCTGGCAAATACGTTTTCTTGTAAGCCCAAACTACAGACCAAACCCTCTCCATTGCTACCAAAAATACCTGTTGCGTGGGCTTCATCTACTATCAGCGATGCATGGTATTGTGTAGTCAATGCTACAATTTCTGTAAGAGGTGCCATGTCCCCATCCATTGAGTATATAGACTCTACAATGACTATTATTGGTGCCCCAGTAGTTGCTTTTTGTAGTTTTTCCTCTAGGTCTTGAAGGTTATTATGACTAAATCTCAAATGATTTACTTGTCTCAGTCTTATCCCATCTATAATACTTGCATGACACAGTTCGTCATACAAAATAGTAGCATGCCGGTTACTGATGCTGGATATCAGTCCAATATTGGCATCATAACCTGAATTGAATAGCAAGGCAGACTCAGCTTTATGAAATTCAGCAATTCTGGTTTCCAGTTGTTCTGTGGCTTCAGCATTACCTGATAATAATCTTGAGCCTGTAGAACCCGTTACTTGTTTATTGTTGTTGGTCTCTTCTATTCCTCGTAATAAAATACCATTGGTAGCAAGTCCCAAATAGTCATTTGAATACAAATCTACAGGTGCGTGTTGCAAGGTCAATCTTCTCAGATTGCCTGCCTGTTGCCGTTCCTGCAATTTACTTTCTAAGTATTGCTCAACAGGATCCATGTATTATATGTCTTTATACTGCTGCAACTTTATCAGCAAATGCAGCTTTAGGAGTCAATCCTAATATCCTGAACATTTCCATATCCTCATTAAATTCAGGATTGGGTGTGGTCAGCAATTTATCTCCTGCAAATATCGAATTAGCTCCGGCAAGGAAACACATCGCTTGTTCAGCTATAGAGAGCTCTAATCGTCCGGCTGATAATCTAACTGCCGATTTTGGCATCACTATACGTGCAGAAGCTATCATTCGTACCAGCTCATTAAAAGGTACTTGTTTGTTTTCAGCCAGAGGTGTGCCTTTCACTGGTACTAATATATTGATAGGTACAGATTCCGGGTGTTTAGGCATAGTAGCTAAAGTGAGCAACATACCCATTCTATCTTCGTCTGTTTCTCCCATCCCTATGATACCACCACTACATACAGTGATACCCGCCTTACGTACATTCTCCAATGTGTCTAAGCGATCTTCATATTTACGTGTAGTAATGATCTGTTCGTAATGATCTGCAGAAGTATCAATATTATGGTTGTAGGCATATAGGCCGGCTTCAGCTAGTCTTTGGGCCTGATGCTCAGTTATCATGCCCAGTGTACAACACACTTCCATTTCCATGGCTGTTACTGCTTTCACCATTTCCAATACTCTGTCAAAATCGCTATTATCTCTTACTTGTCTCCAAGCAGCACCCATACAAAAACGAGAAGCACCACCGGCTTTAGCCAGTTGAGCTGATGTCACAACATCATCTACTTGCATCAATGCTTGTACGGTAACACCGGTATCATATCTGGCAGCTTGTGGACAATAAGAACAGTCTTCTGTACAACCGCCAGTTTTAATTGATAATAAGCTACTGATCTGTACTTCTCCAAATTTGTGATTGCGTACATGTACCTGTGCAGCATCCATCACTAAACTCAGTAGTGGTCTTTCATATATGTCTTGGATCTCAGGGAGAGTCCAATTATGACGAACTTCAGACATTTGATATTTGATTATTTTGTAATGAAATATGTTTTTAACATGGCAAGCTATGATTAATAGACAAGTTTCGCAAATAGAAATAGTTTTTTGATTTCTCAACAAACGTCTTAAGTAATTGTTAATGTCTCATTTATTTTCATATATCGAGTAATTGCAATTACCTTAGCATTTTACTAATCAAATTATAATAAAATTTTAATTGTAAACAGCATAAAAACAATCAAATGTATCAAAATGTTCTATCCAAAGTCAGGTTACTAATATTCATTGCCTGCTTATTGAATGTAAATGAATTATCTGCTACTACTCGCAAGGTTTTGTTTATAGGTAATAGTTTCACTTATACTGAGAATATGCCTAATATGGTTTTGCAATTAGCAACTTCAATGGGAGATACATTAATCTATGATCAAAATACTCCGAGTGGTTATACTTTTCAAAATCATAGCACAGATGCTACTACTATAGCTAAGATTTTTTCTCAACAATGGGATGTTGTAGTATTGCAAGAACAAAGCCAGATACCGGCTTTTTCGCAGGCGCAAGTTGACACTCAATGTTACCCATATGCATTCAAATTAGATAGTATGGTACATGCTAACCGTGCATGTTCTCAAAGTATGTTCTTGATGACTTGGGGATATAAGAATGGAGATCCTACCAATTGTGCCAGTTATCCACCCATCTGCACTTATGCAGGAATGCAGGAGAGCCTTAGAGAAAGTTACATGCAAATGGCTCTAAACTACAATGCT
This sequence comes from Bacteroidota bacterium, assembly GCA_037144255.1. Taxonomy (GTDB): domain Bacteria; phylum Bacteroidota; class Bacteroidia; order Chitinophagales; family Chitinophagaceae; genus JBAWXE01. The sequence goes on along the minus strand of JBAWXE010000004.1, from coordinate 26,582 downwards.
CTTGTAGCACCTGTTGGTATGGCATGGAAAATGACAAGAGATACTTTCCCAACATTTGAATTATACAATGCAGATCAAATTCACCCTAGTGTATATGGTGCTTATTTGGAAGCTTGTGTTGTTTATGCATCGATCTTTCATAAGAACCCTATATACAGTAGTTACTATAATACTGCTTTGCCGGTACCGGATGCACAACAATTACAAAGGATGGCTGGGAAGATGGTTTTCGATAGTTTTGAAACATGGCAACAACATAGTAATTATAGTTATGCCAATGATAGTTATAATATAGCATCAAAGACTGTTACCTTTCAAAATCTATCACAAGGAGCCTCTACTTATTCATGGGATTTTGGAGATGGTTTTAATAGTACACAAACAAACCCCGTGCATACTTATGCATCTTATGGACAATACATTTCTAAACTTACTGCTTCCAATAATTGCTTTAACGATACGAGGATAGATACTATAAAACTAATAGATCCGAATAGTGTGGCAACTACTAATAATGGTAATATTTCAATAAGAGTTGTAACACAAATGGGGGGTAAAGTTTCTTTTAAACTAGATATTAAATACCAAACAAGTCAATTGAGCATATATGATCTATTAGGTAAGAAACTTCGATCATACGATGTTGAAGTTGGTATTTCAGAAATCAATGATGTACTGAATTCAGGTATCTATATCTATAAGTTGGAGGGAGATTTTCAGTATCAAATTGGTAAGTTACTAGTTTACTAGAATAAAATTGTTGTACTTATTAGTAATAATTTCTTATATTTTTATTGTTAAATTTGAATATTATTGATAACATGTGATTAACAAATGTTAATTTTATTATTAAATTAAATTGCTAGTTAATAACAGCATAGTTATTTGAATAATTTTGTTGTAGTTTTATGATAATCTAATTACATTATGGTGCAAAACAATACACTCTTATAATTTAGAAGCTATTTTTTCTAAAAAGAAACTACAATAATTGTTTTAACTATCAGATATTTATTTATTAGAAATGTTATCAAAAATATTCAATTTTATTAAGAAAAAAGATAATGATGATGAACAAACTGAGTTGAAGGAATCACATCTAGGATCAGATTGGTCTTTTCTACAAACAGATATTCATTCCCATTTTATTCCTGGTATTGATGATGGTGCTCAAACTATCGAAGATAGTATTATGCTCATACGGGAGATGCATGCAATGGGTTTCAGAAATATTATTACTACTCCCCATATTAAATTCGATCATTACCCCAATACTACAGCAACTATACTACAAGGTCTACATGGTCTACAACAGGCATTGAAAGAAAATAATATCGATATGCCCATAAAGGCAGCTGCCGAATATTTTGTAGATGATCATTTTATGCAATTATTAGAAAACGAACCACTTCTAACCATTAGAAATAAAGAAATATTGATTGAATTTTCATTTGTTTTTGAGCCAATGGGATTATTTGATACAATTTTCAAAATACAAACCTATGGATATCGTCCAATTTTGGCACATCCTGAACGATATTCTTTTTTTCATAATAAACCTAATATTTATAGTGAACTCAAGGATAGGGGTTGTTTGTTTCAATTGAATACCATTTCATTGTCAGGGTATTATGGACGTATTGTAAAGGATATTGCCGATTCAATGATAGGGAAAAACCTATATGATTATTGTGGTTCAGATATGCATCATATCAGGCACGCAGAAGTATTAAAAAAGCTAATGCTGTCCAATTCCTTTAATACATTACGTGATTACCCATTTTTGAATGCACAATTGTTATCTAATTAGAAACATAGTTGCTTAATAACATTTCATCACATCCAATATCATGTCATTGGTAGGAAATAAATTAATTCTTATACTGCAATAAGTATGAGAATAAGTTAAAGTTGTGAAAATGAACATAGTTTTTTTATAGAAAGGCATGATATTTGCTGTAAATATAGTGGTGAGACATAGTTATTTGATATCCTTATTTTTTAGTAAATAATAATTTATTTTTATTCTTTTTTGTATCCACCTAGTAGATCAGTTGGATAGATTATTCATTTACTTTTTTCAAAATTTGTACAAAAATGTACCAATTGAATGCAAAACAAAATAAGAAAATAATATTATTATCAATAATATATATATTTATTTTTAGCTCTTGCAAAACGCATAAAGATGTTGCATATTTTAAGAATATTCCAGACTCTATACGAACAATTCCTATGGTCATTCAGGGTAGTGAATTTGTAGACCCTTTAATACAACCTAACGATATATTGGATGTTTCAGTTCAGACAATAGATGCATCAACAAACGCAGCAATTGTTGGTACAATAAATCCTAATGCTAATGGCGATAGTAAAGAATCAACTTCTGGCTTTCTTGTAGATAGTCATGGATTTATTGAATTGCCATTGGTTGGCAGAATTAAAGTGGGAGGAAAAACCATAACACAAGCTAGGGATGATATACATGAATTAGCATCATTATATTATAAGAGTCCAGTCGTAAATGTGCGTTTTGCGAATTTTAATATCACGGTTTTAGGAGATGTGATGCGTTCAGGTACATTTACAATACCAAGTGAAAAAGCTAGTATTTTAGATGCAATAGGCCTTGCGGGAGATCTTTCAATTTCAGCTAAAAGAGGAAATATATTATTAATTAGGGAGGAACAAGGTAAGAAAGAGTTTATTCGATTCAGCTTGAATTCAACTGATATATTCTCATCTCCATATTTTTATTTGAGGCAAAGGGATATCATATATGTTGAACCCAATAGAGCCAAGACTAATGTTGCTACAACAGATGGATCAAAAGACCGATACATCACTTATGTCGTGTCAATTGTTTCGGTGCTCATATTATTATCTACTAAATTCAATATCAAATTCTAAACAGTTTAATGGCGGACAATACAAATCAGGGATTGTTAGATAACAATGCTGCAATAATAAGCGAACAGAGCTCGTTTGATTTCAAAAAAATTCTAGCTTCTATTTTACGCAATTGGTATTGGGTAGTGGGATGTGTAGTTATAGCTTTATTCATTGGCAATCTATACTTACGTTATTGTACTCCATTATATAGTATCAGCTCAGAAATTTTGGTGAAGGATGATAAAAAGGGAGGAAATCTAGGAGGTGAAACTCAGTTTGAAAATATGGGTTTTATCTCTACTAGAAATACCGTTGAAAATGAAGTGGAGATTTTCAAGAGTTGCACATTAATGAAACGAGTAGTACGATCTCTTCATTTGAATGTGCGTTATTTTGTATCTGGAAGAGTAAAAACAGTAGAACTATACGACGTGGTACCATTTAAGTTTAGGTTAGTACCTGAATGGCAGGATACAATGATATCTAGAACATACAACTACGTACTTCAAACAAAAGACAGCAAACATTTTACTATTACAGAACATGGTAAGAAAATTACGGGTAGCTGGGGTGATACTCTAATGTTGTCTGTTGGTAGTGTGGTAATTGAAAGCATACCAATTCTAACAAAGCGAATTACTGAATTAGATCAGTATGTTATTAATATTTCTCCTGTGAGTGACATTGCGAATGCATATGCAGCAAGAATTACTGCAGCACCAATGACACCCAAGGTGAGTATTATAGGATTGTCAATGGTAGATCAATTGCCGGAAAGAGGATCTGATATACTTGATAAATTGATGGAAGTATATATGCAGGCAAATGTTGATGATAGGAATAGAGTTGCGAATAATACTATTGATTTTATTGATGCCAGACTTGTAAACGTTGGTGAGGATTTGATGGGTATTGAAAAGGATATTGAGCAATTTAAGAAAGAAAATAAACTTACCGATGTAGATGAGCAATCCAAAATATTGTTAAAGAACACAAGCGAATATTCAAAACAACTTAATGAGCATCAAATTGAATTAAGTGTCATAACCTCTCTTGATAAGTATTTGGAAGATAATGCCAATAAGACACATACACTTCCTATTTCATTATTGCCTGAGCCTCCTAAGGTACCAAGTGGTGGTGAAAGTAATGGTTCTACATCACTTGTTACACAGGAGGGAACGTTTTCAACTCAGATTGCTAACTACAATACTTTACAAGCTCAAAGATCACAATTGTTATTAAGTAGTACGGAAAATAACCCTACAGTAAGGATTATTGATCAACAATTGGAGATTTTAAGAAATGATATAAAAGGCAGTTTAAATTCTATTAAGAGAGAATTAGGAGTTAAGATCAAAGAATATGCGTTGCGAACAAACGAATTAGATAATGAGATTGGAAAAGTGCCGGCAAAGCAAAGGATCTTCTTAGATTTTTCTCGTAAAGAATCTATCAAACAAGAGCTATACTTATTTTTATTAAAAAAGAAAGAAGAGATAGCTATATCCAGATCATCTACAGTAGCAACTGCAAGAATCATTGACCCAGCTAGAGCAAGCGGAAGACCTATTAGTCCTAATAGTTCTAAGATCATGTATATTTCTTTACTGATAGGTTTAATAGTACCAATAGCTGTTATTTATTTGAGAGGTATGCTTGATAACAGAGTTATCAATAAAGATGATATTACCAGCAATACCCGTATTCCAATACTAGGAGAAATAGGACATTATGATGAAGGAAATGTACTAGCAGTGCATGCAAATAGTCGGTCTCAACTAGCTGAACAATTCAGAGCATTGAGAACTAACTTGCAATTTGTACTTTCTAATAAGGATAAGAAATGTATCATGCTTACATCAAGTATGAGTGGTGAAGGAAAATCGTTTGTAGCTATTAACTTGGCTAGTACAATGGCTATCTCTGGCAAAAAGGTGATATTATTAGAATTAGATTTGCGAAAGCCAAAGATCTCTAAAAACCTAGGTATTGATAATGGCATAGGATTTTCAAACTATGCAATCGGACAAGTAGAAATGAGCCAGATCATTGTACATTCTAATGTGAATGAGAATTTGGATTTTATTCCATCGGGTCCGGTACCACCTAATCCTGCAGAGTTGGTAATGTTACCTAGGGTCGATGAATTATTTGCCTCCTTGAAAGAATCATATGATTACATTGTAATTGATACTGCTCCCATTGGTTTGGTTACAGATGCACAGTTAATTAGTAGATTTGCAGATACGGTATTATATATTGTTCGTCAAGCATATACATATAAACAACAGGTACGTGCGGTAGATGAATTAAATAGAACAAGTAAAATGCCAAGACTAAATATCGTTGCCAATGATGTGGTATTGGGTGGTGGGTCTTATTATGGTTATGGTTATGGTTATGGTGGTGGATATGGTTACGGATATGGTTACGGATATGGTTACGGATATGGTTCTTATGGAAGTGGTTATTTTGATAACGATGAGAAGAAAAAGCCTAGTGTTTTAAAAAGGTTTTTTAAAAAGAAATAACTGTTTATCAGAGATAATATTTTTAGAAAAAAATCATTTTTATGAATTATTATGCACACCCCACAGCAGTTATAGATGAAGGTTGTTCAATAGGTGATAATACTAAGATTTGGCACTTTTCACATATAATGGGTGGATGCAAAATCGGTACTAATTGCAATCTAGGACAGAATGTTGTTATTTCTCCAGAAGTGGAATTAGGTAACAACGTAAAGATTCAAAATAATGTATCTGTATATACTGGTGTTACTTGTGGGGACGATGTATTTTTAGGTCCATCTTGTGTTTTTACAAATGTAATTAATCCCCGAAGCGCAGTTAATAGGCGTGGTCAGTATACCAAAACTCATGTTGGTAAGGGGGCAACTATAGGTGCCAATGCAACGATAGTTTGTGGGCATAATATTGGCGCATATGCTTTTATTGGAGCAGGATCTGTTGTGACAAAAGAAATTGAACCATATGCATTAGTAGTTGGAAATCCTGCAAAGCAAATTGGATGGATGAGTGAGTATGGCCAACGGTTGAATTTCAATAAAGAGAATATTGCAGTTTGTTCTGAAAGTGAAGTTACTTATAAACTTGTAAATGGAACTGTAGAAAAGGTAAAATAGACGAGTATACAGTTTATCATATTCTTCATAGAGTTGTTTTCAATTGATTTATAAGGAATAATAATTGAGTTGTTGGTTTTCAATGATATTTTTTAGCATAGTTAGGAGAGTAGATATATATTTCTGTACATTTCCTATAATCCCCATTAATGTCTAAATCCAATATTATTAGCTATTTTGTTATATGAATAGGGGCTTCACGTTATTAATATTAAAAAGACTAAATTTTATTTTCTACCCTTTAGTACAGTGCATTAAGTTCATTCAACAATAGATGCAAAGTAGCATTGTTGGTGTCAATTGTATTGTAATTTTTCTTCTTTATAAGTACGTAATATTATTTAACTGCTTAAGTTATCACCTAAGTTATCCAGATACTTTTGGGTTGAGTATATTTATAATATTTCGTTTATCCTTAATTAGTTAATGATTTTATTTTTTATATTTTTTATAGCGATAATTTAAATTGTAATTCGGAAAGAGATAATTCCTAATAACCAATCAGTTTGGCACAATATTGGCTAATATAAATTTGCAGCCGTGTAGTTATAATAATTTACATTTTGATAAAGTAATTAATAGGGCTACTAGTATTGTTTTTTACAAAAAATGAGTAATTTTATTACTCATTGTAGATGCCAGAATGTGACTGACAGAGGCGAAGCCTTGCCAAACGTGCTTGATTATTTTTTAATGATACATTCTATTTGATTCTATGCTTGAGGCATTAATTTCTTCACGAACCAGAATAAGATTATTACTTAGGTTTTTTATTAACCCGAGTAATACTGCCTATTTACGTGGATTGTCTGATGAATTTAATGAAAGTACTAATGCAATACGGATTGAATTGAATCGATTTGAGGAGGCTGGAATGATTGTCTCTGCTAACCAAGGAAATAAAAAAATATATCAGGTCAATGAACTACATCCTTTGTTTTTGGATATTCGAAGTATTTTATTGAAATATATTGGTATAGATCAGATCATTGAGACAGTGATAAGCAGATTGGGTCAGTTGGAAAAGATGTATTTAATTGGTGATTATGCCTTGGGGAAAGATTCCGGAATAATAGATATTGTATTTATTGGAAACATAGATAAGAAATATTTGGTAAATCTGGTTTCGAAAGCTGAGAAACTCATAAAGCGGAAGATTAGGTTTCTAACTTATGATGCAACAGAGTGGATGGAGATATATGCAAGCGATATTCAAACTCAGAAACATCTTTTACTATGGGAGTATAAATCTAAGAGCTAATGCCATGGTATGTGCTATATACTAAATCCCGTAATGAGAAAAAAGTGGCACGCTTATTAGAGGAAAAGGGCATTGAGGTATACTGTCCATTGCAAGAAACAATAAAGCAATGGAGTGATAGGAAGAAGAAAGTGCAAGAGCCAGTTTTTCGTTCTTACATATTTGTTAAATTAATGGATTACAATTTAGATAGTATTCAGATTCTATATACACCAGGTACTGTAAGGTTCTTGTGGTGGTTGAAAAAGCCAGGCATAGTAAGAGATGAAGAGATACAAATGATAAAGGACTTTCTCAATCAATATAAAAATATCGAGAGCGATACTGAAATAAAACAAGGAGAATCAGTTTTGATAATGGAAGGGCCTTTGAAAGAACAAACAGGCTCTGTTATCCGTCTACAGGGCAATAAAGCGATCTTATATATCAAATCGTTAGGCTTGAACATAGTGGCACATGTACCGCTACAAGCATTAAAGTCTAACAAATAAAATTATCACAATTAGATGGAAGACAAGAAAATTAAATTCGCAGTTGTAGGTTGTGGGCATATAGGAAAACGTCATGCAGAGATGATATCTCGTAATGAAGAGGCGGAATTGGTAGCACTTGTAGACGTTAAGCCTAAAGAAGAGTTGAATATAGATCAATTCAATACCAAATTCTTTTCATCAATAGAAGAACTATTAGCATCTGATCTAGAAATTGATGTTGTTAATATTGCTACACCAAATGGATTGCACTCGCAACAAGCATTACAATGTCTAGATGCAAAAAAGCATGTTGTTATAGAAAAGCCAATGGCCCTAAATAAGGCTGAGGCTGAAAAAGTATTGTTTAAGGCATTGCATGTACATAAGCAAGTATTTGCAGTAATGCAAAACAGATATTCTCCACCCTCAGAGTGGATAAAAGAGCTTGTTCAGTCTGGCAAATTGGGTAATATCTATATGGTGCAGCTCAATTGCTATTGGAATAGAGATGATCGTTACTATAAAAAGGGAAGTTGGCATGGAACAAAGAAACTAGATGGTGGAACTCTATTTACTCAATTCTCACATTTTATTGATATTCTATATTGGTTGTTTGGAGATATAGTAAATATACAGGGAAGGTTTACAGATCATAATCATAAGGAATTAACAGATTTTGAAGATAGTGGTGTAGTCAGTTTTGATTTTATTAATGGAGGTATGGGATGTATGTGTTATTCAACCTCTGTTTGGGATAAGAATTTGGAGAGTAGTATGACAATCGTAGCAGAAAATGGCTCTGTGAAGATAGGGGGACAATATATGGATAAGGTAGAATATTGCCATATCAGAGATTATCAATTACCTGAATTAGCACCCACTAACCCAGGGAATGATTATGGAGCTTACAAAGGGTCAGCTGCAAATCATCATTATGTGATTGAAAATGTAGTGGATGTGCTAAAAGGAAGAACAACGATCACTACAAATGCGCTTGAGGGAATGAAGGTTGTTGATATCATAGAGAAGATCTATGCACTGAATCCACTTTTTAATAAAGAATAATGAATTGATTTTATCAGTAAATATCGTTTATTATTTTTTATAGAATTTTTAATTTGTTGGGTATAATATTATTTATTTTGAAACCATGAGTTTGAGAATGAGAATTGAAATACCAATGTGAGAATTTGAAAACGAAATTGATTTTCGTAATGATTATTTAAAAGATGTAAATAACTAATTGCAGAATGTTTTGTTGCTGTTTCAGCATCTTGATTTCTAAATAAATAACAATGAATACTTTTCAAACTCCACACATAATTATGCTTCCCAGATTGGGGGAAAGTTCAATAGGATATATTTCTGTAGCGCAGCACGATAAGATACCATTTAACCAAGTACGTGTATTCTGGACTTACTATACTCCCGAAAGTGTAGTAAGAGGCAGGCATGCACATTATGTTACAGAACAAATATTGGTGGCAGTAACCGGAAGAATTATTGTAACGACTGAGGCAGGAAATGGAGAGATCAACACTTTTATTCTCGATGAACCCAATAAAGGGTTATACATTCCGCCTAATGTGTGGCATACTATGCAATATTCGCACACTTCAGTTCAACTGGCATTGGCATCTACTTTATTTAATGAGGCAGACTATATAAGAGACTATAGTAAATTCAAAGAAGTGTGGGGAAAATAGTTATTATTATGGGGGAAAAGAATCTAAGAGAAAACAGAATGACTATTACTTTATCATAGATAATCATGAACGTACCTTCAATTGGGGGGGCTGGATCATTACTAAAAAGGCTCCTTTTTTTGTTGCAATAGAAAGCGCTATACTGATATACCAAACGGCATTCAATGTGTTTGGATTGAATGAGGCAGTATCAGAAGCAAGAATAGGTAATAAGAATGTTATTAACTTTCATCTTAGTTATGGTGCTATTGTTTACAAGATCGATGATGAAAGTGTTTATTATATATACAATAAAAGGGAATTTTATAATTTGTTAAATAAGTTTAAGGGCTTTCATAATTTATAAAGATGAACATACCATTTCTTTCATTCAAGAAGATCAACAGTGATGTACGTAGTGAGTTGTCCACTACTTTTGAGAGTTTCATTGATTCTTGTTATTATATACTAGGAGAAAGAGTAAGGCAATTTGAAAAGGAGTATGCTAGATATAGTCATACTCAATATTGTGCTGGTGTAGCCAATGGCCTTGATGCTATTGTTATAGCATTGAGATGTTTGAATATTGGAGTTGGTGATGAAGTTATCGTACCATCTAATACATATATTGCTAGTTGGTTGGCAGTATCTTATGTGGGAGCTACTCCTATACCAGTAGAGCCTAACTCGGCAACATATAATATTGATCCTGCAAAGATTGAAGCTAAGATTTCCAAGAAAACAAAAGCTATCATGCCAGTTCACTTATACGGACAGTGCTGTGAGATGGATCCAATAATGCAGATAGCTAAAAAACACAATTTATTTGTAGTGGAAGATAACGCACAGTCTCAGGGTGCTACATATAATGGAAAGCTCACCGGCAGTTTTGGTGATATAAACTCAACTAGTTTTTATCCAGGAAAGAACTTAGGAGCTTATGGCGATGCAGGTGCTATAACTACTGATAATGAAGCATTATATCATAGAGCTACAACTATTAGAAATTACGGGTCTGCTAAAAAATATTACAATGATGAAAAAGGCATGAATTCTCGATTAGATGAATTACAGGCAGGTTTATTAGGCGTAAAGCTAGGCCATCTTAATAATTGGAATAGAGAGAGAAATATAATTGCCGGACAATTTGATGAACAATTAAAGAATATGGGTGACTTAATATTGCCTATAATTGCTAAGAATGCAACAAGTGTTTATCACTTATATGTGATAAGAACACAGAAGCGTGATGAGCTGCAAGCTCATTTGAATAAAAATGGAATAGGTACACTTATACATTATCCATTACCTCCACATTTACAAAAGGCTTATCAGGATCTGAATTTCAAAAAGGGGGATTTTCCATTGGCTGAAAGTATAGCTGATACTTGTTTAAGTATACCAATGTACCCTGGACTCACAAAAGATGAAGTATCCTATATCTGCGAGCAGATAAAATCATTCTTCCATGCCTAAGCTTTTAGTAATCGCTTGAATCTGACATCTAAAGGTGACAATCCATAGAATGAAAAATATCGTAATTATCCCTGCTAGAGGCGGATCAAAAAGACTTCCAGGGAAGAATATTAAGCCATTTGCTGGGAATCCACTTATTGCATATACCATTAAGTATGCAAAATTGCAATCTGAAATTTCTAAAATAGTAGTTTCTACTGATGATGAAAAAATCAAAAGAATTGCATTAGATATGGGGGTAGAAGTGATAGATAGGCCATCTGAAATTTCAGGTGAACATGCAACTACCGCATCAGCATTAAAAAATGTATTGTTGTCATATGCTAAACAAGGAATAGAGTTTGATACCGTAACTACTTTACAGGTCACAAATCCTTTAAGACCACAAAGCCTTTTTAATGAGTGTATGGCGCTTATTAATAAGCATCCGGATGCTGATTCAGTAATAAGTGTTACACGCAGCAGAATGAAATTAGGAAATATTGAAAATGATCTTTTTGTGCCTTCAAACTATCTACCCGGACAAAGGTCACAGGATCTAAAAGCACAATATTTTGAAAATGGCTTATGTTATATTACTCGTAGTGCCTTGATATTAGATCAAGAAGATATTTTTGGTAAGTGTGTTTTAGCCTATGAGGTTGATGAACATTTTCCAATTGTTGACATTGATGAGCAACGTGATTTTGACTGGGGGGAATTTACTATTAAAAATAATCTTGACACCTTTTCTTATTTGTTATGAAAAAACCATTTATAGAAATTTCAAGTCGTAAAATTGGTTATGATTACGACCCTATTGTAATTGCAGAAATTGGTATTAATCACGAAGGATCCTTGAAAGTGGCTTTCGAAATGGTAGATGCTGCGCATAGTGCAGGAGCTGAGATTGTAAAACATCAAACCCATGTTGTTGCAGATGAGATGAGTGCCGCTGCAAAAAAGGTAATACCCGGAAATGCTGATGTTTCTATATATGAGATCATGGAGCGTTGTTCATTGTCTGAGGAAGATGAAATAAAGCTTAAGAGTTATGTTGAGAGTAAAGGGATGATTTTTATTAGTACACCTTTTTCTCGTGCAGCTGCTGATAGATTAGAAAGAATGAATGTAGCAGCATATAAGATTGGTTCTGGAGAGTGTAATAATTATCCTTTGCTAGAGCATATATCGAAATTTGGAAAGGCTATTATCCTTAGTACGGGCATGAATTCAATTGAAAGTATCCATAAAGCGGTAGCTATTTTCAGAAATAATAAAGTACCATATGCACTGTTACATTGTACCAATATTTATCCAACTCCACCTCATCTAGTAAGACTGGGAGCAATGGTACAGTTGGAAAGCGAATTCCCAGACGCAGTAGTTGGCCTTTCTGACCATACTACGGATAATTTGGCATGTTTGGGTGCAGTGGCATTAGGGGCTTCTATTCTAGAAAGACATTTTACGGATAGTATGAATAGACCTGGGCCAGATATTGTTTGCTCTATGGATCCAAAGGCTATGAGTGAATTAATAATTGGGTCTAAAATACTTAAAGCAGAACGAGGTGGGGTGAAGGGTCCTGTAAAAGAGGAACAACCAACTATAGACTTCGCATATGCAACAGTAGTATCTATAGATGATATCAATATAGGGGATGAATTCACGATGAAGAACATATGGGTAAAGCGCCCGGGTACTGGCGAGATACTTGCAGAGGAGTTTAATTCAATTCTTGGCAAAAAGGCTACACGAAAAATAACAAAGGACACTCAATTAGGGTGGGACGATATTCAAAAATGAGCAAAAAAATAGTTTTTCTCACAGGTACAAGGGCAGATTTCGGTAAACTGAAATCATTGATAGAGATCACTACAAGATCTGAAGAATTTGATGTGCATATTTTCGTGACAGGTATGCATATGCAAGCAAAGTATGGGTATACTGTGGCTGAAATTGAAAAGTGTGGTTATAAACAGATCTACAAGTATATTAATCATACCTCTGAAAGCTCTATGGACAATAATTTGGCAAAAACCATTGAAGGTTTGTCAAATTATGTTAAAGAATTCAAACCAGACCTGATAGTAGTTCATGGAGATAGGGTTGAGGCATTAGCCGGTGCTATTGTAGGTTCCTTGAATAATATACTTGTAGCTCATATTGAAGGTGGCGAGGTATCAGGGACTATTGATGAACTTATTCGTCATGCAGTAAGCAAGATGAGTCATATTCACTTTGTATCCAACGAACTAGCTCAGAAACGTTTGATACAAATGGGAGAGTTACAAGAGAACATATACGTTATTGGTTCTCCAGATGTTGATGCTATGTTATCTTCTAATTTACCAAGTATAGATGAAGTAAAGAAAAGGTACGATATAAACTTTGATGAATATGCAGTAGCATTATTCCACCCTGTTACTACAGAGGTAGAATACATGCAGAAGTATAGCATGCAGTTTGTAGACGCTTTACTTGCATCCAACGATAATTATATTGTAATTTTTCCTAACAATGATTTGGGTTCTTCTGCAATTTTGCACGAATATGAAAGGTTAAAAGGTAATCCAAATTTTAGAATTTTTCCTTCTATTCGTTTTGAATACTTTTTGGTACTGTTGGAGAACGCTCGCTTTCTTGTTGGTAATTCCAGTGCTGGTATTAGAGAGGCACCATATTATGGTTTACCCGCAGTGAATATAGGGACTAGGCAACAAAACCGAGCTCTCCATAATGATATAATTAATTGTGGATATGGTACTGAGGATATCCAAAAGTCAATACACACAGCTAAAAAATCAGAATTCAAAAAGGTTAATTTGTTTGGTAAGGGGAATAGCGATGTCCTATTTTTTGAGACATTAAATAGTGATAATTTTTGGAACATCAGTAAGCAGAAAAAATTTAAAGATCTATGATCTTAATTTTTAGATAGTAAATAGAGATGAGAAATAATGTAGCATTGATAGGTGCAGGGCAAATTGGAAGTAGACATTTACAGGGTCTTGCTTTGTCAAAAATACCTCTGAATATTCAATTAATAGATCCTTCAAATGAATCTTTAGATCTAGCTAGAAAGAGGTACGAGGAAGTGACTCCTGCTGCAGAACATTTACTTACATTACATAATAGCATTAATGATGTTTTTGCAGATATAGATGTTGCAATAGTTGCTACAAGTTCAAATGTAAGAAGAGCAGTCGTAGAGCAATTACTATCTACTATAAACGTGAAGTATTTGATATTAGAGAAAGTACTCTTTCAGAAAATTGAAGATTATGAAGCTGTATCAAAATTGCTTGTCAATAAGAACGTATCTGCTTGGGTAAATCATCCGCGTAGAATGCAACAGTTTTATAAAGATCTACAAACAGAGATTGGTACTGAGACTCATATCAATATGAATGTCATTGGCAATAATTGGGGCTTGGCTTGTAATGCTTTACACTTTTTAGATCTATATGCTTTTATTACCTCATCTACAGAATTGGCAGTTAATACTCAATGTCTGGATGCTAAAATATTAGATAGTAAAAGAAGCGGTTTTGTTGAATTTACAGGTACTTTAACAGGTAATGATATTAAAGGTAATAGTTATACTCTTAGTTGTTTCGATACTCATATAGTACCTACACATATTCTATTTTCTACACCCACCAAACGTATATTGATAAATGAAGGAGATTGCGCGGATGTACTTGTTGCTAATGAGGCTACAAATTGGAAATATGAATTGAGAGAAACTTTCCAACCATTATACCAAAGTAAATTGAGTGGTATTTTAGCTGAGGATCTTTTATCAAAAGCGACTTGCGATCTACCTACGTATAATAGTTCATCATCCCTTCATGTTTCATTTATTAGTGCATTATTGCAACATATAAATACTATTACAGGTAAAATACATACTACATGTCCAATAACATAAGACTACTACTAATTGGAGCAGGGCCTATGGCTGTTGATTATGCTAAAGTAATAAAGCATTTGGGTTACGATATGGTGGTAGTTGGAAGAGGTAAAGAGAGTGCTGCTACTTATAAGGCAAAAACTGGAATAGATATTGTTTCAGGAGGTTTAGACGAATACTTAAAACACTATGGTTCTAATTTCACACATGCCATTGTTGCTACTGGTATAGATGTTTTGGCGGAGAATTGTTTTTCATTGTTCAATACAGAAATTAAGAATGTTTTAGTTGAAAAACCTGCTGGTCTATATTTAGACGATATTAAAAAGGTGTATGAATTAGCAACATCACTTCGTAAAAATGTATTTGTTGCATATAATCGAAGATTTTATTCTAGTGTTGAAAAGACTAGAGAAATTATTGAGAGTGATGGTGGCATCAAATCATTCCATTTTGAATTTACGGAGTGGACCCATAAATTTCTAGAGTTAAAAAAATCACCAGAGATGCTGGCACATTTGTTTCTAGGAAATTCTACACATGTTGTCGACCTCGCTTTTCATATAGGTGGTGTCCCTCAAAAAATGGAATGTTTCCATAGCGGCAGTTTCGATTGGCATCCGTCTGCTGCAATATTTTGCGGCGCTGGTATTTCACAAAATAATGCACTCTTCACTTACCATTCTAATTGGCAAAGTGCTGGTCGCTGGGGTGTTGAATTGCTAACTGAAAAACACCGTATCATATTAAAACCTTTAGAGGACGTACATATTCAAAAGCTTGGAAGTATACAAATTGAAAAAGTTGATATTGATAATCAAATTGATATTGATTTTAAACCCGGATTGTATAAACAGTTAATTGCATTTATACAGGGTGGTCACAAAAACATGTGCACTATAGAAGAGCATTATAATAATTGCGAGTTTTATAAAAGAATATCAAACTATTCTAATTGAGTAAGAATCAAGTAATATTATTTATACCCTCCCTTCATTACTTGTCAAATCCTATTTATATCCCAATAGCTGATAAGATTCAGAATGCTATCCGTATTTATTTAGATACTGAATATAAGATGCATAGTGTTTTGGTAACGGATTATGAAAAGAAAATAGATAGTTTGAAAGCGCATTTCGATAAGGTCGATTATATTCCTGAAAAAATGAATGCTAATAATAACAAATCTAAAGTTGATGAGTTGTTTGGATTGAAGCATAAGACCAAAAGGATAGTATCTCTTATTAATAAAATCAATCCTGACGCAATTATATTAGGATCTGATGCAACGGATGTTTTTAAAGTTTGCAATACCTTTTTTGCACACAAAAAACTATTTGTAATTCAACAATCTGCTTTAAGGCCATTTGTGGAAATTAAATATAGTACTAAAGAAAAGCTTTCTTATTTGTTTTACAGATATATACTTAAAGTTCCAATTTTGGCGTCAAATCCTTGGTATACTTATAAGGATAATGCTACACATTTATTATGGTCCGATTTTTTTTGTTTGAGTGCCTTCAAGAAATATATAGCAACTGGAAACCCTGCTTGGGATAATCTTATCAGTTCTTTCGAAGAGCATAAATATGAATATTCTGCAACAAGAAATACAATATGCATAGCTACTCAGCCTGTGCAAGGTACAGAAGATGAACAATTATACAATGAATATATCGCTATGATTCAGCAATGTATCAAGCATTTGCCCGAATTCAATTTTATCATAAAAGTTCATCCAAGAGATAATAGCCAAAGGTATGCTGATATTTTCATGAATGAGAAAGTCTCAAATGTAAGTATTGTTAATAATGAGTCCATGGATTCTGTGTTAGATAGGTGTTTTGTTTTAGTAACAGCATGGTCTATGACTGCCTTTGAATCTGCTATTAAAGGAGTGCCGGTAGTTTTTGGCAATCCCAATTTTGGTAAGGATCTTACAACAATTAATTCTTCAAATATTTTACCTGTTGCTGATACAGCTGAAGTTTTGGAAAATAATATCAGATTGCTAACTCAAAAGGGTGGCTATCAGAATTTTCTTGACATTAGAAATAACTTTCTAATAAAAATCAATACCATTAATACACCAACTAGTGCACAAACTATTGCAAAAATCATTACTAATGCTGCATAATTGATTACTGCACTTAAAAATATTATAGATAAATCAGGCTTAAAAGAAACATTACTTCATGCGAAGAACTACTTCTTTACAAATGTAGTTACCATGAGCCTTAGCTTGATTTCTATGCCTATATTCACACGATTGCTTACCCCTAGTGATTATGGAGTAATTAATATATTTAGTGTATGGGTAGCAATTGCGGCTATTGTATTGCCTCTAAATCTTTATACAGCTGTAAATAGATATTATTACGAGAACAATGATGATTTTGACTCTTTCTTAGGCACATCAATATTGTTGTCATATGCATGCTTAGGTATATCGTTAACGGTGATGATGGTATTTAAGTCGTTTTTTGCAAGACAATTGAGGTTGCCAGAATCTACATTATACTTTATGATACCGGCTGTTATTTTGGCTGTGTTAGATGGTATTTTTATGCAGGTTTTTTTGCCTAGAAGAAACAGCAAGATCATAATGCGTTTCTCAATAGCACAGACTTATATAGGTTTTGCAGTCTCAGTTGCATTTGTTTATTGGATGTATATAAGCCATTATGAAAACAGGTATATGGGCAGACTATGGGCCGACGTTATAATTTTCTTCGTTTTTGGTTCTTTCAAGGTATATCAGATTTCCAAGTATGTAAAGCTTTCATTTAATATAAAACATGTAAAATATATTGCAGGTTATTCCTTGCCACTAATACCTTATTTATTAAGTGGTCAAATTTTATCATTGTTCGACAGGGTGATGATAGAAAAATATCAGGGTATTGCACAGAGTGGTCTTTATAGTTTTGCATATAATATCAGCATGTTACAAATTCCCATTTCAAATGCTTTATATAATGCCTTTATACCGGATTATTACAAATTCTATAATGAAAAAAGGTATAAAGAGCATGATATTGCTGTAACGCAACTTTATAATATTATTTCTGTTTCTGCCGTATTTTTTATGTTATTTGGCTTTGAAATTGGCAGTATACTAGGATCAAAAAGTTATCATAGTTCATTATATATTATTCCTATTGTAATTGTAGGACATTGGTTTAATGCGATATTCCCTATATACTCTAGAAATTTTCAATACCAAAAGAAGACATACATAGCTGCCATTGTTTCAATATCAGCAGGTATTTTAAACATAGGCTTGAATATACTTTTTATTCCTAAGTATGGTAGTATGGCTGCTGCATATACAACTACTATTTCTATGTTCTATCTGGCATTAGTTGGTTTCATTGTTTGCAAGTACTTTATAAAGATTCATGTTTTGAATCCCATTTATTTGTTGCGGCCATTGATAGTAATGATTTTAACAGCTTTCTTATTCTACACCTATTTCATGACACATACTGAATATTTTTACACAAACATTTTATTGAAGATAATAACACTTGCAGCTGCACTTAGCATCTTATATTTCAGTCATTTAAATAAATTTATCTCTAGACTCATTAAATCGAATTAAAATGGATTTTTCAGACAAAACCATACTTATTACCGGTGGTACCGGATCTTTTGGTAAAACATTCGTTCGCATATTAAGAGAGCGTTATCATCCTAAAAAGATCATCATATTTAGCAGAGATGAATTGAAACAATTCGAGATGCAATCCTCTGGAATAGACGGTAAGGATATGCGATATTTCTTAGGAGACATTAGAGATAGGGAACGTTTGAAAAGAGCATTCGATGGTGTGGATATAGTTATACATGCCGCTGCATTGAAACAAGTACCAGCCGCAGAATATAATCCAATGGAGTTTATCAAGACCAATGTATTAGGTGCTGAAAATATTATTGAAGCTGCATTAAGTACAGGTGTTAAAAATGTAGTTGCTTTATCTACAGACAAAGCAGCAGCACCAATTAATCTATATGGTGCTACAAAACTATGTTCTGATAAGTTATTTGTAGCCGGTAATAATATTAAGGGCTGGCAGGATATACGTTTTTCAGTTGTTCGATATGGTAATGTAATGGGTTCGCGCGGGTCTGTAATACCCTTCTTTCTTAATAAAAGAAAAGACGGTGTAATCCCAATTACAGATGAGAGAATGACACGTTTTAATATTTCTCTTGAAGATGGTGTAGAAATGGTTATCCATGCAATAAAACATGCAATGGGTGGTGAGATATTTGTACCTAAAATCCCATCGTATAGAATTATGGATGTGGCTGAAGCAGTAGCACCAAAAGCTGAAAAGAAAATTGTGGGAATAAGACCTGGTGAAAAGATACATGAAGAAATGATCACTGAGTCAGATTCTTTTTCTACCTATGACATGGGTAAGTATTATGCTATCCTGCCACAAGTACCAGTATGGGACCTTGCAGAGTTTATAAAAAGGAACAATGCTGTCAATGTACCTGAAGGGTTTAAATATAATTCTGGTACAAACACAGAATGGTTAAGTGTTGAAGATATTAGAGAATTGATAAGAACACATGTTGATCCAAATTTCACAGTCTAAGCATATGAAAATACCATACGGTAAACAACACATCACGCATGATGATCTAGATGCGGTAGCTCAGGTGTTACAATCTGATTTTCTTACACAGGGACCTACGATTGATTTATTCGAAAAAGCATTTGCTCAATACATTGGGGTAAAATATGCTGTGGCAGTTTCTAATGGTACCGCAGCATTGCACCTTTGTACATTAGCACTTAATGTAAATGAATCTACCAATGTTATTACCACACCAATAACTTTTGCAGCATCCGCAAATTGCGTAAGGTATTGTGGTGGTAATGTATTCTTCGCAGATATTGATCCGACAACTGCAACACTAGATATTCATAAAGTGGATGCTCTAATTAAAAGTAAACCACGAGGTTTTTTTAAAGGCATGATTCCGGTTGATTTTGCAGGTTATGCAGTTGATACAGAAGCATTTAGAAAGCTTGCAAATGAACATGGTCTTTGGATTATAGAAGACGCTTGTCATGCTCCCGGTGGATATTTTGTAGATAGCAAGAATAATAAAGTCAATTGTGGGAATGGTCAATATGCTGATCTCTCTATCTTTTCATTCCATCCCGTTAAGCATATTGCTACAGGAGAAGGTGGTATGATAACCACTAATGATGAGGCATTATTCCAAAAGCTTCTTTTGCTAAGAACGCATGGAATCACTAAGAATCCTAATCTATTGCATGAGAATCATGGTGGCTGGTATTATGAAATGCAAGAGTTAGGATATAATTATAGACTTACTGATTTCCAAGCCGCTTTGGGAATTAGTCAATTGAAACGAGCAGATGAAGGTTTATCAGCTAGAAGGGATATTGCCCAAACGTATGAAAGGGCATTTAAGTCAAATTCAAAAATTGAAATATTTCCTTATAATGAAGGACATGCATACCATTTATATATTATCCAAGTTAGCGATAGGCTTGGTTTGTATAACTATCTTAAGGAGCATAATATTTTTGCCCAGGTACACTACATTCCTGTACATACAATGCCATATTATAAGCAACTAGGTTTCAAAGTAGGTGATTTCCCAAATTCTGAAATGTATTATGCGCATTGCCTTAGCCTTCCAATGTATCCAACACTCTCAATTGATGAACAACAGTTTGTAATTGACAAGGTGCTAGAATTTATAAATAAATAATATAAAAGAGGTGATAGAAACTATTAAAATGCAATTATGAATACAGCATATAATATACTGGAGATTGCAAATGTTCATGCGGGTGATTTTAACTACATGATGGATTTGCTGGATGAGTATAAAGGTTTTACCGAAAATTTCGGTATAAAATTTCAACCTTTTAAATATGACAAAATAGCTTTACCTGATTACGCTTGGTATGAAGTATACCAACAACTTTTTTTCAATAAGGACCAATGGAAGAAAATCATTAATAAAGCTGCTGAAACAAAGCATATTTGGATTGACACTTTTGATGAATATTCATGTGAAATTGCGATAAATAATCTTGATAGAGTATATGGGTTTAAATTCCAGTCATCGACTTTATATAATACAAAGATAATTGAATTGCTTTCTCAGGTCGATCTTAGTGATAAATTAGTTATACTAAATATTTCAGGTATTGATTTCAATAATATTGAAGGCATTATTGAAGAGTTTAATTCCAAATTGCAACCCAAAGAAGTAATATTACAAATAGGTTTTCAAGCATATCCTACTAAACTAGTGGATTCCGGCCTTTCCAAAATAAAGGAACTTAAAGAACAATTCAATAATAGGTTCTGTTTTGCTGATCACATAGACCCTGCTTTAGATGAATCATATTACCTCCCTGTTATAGCGTATCTATCTGGTATAGAATTGATAGAGAAGCATATTAGACTGAGTGGATCTGTACCAAAATATGATTTTTACTCCAGTATGGACTTAAATCAATATAATAAATATTTAGAAATTCTCAATGATTATACAACAGCCTTTAATCAGCCTTTTATAAATATTAATGAGGCAAACTATCTTAATACTACCATACAGATACCCGTACTTAATAAGTCATTAAAAGCCGGCTGCATTCCAGATTTAAATAATGATTTTGAATTTCGTAGAAGTAATAAGGTTGGCATGAGAGCAAACGAGATACATGAGTATCTCAATTCATACCATATACTGGGTGTAGATAAAGAGCAAGGAGATACCTTGAATAGGGATGATTTTAAGAAAGCTAATATTGGTTCGGTGATAGCTTGCAGAATGAAGTCATCCAGACTACCGCAGAAAGCATTAAAGATGATAGGAGATCTAACATCTGTAGAATTATGTATCAAAAGTGCATTGTGCTTTAAAAATGTAACTACAACTGTATTGGCTACTAGTGATGTAGAAGAGGATGCAATATTAGAAAAGTATACATACCGACCAAAAGTCAAATTTTATCGTGGACACCCTTTAGACGTAATGAAGCGTGTGGCAGACGTACTTGACAAGTATGATGTTGATATTTTTATTCGTATTACTGCTGACATGCAATACGTTTCTAATGATATACTTGAAATATTGTTAGAGTCACATTTTAAAAATGGAGCTGACTATACAAAGGCGAATTCTGCAGCAATTGGTACTAATCTTGAAATCATTAATGCAGAAGCATTAAGAAGAGCTAAGTCTTTCTTTCCATCTGCTGATTATTCGGAGTATATGACCTTTTATTTTATGAATAACCCAGAATATTTTAAATTGAATTTGGTTGATCTTCCAAATCATTTAATAAGGGATTATCGCCTTACATTAGATTACCCAGAAGATCTAATCATGTTCAATAAGATTTATGACCATTTCAAAGAGAAGAATTTAGATACAAATCTCAAAAATATCTTCAACTATTTAGATAGTAATCCTGATATCGCAAAGATTAATTCTAACCTTGAAGTAAAATACCAAACTGATAGAACATTAATTGATACATTGAATAAGTATACTAAGATAAAATAATGCGAAATATTTTATTTAGAGCTGATGGAAATAATGTAATTGGACTAGGCCATGTTATGCGCAGTTTGGCTCTAATATCTATGTTACGTGAAAATTATTCCTGTCATTTTGCTATTCAAGATCCAGCAAAAATTTTAAAGGAAATAATAATAGAAAACTGCAATAATATCATCGAATTGCCTAAATCCAATATCCCCAAAGCTGAAGAATTAATTCATCATTTGGACAATATTGATATTGTTGTACTTGATGGTTACCAATTTGATGATGAATACAGAATAGCAATCAAAAATAGAGGTTGTAAATTGGTTTATATCGATGATCTACATCTCTCACATATTAGCGCAGATGTGATAATTAATCATGCAGCTGGGATTTCTGCTCAACAATATGATACTGACCCCTTCACACAATTATGTTTAGGTACACAATTTGCCCTCCTAAGAAGAGAGTTTCTAGTTATTGCACAACAAAATAGGCAGATTGAAACTATAGATACAGCATTTATTTGTTTTGGTGGAGTAGATAAATATAATCTCACGAAAAAGTCACTTGAAGCTATACTTTTAATTGATGAGATAAAAAGGATAAATATCGTTGTTGGATCAGGATATCACTACTTAGATGAATTGAACCATTTTGTTGCATCTAATGGTTCAAAAGTGATTGAACTTCACTTTAATGTTGATGCTCATGAAATGATCAATATTATGTTGGATAGTCAATTGGCTATTATCCCGGCAAGTAGTATTTGTCTCGAAGTTATGAGTATAGGGATGGGATTATTGTTAGGCACCTATGTCGAAAATCAGAGATTAATTCTTGAAGGATGTGTAAAACTTAATTGTTGTTCTTCGGTTGGCTCATTCCAAGAACTTAGTAATGATTCCTTGACCAAACAAATTGATACATATATTAAGTCTGAACAGTGGAAAACTCATATTGCTAACCAAAAGATCAATGTTACAGGGAACTCTTCTATAAAATTGAATAAAGTATTCAATGACTTGATCGTTGAGAGTGAAATATCTATTCGAAAAGCTAATTTGGATGATATACTTACATATTTCTATTGGGCTAATGACCCTGATGTGAGACAGAATGCCATAAATACCGACCCTATCTTGTTAGAACATCATAAGGAATGGTTTATAAAAAATATCAACAGAAAAAGTTCGTTTTTATACTATTTTGAAAATAATCACAACCCTTTAGGGCAAGTTAGATTTGATCTTGTTAATGGAGACTACCTCATTGATTATTCAATTGATAAGCAATTCAGAAAAAATGGCTTAGGTGCTGTGATCTTAAGGATGGCAATGAAACAACTCGTGTCCGAACATCATGCTACCATACGGATTACAGCTCTAGTAAAGGATACGAACTATTCTTCATTAAAGACATTCGAAAAATTGGGATTTATAAGTATAGGTAGTACAATAATGGATGAATCCTTGTATACTCAGTTTTTAAAAGTAATATAATGAATATTCAAACTCATTTTTTCAACATTAGTGATACTTCTCCTTGCTATATTATTGCAGAGATCGGTAGCAATCATAATGGCAATTTCGATATTGCTTGTGAATTGATACAAAGGGCTGCTGAGGCAGGCGTTAACGCAGTAAAATTTCAAACATTTAAGGCCTCACAACATTATTCCAAGAAGACAAACAAGATTAGTTTATATGAAGAGGACATATTTAGCTTGATTGAAAAGCTGGAAATTGATAGGTCTTGGCATGCTCAACTTGCAGAAATTTGTAGAAATAACAAAATCGATTTTTTGGACTCTCCTTGTGACTCTGAAGCGATCAAGATAGCTATTGCAGTAGATATGCCATTAATGAAAATGGCTTCATTTGACATGGTCGATGTCCGTTTAGTTGATGAAATTAGTAAAACTGGCAAAGGTGTTATTTTTTCTTCCGGAATGGCTACAATGGGTGAAATTGAAACTGCTATTAATATCTGTAGAAAAAATAAAAATGAGAAGATCGTAGTATTGCAATGCACTTCTATTTATCCTGCTCCTATTCATTTGTCTAATCTCAGGACAATGGATACCATAAAAAGAGCTTTTAATGTTATTGTTGGGTATTCAGATCATACATTAGGAGACCATATTGCTTGTTCTGCAGTGGCATTAGGTGCAAAAGTGATTGAAAAGCACTACACATTAGATAGAAACATGAGCGGACCTGATCATATTTTTGCTATTCAACCTGACGAGTTGAAAAGTATGGTCACAAAAATAAGAGATGTCGAAGATGCATATGGTGATGGAATGAAAAATGGGCCGCGTGAAGAAGAAATGGAATTCTATACCAATGCGCGACGCAGTATTTTGGCGAAAAAACCTATCAAGGCAGGTGCAGTTATTACATCTGATGATATAATTATTAAAAGGCCTGGTTATGGTATCCATCCTTCTATGCTCGATTATGTAATTGGTAGAAGAGCACAAATAGATATTGATACCGATGACCCAATTACATGGGAAGCTATATGAGAAAGAAAAAATTATTGATGTCTGGTCTTGGGGGATCCCTATTCCCATACTTACATCATCAATTAGTTGGTAAGTATGACCTGTTTTATGTTGATTCTGATAGTCTACTGAAAAATTTATATCCTGATTTTAATTTCTTCCCGGCGCCCTTAGTTTCTGATGACACTTATTGGGATTTTATCAGTCAAATCATTCAACGTTATGAAATTGATTGTTATATTCCTTTAATTGATGAAGAGATTGTAACTGCTAAAATGAAATTTAATGACATGCTTAACTATTCAGTGATGACTCCCACCATTGAGTTTAGCAATCTATGCTTAGACAAGTATGCACTAATGCACAAGTTGGATTCATTAGGTATTTCTTCAATTAAATCCTATACTGGTTCAGAATTCAAACAACAGATTCCTTATCCAATATTTGTAAAACCAAATACAGGAAGAGGTAGTCGAGGTATTAGAAAAATAACCAGTGATGAAGAATTGAATGCTTATTATTTATTGGAAAAATATGCCCCTAAAGATATCTTAATTCAGGAATTAGTAATGGGTACAGAATACACGGTTGGTGTTTCTACAAATAATATGAATGAGATTCTTTGTATTAGTACTAAAAAAATTATTAGAAAAAGAGGCATTACTCAGGTGGCTGTTACAGAGAATTCAGATGTTATAGATGCTATTGCAACTAGAATAGTTAATGAATTGAAACCCTCTGG
Source organism: Bacteroidota bacterium (assembly GCA_037144255.1). Lineage (GTDB taxonomy): Bacteria > Bacteroidota > Bacteroidia > Chitinophagales > Chitinophagaceae > JBAWXE01. Next base: position 941 of record JBAWXE010000004.1, on the reverse strand, counting down.
GCCAATCAATGTACAGTTATATGTTACCGAGTCCGGAGACGTCAAAATCTTTGAGATTAATCCTAGATTCTCTACTACAACAATTATGAGCTATGCAGGTGGTGTAGATGAAATATCACTTTATATTGAAAATCATAACAAACAATTTTCGACAAGCAATTTAGTAAGACCTAAATCCGGTATTATTCTTCATCGTAGATGGGAGAATTGTTTTTATGAAGAACAGTAGAATTCTTATTGTTGGTGGTAATGGATATTTAGGTAAGCATCTAAGTAATAAAATGGATACATCTAATCACATATTTATTACGGGTACCCAAAAATTAAATATTGATAATTATTTTCAGATTGATTTTGATAACCTAGATACTTACAAGGTACTAGAGGGAAATAAATTCGATCTAGTGATCATTCTTGCAGCAAAAATTTCAGGTATTGGCAAAGTGAACTTGGATAACGATGTTTTGCACTCAAACACATTTAATTATTCTCTGTTTTTGGAATATATTAAATCTATTTCATTGACAGACAAGATTATTTTCTCCTCATCAATGACAGTATATGCTAAGCAAAATACTATTCCTGTTATTGAATCTGGTAATCTATCACCTTTAAGTGTATATGGCTTAAGCAAAATGTTGGCAGAAAATATTACTTCTTTCTTTTGTAATACTTCCGATATTAAAGGACTTACATTACGCCTTCCGGGAATATACGGAGGTGATAGGAACTCTGGTATTATCTACAATACAGCTAAGAAATGTTTAGAAGATAAAGAAATTATTTTGAACACTCAAGGATTGGGCTATTGGGAAACTATTGAAGTAAATGACCTTTGCCACTTGATCGTATCCTTAATGTGTAAATACAAATGGGAGAAATCATATGAAACTATTAACGTCTGCTACGGAGAAAGAACTGACATATGTGAGACAGCAGAT
>JBAWXE010000003.1:0-77906 GCA_037144255.1 Bacteroidota bacterium | reverse complement strand
CAATAAATTAGTATTTGTTAGTTTACACAAAATAATAGAACTTCCACGTTTATATAGATAAAAGTATAGTAAATATGCAATCATACGCTACGGATATTGAGGCAGCAAAGGCGCTGAAAGAACGTTTTGAAGAAATACGCAAAGCCATAGGGCATATTATCATAGGTCAGAATGATGTAGTAGATAAACTGATCACCTCAATTTTGTGTAATGGGCACAGCTTATTGGTGGGTGTACCCGGATTAGCCAAAACATTACTTGTAAAGACATTGGCAGATGTGTTGGACCTATCCTTTAAGCGTATACAGTTCACACCAGATCTGATGCCAAGTGATATTACCGGTGCAGAAATATTGGATGAGCAACGCCAGTTCCGTTTCCTAAAAGGCCCCATATTTGCCAATATAGTATTGGCCGATGAGATCAACCGTACACCACCAAAAACCCAAGCGGCACTACTAGAAGCCATGCAAGAACGTAACATAACTGCAGGTGGTACAATACATAGGTTACCATCTCCGTTCTTTGTACTGGCTACTCAGAACCCTATAGAACAAGAAGGTACCTACCCATTACCGGAAGCACAACTGGATCGCTTTATGTTTCAGATAACATTGGATTATCCAAGTTTTGCGGAGGAAGTGACCATAGTACGTAATACAACAGGTATATCGAACATAGAATTACCTAAAGTGCTGGATGCGAATGCTATCCTATACTTCCAAGACCTGATACGCAGAGTACCTGTACCTGATAATGTGCTGGAATATGCTGTAGGACTGGTACATAAAACACGCCCCGGCACTGCTAATGCACCTGTAATAACAGGACAGTATATATCTTATGGTGCCGGACCACGTGCATCGCAATACCTGATATTAGGTGCTAAATGCCATGCATTACTGAATGGCAAATATTCTCCGGATATAGAAGATGTGAAGGCAATGGCCATGCCGGTTTTGCGTCACCGTGTGTTGCGTAATTATAAAGCAGAAGCAGAAGGCATTACCCAAGAATCTCTAATAAAACAACTGTTATAATTTAATAAGTAATGGAAAATCTCCAAGGCAAAGCTCATTTTCTAAGAAACGAATACATAAAGAAACTGGCTCACCTTACAGCTGACACACCCAGACTATGGGGTAATATGAATGCGCCGCAAATGATAGAGCACATGAGTGACTATGTACGTATAGGTAGCGGCAAAACACCACATACACTATTATCGCCTGAAGAAAGACTAACAAAATTACAAGGCTTCCTAATGAGTGAGAAACCTTTTCCAGAGAATACACCTAATATTTTAATGCCAGATACTCCCGCCCCTACAAAACATATTAGCATAGCAGAAGCAATCAGTGAATTGCAGGCAGAACTAGACCATTTTTTTAGCGTATTTGAAAAAGATCCTAATAAAACTATTACCAATCCATTCTTTGGAGATCTGAATTATGACATGTCGGTACAATTGCTACATAAACACGCATTGCACCATTTAAGACAGTTTGGAGTAAAGGAATGACGGCAACATCTTTATTGCTTCTCGTAGACATAAGCAGCACACTTGATACTATAAGGGTCACCTTCAAATTTGTCTAACAATTTGCGGTGGCTCTCTACTTTTTTACTGCAATCAATACGTTCATCAGGGCTCATACTGGTATAAATAAACCCAACTCTGCCAGGGTTACTTTGAGCAACCGTATCATATCTCACATCCCACCAAAGCATGTGCGCATCTTTAAATTGACTCCATTTTTGCCTATCAGGATGTATCTCTGTGTAATACATTATTCCGGGGCGTGCACCATGATGCACATATACTTGCTGACCACTAATATTATTTTTTTGCAAGAATTGCAAGCCATCGGTGATCTGTTCATTACGGAAAGGCTCAAAGATCATTTTGATAGAATTATGATTCTTAGCACATATCAAACCAATGAGTATTATCAATACTTGTAATGGTTTAATTCTCAATAATAGAGCATTTTCAAAACCATAACCTATCATTATTAAGATCAATGGTATCATAAAGAGCGCAACGCGTGGTATCAAAGAGAATTGACCAAATGAGGCTGCAATTATTGTAGCAATTAACGGTATAAGAATGAGTAATGCAACAGCCGTTCTCTTTTTCAGAGCCATTATAGCCCCAAAGAGAACATTAATAGATTGAAGATCCATGCTAATGCTGTGGTACCGCCGGCCTCTAATAATATCCCTTTACATACATACCAATTATGCATTAATTGGTCCTTACCATTGGGAATAAAGAAAAGAAAATAGTCCTTATGGAAATTCTGTAAATAACTGGTATTAGCCTGTGGTTTAAGAATGGTAAGGTAGTAAAACAAGAACTGTACTAACCACAAACAACCCACTATAACTACAGGAATCAATTTCTTATAATTCTTATTCAGTAAACAAGACCATATGTAGTAACTACCCACCCCAGACAAAATAAATACAGTAGGCATAGAGCTCCATATTGCCACACTCCCAATAATTAACCAGACAAATACAAACTGTACAACAGACCTTTTATGCACATCGGTTTTCAAGGTTAAAAGAACAAGTGACATAACCCAAAAAACATCAGACATATATTGCTTCAGTTCACTAGAATATTTGACCAGTATAGTAGCACTCGCTAATAAAAATAAAGGATACCAAAGCGATTTGAAAGAAGTAAGTTCTTTCATTATCAACAGCATCAGTACTAATGCACCAATACCGGATAATAATGGATAGAGACGTAAGGCCATCTCTCCATAACCGAAAAGAAGAGCAGAGAGTTTGACCATCCATAGAAAAACCGGTGGAGCATATTGCTCGTAAATAAGAGGCGTTGTTAATGCCATAAAGCCACGTTCGTATATATTACGAGCTAGGTTGGCCTCATCTATGAATAAATTCCTATTCTGTATATAAACAGCTACCCTTACCACAACGCCTACCAGTATAATAAGCCATGCCAGTATTTTTAGATATTTTTCAAGGCTTTTTGACAAATTGGTACTTAACTGCATCAATAAAGTTATTTATGATAAATGTATGTTATAGATAATAATAAACAATAGGGCAATAGTCTTGACTAAAATGAAATTCCTTGTAAATATTATAAATTGCATGCTACAGTGGAAAAATACAGCTAATTATCAATCAATAATAATTCTTTCAATATTATACATATGTCAGTAACACAGTTGAAAAACTATGCCGAAGGTAAATGGGTAACGGCAAAGAAAGAAGGAGAAGTATTGCACAATGCCATAACAGGCAATGCTATATACACTGCCAATAGCGAAGGTTTGGATTTTGGTGCAATGATGCAATATGCTCGTAGGGTAGGTGGGCCTGCTCTACGCAAACTCACATTTCAGGAACGCGGTCGAATGCTGAAAGCGCTGGCTATGTATCTGATGCAGAAAAAAGAATTTTTCTACCAGATCAGTTCTTACTCAGGTGCTACCAGAGTAGATTCTTGGATAGATATAGAAGGCGGTATAGGCAATCTGTTTGCATATGCCAGTTTAAGGCGCCAATTCCCTAATGAGACATTCTATGTAGATGGCGAATCTGCCAAGCTTTCTAAGAATGGAACGTTTATGGGATTACATATCATGGTACCACGTGAGGGAGTAGCCATACATATCAATGCATTCAACTTCCCTGTGTGGGGTATGTTGGAAAAAATAGCAGTGAACCTATTAGCAGGCGTACCTGCGATAGTAAAACCTGCTACACTTACCTCTTATCTTACTGAGGTAGTATTTGAAGAGATCATACGTTCTGGAATTCTGCCGGAAGGTGCAATACAACTAATATGCGGTTCAGCAAGAGGTATACTTGATACTATAGAGAACCAAGATGTGGTAACCTTTACTGGATCGGCAGAAACGGGTAAAAAACTTAAATCTCACCCAAGAATAGTAGATGAAGCTGTACCATTTAATATGGAAGCAGATTCTCTCAACTGTTGTGTATTAGGACCTGATGTACAAATATCTATGCCAGAATTTGATATTTTCATCAAGGAAGTAGCACGTGAAATAACTGTTAAAGCAGGACAAAAATGTACAGCTATTCGCCGTATCATAGTACCGACAGACAGAGTGGAAGAAGTACAAATAGCATTAGGTAAAAGACTGAAAAGTACAACTATAGGAGATCCATCGGTAGAAGGGGTACGTATGGGACCTTTGGCAGGCATAGCTCAAAGAAATGAAGTACGTGAGAAAGTGCAACAACTTGCTAAATCTCAAAGTATAGTAATTGGAGATCTGCAACATTTTGAAGTAATTGGTGCCGATAAAGAAAAGGGTGCATTCTTACCTCCACTTATTTTCCTGAATACAGAACCTTTTACTAAAACCGACTGTCATAATATAGAAGCATTCGGACCTGTATCTACTATCATGCCCTACAATACTTTGGCAGATGCTATACAACTAGCACGTATGGGTAAAGGATCGCTGGTATGTTCATTAGTAACGCAGAATGACGATGTAGCCAAAGAATTTACTTTAGGTGTTGCTTGCATGCACGGACGCATACTGGTATTGAACAACGACTGTGCTAAAGAAAGTACAGGTCATGGTTCACCAATGCCATTATTAGTGCATGGTGGTCCGGGACGGGCTGGTGGAGGCGAGGAAATGGGTGGCAAACGCGGCGTAATGCATTACCTGCATCGTACTGCTGTGCAAGGCTCTCCAACTACTCTTACCCACATCAGCAATGTGTATCAACAACAAGGCAAACAAACTGAAACTATCGTACATCCATTCCGTAAACATTTTGAAGAATTGACTGTAGGAGATACTGTAATAACACATAAGCACACTGTAACTGAGACAGATATCACTAATTTTGCCAATGTAAGCGGTGATAATTTCTATGCTCATATGGATGCCACATCATTAGATGGAACCATTTTTGAGAAAAGAGTGGCACATGGTTACTTCATCTTGTCTAAAGCAGCAGGGCTGTTCGTAGACCCTAAGAAGGGACCAGTATTACTGAATTATGGAATAGATGAAGCCCGCTTTACAAAACCTGTTTACCCAGGCATGACCATAGGTGTTAGGTTGACAGTTAAAGAAAAAATAGATCAGGAAAAACGTAGCGAAGAAGACATATCTAAAGGCATTGTAAAATGGCTGGTAGATGTATATGACGAAACGGGCGAAACAGTTGCTATAGCTACCATACTTACCATGGTAAAGAAGCTGAATCAGTACTAATTATCATATAAATTAATATTTTTTATATTTTATTTCTATTTTTTGAGTTTTGTTAGATATTTGCAATTCTAAATAGCACACCCTTATGCAACATCCGGAAGGTTATGTACGTAGTGAAACTGATCATGGTATTGCCACCATTGAATTCTATCATCCATCCAGCAACTCATTGCCCGCAGCTATACTAAATGATCTTGCCAAAACAATTAATGATATGGGCATAGATGACCGTATCAAAGTGATAGTATTGAAGAGTGCAGGTGATAAGGCATTTTGTGCAGGTGCATCATTTGATGAGCTCACTGCTATCAATACTGATGCTGAAGGAAAAACTTTCTTTAATGGTTTTGCCAATGTGATCAATGCTATGCGCAAATGCCATAAACTGATAATAGGACGTATACAAGGCAAAGCAGTGGGTGGTGGTGTAGGCTTAGCCGCGGCTACCGATTATGCCATAGCCTTAGATACAGCCTCTGTAAAACTCAGTGAACTTGCTGTAGGTATTGGACCGTTTGTAGTAGGCCCGGCTGTAGAACGCAAAGTTGGTTTATCTGCTTTTTCTCAATTGGCAATAGATGCTACTGAATGGCGCTCTGCTGAATGGGCTAAAAAACATGGTCTATTTGCAGAACTGCATCATAATGTTGAGGACCTGGATGATGCTGTGAATAATCTGGCAGAGCGACTGGCACATAGTAGCCCTGATGCTATGTTGCAATTAAAGAAAATATTCTGGCATGGTACAGAAAACTGGGACACACTATTAACAGATAGAGCAGCTATCAGTGGACGTTTGGTACTAAGCGACTTTACACGCAACGCCATCAGTGCTTTCAAAGCCAAGGCAGTTAAATAAAGTAATTATTTTCTTACAGAGTCTAACATCACTCTTTCATATTCATCTATTATACGCGGCCAATTATAATGGTCGCGTATTTTTTGTATATTATTATCTATATGCAGCTGATGCTTGCTTTTTTCGGTAATATCATGTGCAATCCTAGCAACATCATTTGTATTAGCAAAATATAATGCATCATTACCTAACACCGCCTTATTGAATACATTATCATTGGCAGCTATCAGTGCACTACAGCCCATTGCCTCCAGCAAAGATGGATTAGTACCTCCTACAGAGTGACCATGAAAATAAAGCAAAGAGAAGTAACGTAGGTTATTGATAATATCGCCATCATAGATACCGCCTGTAAACTTTATCTGGTTTTGCGCTTGGTAAGTTTCTTTAAGGTACGTACCAAAGTAATTATCTGTTTTTCCCACCACTACTAAAGGTTGCAAATTGCCACTCTGAACATAACCCTTAATGATCATTTCAATATTATTCTCTGGCTCCATACGAGCTATGAGTATAGCATACTGATAAGGTATAAGGTCATACTTCTTTAGTACAGACACATCTGTATGTGTAACTATATCAGCCCCATATGCAATAAAATGAGATAGCTTATTATAAGTCTCTTTCAAATATTGTTGTATGCCTACAGAATCTGCTATTAATACATCACCATGTTTAGCTGCCCATTTCTCAGCATGCTTCAGAAACCATTGTACTTTTTTGCTGTATTTACTGCGTTTCCACTCCAGCCCATCCATATTCACTATGTTCACACAGTATTTAGGCCATCTACTAAACCATATAGAATTGCTGGTATACCCTAATTGCAACAAGATGTCAAAATCACGTTTACGTGCATCCTGAATGCAATTCCAATCATAAATGAACTGCCCTGCGGTACCTAGTCTTTTCTCAGGGTCGTTACAATGAATGATATGTACACCATTCCATTCCACATCTTGGTATTCATGATCATGAGAATTATAAACCCATACTCCATGTCCCTTTTGTACAAGTCCCAGAGCCAGATATTCGGCACATTGCTCAAAGCCCCCATATCTATTGGGTATGCCTCGTGTACCTAAAATGCCAATTTTTATTTTTCTCGACAATCTATTGATTTTTATAGTCCTAACACCTGTTTATAAACTATCAATGTTTCTGCTGCTGCTTTTTCCCAAGTATAGTCACTCAGTATCTTCTCTCTAAAAGATTGATTGTATGGTGCCTTATGCGCATCTTCTACAGCTTTGCGTATTGATGCCGTATCATCAGGGTCACAAAACCAGGCATAACCTTCAAAATACTCATTTGTATCCCCTTTATCTGTCACAACAATATTACATCCCATTACAGCAGCCTCTAATGACGATAGCCCTGTTGTTTCAAAATAACTTGGCAAACAATGTACTTTAGCGCTACTATACACAGCATACAATTCTTCATCTTGCAGCCATTCTGAGATATGAATATTTTCAGTTGCTTCTGCCTTACAGAGGTCAAAGTATGCCATATTGTTAGGCGATGGCTTACCATGTATAAAAAGCCTGAGAGCAGTGTTTTTCAAAGCTCTAATTAAACTCAGTTGATTCTTTCGCCCCTCAATACGTCCCATACAAATAACAGCGCCTTTATAAGTAGCAATAGGCGTATAGACTTTATTCACTATATTGCTATCCACACCATTAGGTACAAATCTGTATGGTCTTTCTATATTATACATTGCAGCAAACCTACGATATTCATTATGCGAATTAGGCAATAAACATGCAGCCTTTCGGGCTATGTATTGTATAGATCTCTTGTGTCCCCATAACAAGTACTTATAACTACCTATTTTTTCGCCATTCAATACTCTGCGAGCTATCACTTTCACATATTCTATAGTATTCTCCGGTAATAGATTACTTACAATCCCTCCTATTCCTTTGCGAGCCTTTTTTTCATACTCACCATATTGCACAAAGATAGTTGATACAACAAATGGCGTATCTGTTCTATCAATATGTGTTATAATATCAGCTGGCCTTATAATGTTAAAAAAATGCAAGAGGTTATACTCACTATAATTTACCACTTGTCCGGATATATATATATCCACTGTTACTCCTAAGGCACGTAGACATTTTGCTGTCATTTCCAGCTGTGTAGAATCTCCACCCGGAGAGCTAAACAATGTAGAACGACTAATGAATGCCACCTTTAACATAGGATCAATTATCTCTTTTTAAAACTGGTGTATATTTTATTGACTATTACTGAAGGCAAAAACGTCATCAGCCAAAGCATATATAATTCTTTATTCTTTGGATATAGCTTAATCGCCTTTGCAAAATGACTTCTTGCCAATTGTGCATTGGGGTTATCCCAAAGATATTTTTTTCCTACCATGGCAAAATATGAGGCATGCTTGTACTCTGAAAAATTTTGCTTAGAAACGATCTCTTTCAGTTCAATTGCGTCCTCATTTGATACAAAACCATTATGCACAGATCTTTTCCTTATTTCTATAAAAGCTTCACCTCTCCATTTCTCATCTATTGTTACAGATTCAGGGTTGAACCTTACTTTCAGCAATACGTCTTTCAAATTACACACTTTTCCTACTGTCAATAGTTCTTTCCATAAAAGATGATCTTCAAAGGTGAGCGCATTTTTCGGATATCCTCCTACTTGCAACACTGCATCCTTCCTGAAAGCAACACATGGATGAATGAAAGGGCATTTCAAATCGATTCGTTCTACTACTTCTTCGTTCGTGTGCGCTATTGGGGTTAATCTTAGTAGGTAATTGCCTTCCTTATCCATCACATCTGCTTCTGACCCAACAGCTATATATTCCGGGTTCCTTTTCAAGTATTCCATTTGTACTGCTAACCTATTAGGCAAACATACATCATCAGCATCCATACGGGCTATGATACTGCCTTGCGACAGCTTGATACCATCATTTAATGAATCTATCAACCCCTTATTAGCTTGGTCTATTAACCTTATTCGTTGGTCGTTATACGAACGAATGATACTCAGTGTTTCATCCTTCGACCCATCATTGATTATTAAAAACTCAAAATCAGTGTATGTCTGTTGCAATACACTATCAATAGCTTCTCTAATATAAGGCCCTGCATTATATGCGGGCATCAGAACCGTCACCGGATATTGTTGTTGCCCCATTTTCTTTATTGTATAAATGCATGTCCATTAACATTAATAATTCAAAAATGACTGTAAATGATATCATCTCAAACCAATATTCAATGCCTAAGAACATAAATAATAGCACTATAAGATATTTACCATAACCTAATTCCTTTCTGTTCTTCCACCAAAAACCTATATATAGAAAAATGAAAATGAAAATTCCTATCATTCCATATTCACCTGCTATCTGATTATACACGCTATTGGGCATATTCAATGCAGAGTGTAGAGCTACAGGTTGTGATATACAATACAATATGCTGAATAGATGAAATTTCACAAAAGGAGTATCTGCATATACATACTTTTCAGGATAGGTTCCTTGCAAGCCTAAGCCTGTCATTTTTATAGCCAGTTTTGATGAAAAATTACCCATACCTGCACCAAATACACAATGAGCCCAATCGCTGCTTAGGTAATTAACTGTTTGCTTCATGCTAAATAACTTCGCAGGTTTTGCATAATGTACTAAAGGCGTTCTTGATGTAGATAAGTAATACATATTATAAAAACACTTCTTGACAGAATCCTGATCTAATAGAACAGAACTATGAAGCACTAATGGGACTGTCCCATTTTGCCTCAATACTTTTAGTTCGGAAATATAGTTGGGGTTAATAACAGTACCGTTGATCTGTTTATGCTTATCTCGTAGTTCAGATCGAGACCATGCATCCATAGAATTTAAATATTGATTATTGAAATTAGGTGACTGCTCATGGGTTAGGAATATTTTCTTATAGACTGTATTCATATACTTCAGATTCCCTGGAGATAATACAGGATATATAATAACTGTAGATAATAGAAAAAGTACCACTTGATTTCGTAATGGATATTTCTTTACAGTAAATACCATGACAAGTAAAATAAATATAAAGAAGAACAAAGTGATATTGCTGGTACATAGCAACATTACGAAAAGACATAATAATGCTTTTGTTATTTTGTGCCTATATAAAAAGAATATACTGCCCAATGAGCAAATAGCTGCATTGGTGATAGAATTGCTACCAAAGACACCATGTAAATGATCTCCTGTAGATACCCCAAAATAGTCTGCTTTGTCAAATACCCAATATGGCATCATACTGCGCGATGCTATCATCATACTTGCCAATTGCACTATTGATACGACAACATTCAATGTAAAAAAGAGACTCACTGTCTTTTCAAACACTTCTTTCTTTGTATTGATTACTGTTACATAGAATAAATAAAATAGAATACCGGGTATCAACCATTGTATAATTCCATACAAAAAGCCTAACCAGTAACCTTCCCTCTGTAACGAATGGTGCATGAATGCTGAAACGATACTATACAATGCCATGAAGCAATAAAATACTGACACCCCATATAGCTTTCTTTCTAAAGGAATCTTCTTATATAGTAAGTAAAAAAAATACCCTATACATACTGCCGCTTTTACATACAATTTTACATTTACTGCACCGATCAGTAATATAAAGAAAGCCCAGTTTATTTGACCAAGATTGCCAAAAAATGGTTGCAAATATTTATTCAAAATGTCAGTTAACCTTTTTCCCATAATCACTTATTATCTATTCTCACATTATTTACAACATTATTATATAGTTCTTCATGCTGTTTTGCAATCACTTCAATATTAAATTTCTTAATTGATTTCTCATTACCTCTCAAAGCTAATTGGTCGCAAATTTCAGCATTTTGTAATAAATAGACTATTTTAGATGCAATATCCTCGACATTATCAGGATCTACTAATAATCCATTAATTGTATCGTCTACTATCTCTCCCCCTACTGTTCTATTCGTATAGATCACGGCAGTGCCACATACCATAGCTTCTATTGCTGCCAATCCAAAAGTTTCTGCATAAGATGGCAAAACAGCTATCTGCGAACTGGCTACATATTCTAATAATACCTCTCTGCTTACATGCCCTTTGAATTGCACCCTCTTTAAAGCCTTCAAATTTAAAAGTTTGCTTATCTTTTCAATTGGCCCTTTCCCCAAAACAATCAATTCGGCCTCAGGCATTTGTGCATTTACAATATTCCATGCTTTCACCAGCTGATAGATGCCTTTCTTTTCTACTAATGTTCCTGTAAATATGACCCTGTCATGTATTTTCATGACCTTATCTGGTTTAATATGTACATCTACCCCATTGTATAATACATCTATTACTCTCTTATAGTCCAGATATGTAGATGTTTTATTAGCCGTATAATTACTTACACTTACTACCTTATCTGCCTGACATAATAGGTCGTGCTCCATTTTTCTAATATGAACAGGAACTTCTCTATTGGCCTCTCTTCCATAATAGGTCATAGAACCATGCAATTTTACAATAGTAGGAACAGACAATTTAGGAAATGAAACTATTGAATTACAAAAACGCATGTAGTCATTGTAATCAGGCATTTCTACAATATCTATTTTAAATTCAGCAATTAATTTCTCTAAAAAAAGTTGATATTTTTTAAGGCTCTTATAAATATCATTTTGAAATACACCAATTGCCTTGAATATCCTATATATAACCCTTGTAGTTAAACTATCAGGATTTGAAAATACCTTCGAATCTAACCCTCTTTTGAATCTGAATACTTTAACCCCCTTATCATCATAATTATCTTCTCCTCCATATCCCCAATCATAAAATCCTGCCACTACTACATTATGACCTTGTAATACCATTTCACGTGCCAGACATTGTACAACAGTACCTATGCCTCCATGCCTTCCCGGTGGATATTCATCACACAGATATAGAATGTTCATCTTTTAAGATACAATTGTAATATAGATATATGGTTCTTGGTTATTTGCTTCAATGCTACTGATATCAATGTAAATAGCACTACGGCTAATAATACTTGCAATATTACGCTTTGTCCAATGTGAGAACTTACAAAATATACTATGACGCCTATCACCAATAGTATCCCAAAAGATATGATTGGGAAGGACATGATATGCTTACGTACCAAAATGTAGTAACCTATCAATTGAAATAATGTTGTAAAAAAATATGCTAACGCCGCTCCCTCACCTTTGTATAAGGGTATCAGTATCAAATTCATGAAAATATTGCCAATAGCCGATACTACAGTAATAATCGAAATAGGCTTATACATTCTACTGGTAAAACAGAGTGTCCATAGTAGATTCATAAAGAACTGTAGTGGAATACATAATGATAATATCATGAACTCTATGGAATTAGAAAAACCATATTTACCATTTGTTACATGATCTATAAATGGCGACCACAAAATATTGAGTACCAGTGTTATAATTATTGAAAGAAACATTTCAATGGTAAAGAAGCTGGATATCTGTGATTGCTTATCTGTATCTAGCCCGTTTCGCGATGATAAAAGCCTTGCAAATTTTGGCATTATCAATGGTGCAATCACCAATAATGGCAACCTTGCTATTTCATATGCTCTATAGGCAAAACTATAATCTGCTGTAATAGCCTTTGTACTCAGTACCCCAAGCAATATCCAGTCCATACGGGAAAGACTACTATCAAATAATACAGATAAATACTGCGGTGCCGCTTCTTTTAGTAATTTTTTATAGGCTGTGATCTTTACTAGAAAATGGAAATCAGTTTTGTTTATTATATATATTATCAATGACACAAATTCAATACCGGCACATATAATAAGTATATAAGCAACATTATTGATCGTTAATCGCTGAATGTATACCAACATTAAAACTAATCCCACTTTACATACATTACTAAAAAAAGCGATGATAGCATATGGAGTAAATATCTCCTTTGCGTTCAGGTACTGCTTTAAAGGCACTCCTATATATATCACAGATTGTGCAATGAAAAACCATAATAAATACTTAATTGCTGATGATGGTTCTGACATGAAGTTATACATGCAAAACAATAATAATAGTGTTATAGTTGAGCCTATTAAAGCATGCCATAAATACGCAGCTGCTGCCCAGTCTGATGAACTAGATGATGCTACACGCCTTACTACAATCTGTTCCAGACCAAAACTCAATACAGTAGTAGCAAAAATGGATACTGCATTAGCCCAGCTTATCAGTCCGAAATCGTTTTTTGATAGATATAGTGATATGATATAGAAAAAAACAACACCTAAAACCTGGACAGCAATAGCCTGAATACCCGAAGAAAAGAAGTTAATGAGTGTTTTGTTTTTCACATATTGCTTTATAGGCACATTAAAAATCATCAAATTTACTACTAAAACAGCTACTTTTACAACCATGTTGAAAGCAAAATGGCTACAGTATTGTCAGAACACCACTTTATGTGTTTTGGCATTTGTAATTCCTATGCATTTCATTTATGCATCTATTGCCATTATACTACTTGCTTTTTTATGGTTAATACAAGGCAATTTTAAAGAGACCTTTTCTAATTTAAAGAAAAGCAAACCATTATTATTGTGGATTTTGTTTTTTCTACTACATGTAACAAGCTATTTTTATAGTCACAATAAAGATCAGTCTTTATTTGATATCCAGTCAAAACTCAGCTTCCTTATATTACCTATCATTATAGGTGCAAATAATGCTATTGATACCAATAGGATAGAACATATATTCACAGCTTTTATAGCTGGGGTAAGTCTCACTGCTATTTACTGCCTTATTAAAGCATTTTATTTATGGCAAACATCTCATGATATAGATGTTTTTTTCTACCACAAACTTGTTGTTGGTCTAGATGCAAATGCGGTATATGAATCTTGGTATTCAATATTTTCAATAACACTTTTGTTATTTTTTAATTATAAGTATTATTTTATACATAAATTCAAATGGTTACGCATTCTTGCTATTTCTCTATTGTTGATCTTTTTTATTCTCCTTTCCTCTAAATCATTAATCGCCTTATTCTTATTCCTTATCATACCCCAATACCTAATAAAAATATACAAAAATCATAAAATATCTGCTGGACAAATATTTTCTATCTCTCTAGTTACAATTGTATTGATAGTATTGCTGGCTATCAAGCCTAATCCTATACGGCAACGATATATGGATGTATTAGATAGCAAAGTAGATAAGGCTTGGCTTAAAGATTATAGAGGTACTGATCAGCAATTCAGTAATCTATCAATGCGATTATTCCTATGGCGAATAGGCATGGAAAATATTAAAGATAAAAAACTATGGTGGAAAGGAATAGGAAATGGTGATGTAGCAACTATACAAAACGAGAAAATATCTCAGTATGGTTTAGATTCCAGTGAAAAATCGCTGCTTCATAATATCAACTTGCACAATATGTTTTTGCAATCACTAATTATGTTAGGCATAATTGGTTTATCGGTATTTATTCTGATAGTATTTGCTCCATTTTTATATATAAACAAAATAGAATATAAAAAGGAATTCATTATATTTAATATTTCATCAATATTATTTATGGTACAGGAAGCCGCATTACAAACTCATGCAGGAATAGTATATTATACATTTTTTTCGTGCTTATATTGGCGATTAATTTACTCAGAATCAACAAATAAGAAAAATGAACTAAATGTTAAGGGAATATGAAAACATTTTGCGATTTTTGCATGCGCTGAAAAAAGAAACGACTTTTGTAGTGTATAATGAGTAAGCAAACAACTCGTACCTGACCATTTAAATGGAACAACCTTTTGTAATTAATTTTCCTGTAGAAAAACCTGCACGCCAAGTTGCTCCTCCATCGGATATCGCTGAAATACGCGAAATGTTCGAGGAGATTAACCAACGTTATATGGTATACGAACCTTCATCATACTATCAATCAACAAAACGCACCATAGATATTATAATATCGTTATTTTTCACAATACTTGTAATGTCATGGCTATACCCTATAATAGCATTGATGATAAAGCTTACATCAAAGGGTCCAGTTTTTTTTATTCAAAAACGTACAGGTTATAAGGGAATAGAATTTGATTGCTATAAGTTTAGGACCATGTATGTGAACGACGAAGCTCATATTAAGCAAGCAACGAACAACGATAAACGTATTACTGCAATAGGTAAATTCCTGAGGATAACACACTTAGATGAAACACCACAATTGTTTAATGTACTGATTGGGGATATGAGTATTGTGGGACCAAGGCCACACATGTTATACCATACAGGTTATTATGCACAACGTATACCCTATTATAATCTGCGTCATGAGGTACATCCAGGTATGACAGGTATGGCTCAGATAAAGGGCTACATTGGTGAAATCAATATTGAACGTGAGTTACGCAAACGAATCCAATGGGATATATATTATCTGAAAAATCGCAGCATTTGGCTGGATATTAAAATACTCTTTACCACCTTCTTACAAGTAGTGAAGAAAGCCTTCCACATGTTATCTTTGAAGAAAAAATAAAGATCTCAACATTTTGTTTTTTTTGCATTTTACAGTTTTTTTTTCTTTCTTTTGATGAGTAAAATATACTGTTATGTCTTTAATTATTGCAACTACGGATTTTTCTGATGCATCTGAAAATGCAGTGCATTATGCATGTTCAATGGCTAAAGAGCATAGGGCTTCGGTTATTATTTTACATTCATTTATGATCCCCATTACCATCAGCGATACACCCATACCTGTTATGCCGATAGATGAAGGCATGGGTATAGCCGAACGCAGAATGAAAGTATTTGTGGAAGCTACAATAGCTAAGAACCCTGGTGTAGAATTAACAGGGAAAGTGATGTACGGTGATATTATAGACTGTCTAGAAGAACTTACAGAAAAAGCCAAGCCCTGGTTTATAGTATTTGGTAATAATAGTACGGACAATTCAGCATCTTGGCTGGGTAGTACAGCAGTAAGTGCCTTGAAACATTTGGCATATAATGTAATAGCAATACCCCAAGGTGTTGCTTACAAACCTGTTCAAAAAATCTGCTTTGCATGTGACCTTAAGAACTATAAAGAACATGTATCAACACAGCACTTAATAGATCTAGTACAAGCTACCGGTGCTCAACTGCATATACTAAATGTAGACCATAATAATAAAAACTACGGACCTGATTCACCACTGGAAGAAACTGCCATACATGGATTACTGAAATCACTAAATCCGGAATACCATTTTGTAGACAATGAAAATACTGATGAGGCTATTCAACAATTCGTTGATACTCATAAAATGGATTGGTTGGTGGTAGTACCACAAAAGCATTTGTTTTTTGAAAATCTATTCCATAAGAGCCATACAAAAGCTATGGTAAAGATGAGCCATATACCATTAGTAGCATTACACGATAACCATTAATTAAATAAATAAGTAAAAAGGGAGGGAATACTAATCTTTTTTTCGCTTGTCCATTTTAGTTTTCACCAGATGCTTTACTCCGCGAAACCCAAGTTCAATTGCCTTCCATTTGGCATATCCACCAATTACTTCTTTAGCAGCTGATTTTAGGATACTTGTGCCGGCTTTATCTTTAGCATAATTCAAAATAGGCTTAGCAACAGTAGTGATCAAATTGGAAAGATCAGGAGATTCAATAAAAGAGGCAATCAGATCTACAACAATATTATCATCCTCAGAAGCTTGTTCTACATCCTTTTTCTTACCCAAACCACTAAGCAGAGGCAAATCAAAAGACAAGACATCAGGTAATTCTGATTCCTTTTTTGCAAGCATTAGCATATGCTTTTCCTTCTTTAGTTCTGCTAAGCTGTTCAGCCTTTTAGGATAAAGTTTCATGTAGAAATGCTGTAACTAAATAATGATGAAAAAGTATGTATTAATCGGTAGTATCGCTCTCTTCATCGTCTTCTGTCAGCAATTGCACAAATATATTTGCAAACCTATGAAAGAGCTTTGCACGAAGTGCAAAAGTGATAACAAGTAACAAAATAAATACAAAAGCTGCCAAAAAGAATCCACCTGAACGAGAATCGAGTAGCGCAGTAAACCATTCTGCCATACCAAAACCAATGAACACAAATGCCAATAAAGCAATAAGAAGGATGATCATCAAGAATGCAAAGTAACTAAGTATACTTGCAGTGCGTTCAACAACGGAAAGCTTAAGCAGACGTACACGTACATCAACAAAATCAACTACTTTATCCTTCAAATTACCGAGAATATTCATTGTGGAATTGGGGATTAGCCATTATATATTTCCTGCTCTATGTCTTCTGTCTTTTTTGCGAATTTATCCTTCAAACCATTGAGACGATCTTTCAGTCGATCAATGTCTTCTTTACGCTTGTCTTTATCGGTAGCCAGTATATATCCTACTGCTGCACCTACTGCCGCACCTACTAATAATGTTGCTATTGTTTTCCCAGCTTTGCTCATGATAATGTGATATTAATACGTTATTAAAACGACGTTCAATTTCACAGCAAAGTTACGAAATATCAGGCCAATGTTGGTATATAAGCCCGATTTAAGGATTTTATCACATTTGCAGTAAAGTGAGGATCGCCTTTAGCTAATGGTAATAATGATTGGCCTGTATATATTCGTTTACAGCATCAGGTACAATATACTGAATAGACTTGCCCTCCTTGATCTGGCTACGTATGAAAGTGGATGATATCTCTAATAATGGAGCATCTAATACTGAAATATCAGTACCTGGTGTATCCTTTATTTCAAAACCAGGACGATTATATATGATAAGTGAGTACTGACTAATGAGCTGTTCGTAATTCTTCCATCTATGGATGTTTTGAAAACTATCGGCCCCCATAATGACAGAAAAACGCTCTAATGGAAATTTTTCACTGAGATATGTAAGTGTATCTATAGTATATGATGGCTTTGGTAGGTTAAATTCTACATTACTGGCTCGAAACTTATTATTTCCTTCAATGGCCAGGTTCACCAAATGCAAACGGTGATATTCATTCAATAATGAATGTGTATCCTTTAGTGGATTATGCGGAGAAACCACAAACCATATCTTATCTACATCTGTGTATTCAATGACGTGGTTTGCTACGATCAAATGGCCAATATGAATAGGATTAAAACTTCCGAAATACAATCCAATGTGCATAAAACAAAGCTAAAAAAATAGAATAACTCCCTGAGAGTAGATTAAAAATGAGATTTCCAGATCAAAAAATCAATAATACATAAACAAAACACGACATTTAGACAATTTCAACCCATATCCTATCTGCATCCTGCTTACGAATACTAAGATGATAACCGGCTATCTGTATAGCCAATGGATCGCCCATGGGAGCTATCATCTCTACCCATACAGGTTCTCCGGGTACACAACCCATCTCCATTAATGTAAGTTGAAAATCGCTTTCCTCGTGGCTTTTTATTACAGCATGTTTACCGGTTGGTAAATGAGAAAGACGCACTATTTTGTCCTCGGTCAGATCCATTTGAACAAAAGTACAACAGATGTGTAGGAGCACCTAAAAAATGTTACGAACTTCGCCCAAATTCTATAGGTATGCCTGCAAGGTTTTATGAACAAGATGTAAAGTCAAAACTGAAGGATAAACGAAACTTATCTTTGTTTTTAGACTTATTGATAGGTAAACACCTAAAAAAAGTAAATAAGACACAGCTTACCTATATTTTCTGTAGTGATGAGCAGCTTCTACAAATGAATCAGAATTTTCTCAAACATAATACCCTAACAGATATTATTACTTTCGACATGAGTGAGGGGAAAGAAGAGCTGATAGGAGAAATATACATTAGTACAGAACGAGTAGCTGAAAATGCAGAAAAATTCGAAGTGAGCTATGAAAATGAATTACACCGTGTAATATTCCACGGAGCGTTGCATCTTTGCGGGTTCAAAGACAAGACGGACATAGCCAGAAAAGAGATGAGACGCAGGGAAGACATTTGCCTGAAACAATACTTTAAAGATTAGAGAATTATGAACATGGAAGTGCTGTATGAAGATAGTGACCTTATAATAGTAAATAAACCTGCAGGCCTATTAGTAATACCCGATAGGTTTGATACTAATATGCCCTGCCTGAATAAACTGTTGGAAACACAACTGAAATCGAAAGTATGGGTAGTGCATCGCCTAGATAGAGATACCAGCGGTGTGATATGTTTTGCAAAAAATGAAGAAACACATCGGCACTTATCAAAGCTGTTTCAGGAACACGATATTGAGAAATATTATGTAGGACTGGTACATGGCAGATTGATACCCGAAGAAGGCAGAATAGAAAAACCCATAGCGGAACACCCAACCATAAAAGGCAAAATGGTGACCACAAAGAAAGGTAAGCCTTCTATAACTGATTATAAAGCTATTACTCAATGGCCACTATTCTCATTTGTACAATTTCAGATACATACAGGACGTACCCACCAGATACGTGTCCATATGATGTCCATAGGTCACTCAATACTATGTGATGAATTATATGGAGATGGGAAACCATTTTATTTGTCATCCATCAAACACAGATACAAACTATCTGGTAACGAAGAAGCTGAAAGGCCTTTACTGAGCAGACTGGCGTTACATGCATCGAAACTAAAATTCGTAAAAGAATCGGGAGAAGAGATAATAGTAGAGGCTCCACTACTGAAGGACATAGCTGCCAGTGTAAAGCAACTAGATAAGTGGGCAAAAACACAATAAGAGTATTCATATCTTTGAACTATTGAACAAAACAGAAATGGGACAAAAATCAAATATCAATATCCAGATAGAACTGGATGAAGACAAAATGCCAGAGAGCATTGAATGGAATGCACCTGATGGCGGAGTAGATGGACTACAAAAAGCAAAAGGAATGTTGCTGGGTCTGTGGGATGGCGATTCTAAATCAGCCTTACGTATAGACCTATGGACCACTAAAATGATGGTAGATGAAATGAATGATTTCTTTTTCCAATCAATGATGGGCATGGCAGACACCTATATACGTGCTACACGCAATACAGAACTGGCAAATGAAATGAAAGCATTTGCCAAAGACTTTCATAAAAAGTCGATCAAAGCATTAGAAGAAAATAAAGCATAAGAACATATTCCCCAATGCTCAAAAAGCGAAAGGGTTTTATTTTACATTTGTAAAAACGACCAAAACTATGTCATTAGAACAAAGAGTAATGGACGACCTGAAGCAGGCAATGCGCGACAAAAATGAAGCTGCATTGCGCACACTACGTGCTATAAAAGCTGCAATACTTATAGAGAAAACATCTGAAGGTGCAACCGACGTAATTAGCGAAGCTACCGAATTAAAGATGTTGCAAAAAATGGCTAAACAACGTCGTGATTCTTTAGACATATTTGTTGCTCAAAACCGTGAAGACCTAGCTGCTAAAGAAAGAGAAGAGCTGGTTATCATAGAGCGTTTTCTGCCTAAACAAATGTCTGTAGAAGAGATACAAACAGAACTGAAAGCTATCATAGCACAAGTAGGTGCCACATCTGCTGCTGATATGGGCAAAGTAATGGGTGTAGCCTCTAAGCAACTGGCCGGCAAGGCAGATGGTAAGCTGATATCAGAAAATGTAAAGTTGTTACTATCTCAAGGCGCCTAATCGTATGGTGCTGGATATAATAGGGGGCATCCTGCTCGTTTTATTCTTTATATGTGGCTATCAAAAAGGCCTCATCATAGCTATATTTTCATTTGTGGGAATTTTATTGGGCGCCATCTTCGCCATGAAATTCTCACAAACTTTAGCACAATACTTACTAGACAAAGGCATTATAACATCGGGCTGGGGACAGGTAATATGCTATGTACTGATGTTCCTGATAGTAGTAGTACTTGTATGGCTGCTAGCGAGATTAATAGATAGTGCTTTAAAGGCAGTGATGCTGGGTACTATCAACAAACTCTTAGGAGCCCTATTATATGTAGGTATCACATCCTTTATGTGGAGCTCTATACTATGGTTATGCGATAAAATGCACCTGATATCTCCTGCTACAATTTCCAAATCATATACGTACCATTTTTTTGCACCTATAGCCCCATGGGTGTTTACACATATAGGTGGATTGTTACCATTTGCCAAAAATATGATGGCAGATCTGCAACATTTCTTTGATCATGTAAATAAACAATTACCGGATCATGTGGGTACTCATAGATAATTACGACTCGTTCACTCATATTCTGCATCACTACCTATTACAGACGGGTAATGAATGTATAGTATATAGGAATGATGAAATAAGCCTACAGCAATTAATAGAGCTTCGGCCATCGCGTATTATCATTTCTCCTGGCCCTAAGACTCCGCTACAAGCAGGTTTGTGTATGGAGCTAATAGCTCATTTTCATGACAAAGTGCCTATACTAGGAGTATGTTTGGGTCATCAGGGATTAGGTATGTACTTTGGTGCAGAGCTTGTACATACCGATTATCCTATGCATGGCAAAACCAGCCTTATCAGTCATAACCAACATCCAATATTCCATAACATCCCTTCTCCTTTTACAGTGATGCGCTATCACTCTCTGGCAGTAAAAGGATTTGAGAATACTAACCTAGAAGTGGTAGCTAGCACAGATGATGGGATAGTTATGGCGCTAGCTCATAAAGAATACCCTTGTATGGGTTTGCAATTCCACCCGGAATCAATAGGTACCGAATATGGCTTGCAATTATTGAAGAATTGGTCAGATATGCACCCTTAGTTTTCTACCTCTAGCCCATTCCATTCCGGCTATATTACCTAACATCAATAGCATACCGTAGAAATTATCTTCAAAGGGGATGGAGGATATCCTAATACCTAAGTTCTCCGAGTTATTATATATCACTACAGGTAGCGCAGTGAGTACACCATTTACAATAAGGAATGGGACAATGCTAATTAAAAAAGTAAGCAAAAAAACATCAGCTCTGAAAGTGGGAATATCCTTCCTGAATAAAGACAACATCATTAATGCTATACCACAACCTATGAAAGAAGAAAATGTATAGGCTTTAGTATAAAACACTAAAGCACTCGCTACTAGTAATATACCCAATACTGTGAATACACTCCAATACTTATCCCTCCTTTTCCTAAATGGGAAATATGCCAGAAGGCATTCGTAAATAAAGGTGCATGAATATGGCACTGTGAAGAAAAAAAGCCATTCTTCAATAGGCAATCCTGTTAACCTAATACCTAATGTATATGAATTACTGAATGACCATATTCCCCATTGAGTGAACAGTATATCCCACAGAATGAATATAGTGCCAGTAAGAAGAGTACCTATCCATAAGTATTTCCATTGTTTGTAGAAGGCTACTTTCTTATCAAAACTCAGCAGCAATGGGAATAATACAGTAGCTGTATCTATAAGAAGGTAAGTATAATGTGAGTTCATACAGGATGGTTATAGGGTTATGATATAGATTGTTGTCTTTCATCATTTCTTACCTTATCCCAGTATTTTTTGGGTACTATTAATAAACCAAATGATTCTCCATCTTCTTTATTCAGATGTTTATGGTGCATTTTATGTGCCCATCGAATGACTTTGATATATCTGTTATTACTTCTACTGAACCATTTAAAACGCTGATGCACTACAACATCATGTACTAAAAAATAACACCATCCATACAGAAAAATACCTACTCCAATAGCTACCACCCACCAGGTATAATTCATCCAACCTAACATAATACACAGCCAGGATGGGATAGCGAATATGAGAAAGAAAGTGTCGTTCTTCTGAAATGGCGTATAGCCCCCTTGATGATGATCTTCGTGCAAAAACCAAAAAGCACCATGCATCAGGTATCTATGAGATGCCCATGCCACGTACTCCATAAAGAAGAAAGTTGCAATAACTATTAATATGTATATCAGCCACATCATTATATTATTTGTAAAAATGCAAAAAACATGATCTGTATGATAAACAAATTTACAGCGAATTGGTTGTACTGATTTTTAAATAAGTGCCATACAAGAGCTAATACAAAGCTGATAGCCCACCAGCATATATAGTTTAGTTGAGGGATATGCCCTCCTGTCCAATGCCAATAGTTGAGTTTTAATGCTACAGGCTCTAAGGCCCAATCTGCTGCTGTAGCCACCGTAGCGGCTACGATGCTATTCAAATACTTGTTCTCTGTAAGCAAGGATGATAATGCAATAGCACCACATACTATGATAACCCAATTGCAACTGATAAGAACAGGGATATCTTGCCATTTCCAACCTAATACATTAGTGTAACTATAAGAGCCAAACAGCCATCCCTTATGTACCCCTATCCACTCTACTCCAAAGCCGATGATCAATATTATGGGCATCCATAAATAATATGCCTTCCAAGTATCAGCAAAGGAAATAGATAATAGCAGGAACATTAATAATAAATGTATAGGCGTTGCCCTATTGATCATATCAATATGAAAAACGCCAATACCTATCAACCCTATGAGATGAAAAAGAATGGCAATGAGTGTGAGCCCTTTGGTGGAAATAATTGTTCGCATGATCAGTTTTTACAGAATTTAAGTATTGCTTCTTCTGCATCTCTATACCCTCTTCGTCTTGATTCGTTCAGGTCTGCACATGGGTTTTGATTAACATTAGCTTTTGCTATTCCTCTCCAATACCATGCTTCTCCAATGCGCGGTTCCATCTGTATTGCACGATCCAGGTCACTAATGGCCTCATTGTTTCTGTTTGTTTTAGCATTAAGAACACCTCTTTTCAGAAAATATAGAGGCTCTCCGGATTCACGCTCTATGGCCATTGTGTAACTATTAATAGCCTCGGGTATATTGTTCATTTGTTCTAGACAAGAACCTTTGATATAATATGCTCTGGCATTATCAGGTTGTTGTTGTAATACCTTTTCAATATCAGCTAAAGCTGGCTCAGGCTTATGCATGATCTCATTAGCCATGGCCCTTGAAAAAAGAGCTTTACTATATTCATTAATAGAAATACTCTTATTAAAAGCCTGCACAGCAGCTACCGGCATTGATTGGCGTAAATATGCTACACCTTTATTGTACCATGCCTTATAGTTATCAGGGTCCTCGGCTATGGCAGCATCTATATACTGCATGGCCTGTCCATAATCTCCTTTTTTAAGATACACTCCTCCCATACTATTCTGTGCTACAGACGAATTGGGAAATTTTTCCACTATTGCTTCCCAAAAATTCATTTCAGATAACCATATATCATTACGTACAAATGTCATTAGGGTAAAAATGCCCAATACACCAATGGATATACTTATGGCAAGAATACGTTTCGATCTTGCTTCCAAATAAGTAAACATATAGTATACTATGGGAAACCAAATACCTATACTAGCTATGTACAAATACCTATCAGCCATTAATACTTCCCCAAACTGTACAAATTGCAGAACTGGAAGAATATTTACTGAGAAGAATATCAAACCGCCACGCAATACATACCATTTCTTTTTGTAGGCAACTATCATCGATCCCACGATGCATAAAGCAATGACTGTATATAATACATGTATTAATTCGGTTGCCTTTGGGTATGGATAAAGTACTGATAGTTTTAACGGGCATAATAATTGTAGTATATACTGTACATATGCATAGCCACCAAATGCTACCCTATCATACCAATGAAACTCATGATGTACTTCTAAGAAGTTCACTTGCTTTTGTGCATTCAAAGTCATTATAGCAATAGGTATTGCCAGCAAGATCAATGGTAGTTTTTCTAACCACACTTTCTTATCCTTCAATGATCTTTGCAACCATATATCTATTGCAAATAGTGCTAGTGGAAGTGCTACAGCTGTGGCTTTGCATAAATAAGCAGCAAATCCTGCTATACATACCCATACTAGTTTTTTACGATCATTATTCCTTACATAGTCTACATACATGATCATAGCACTGAAAAAGAAAAAGCCATTCATCACCTTGTTTCTTGCAGCTATCCAGGATATACTTTCTGTTTGTGTAGGATGCAGTGCAAATAATAGTGCCACTATAAACCCTACCATTTTATTACTCTGTATCTTATTGATGAATGTATACAACAATAACACATCAGCAATATGCCATATTAGGCTATCTATATGATATACTAACGGTTGCTGAGCCCCTAGTAAGAAATCTATGGCATAGGTAGCAACAGGCAGCGGTTGATAATTACCTATATAATATGTAGAGAACCAATTACAGATATGCTCCCAACTAATAGATTGAATATCTTTTGTCTGAAACACATAGTCCATATCATCCCACGACATGAAACCAGCATTAAAAATCTTGGTGTACGCAAATACAGTTGCTATGATCATAATAGATACATGCAACCACCATTCTTTTTTTACATTAACAGATGCTGTCATTCTTAATTTCAAAAACTAATTTTAGTATCTAATTAATTGCCCCATACCCAAACCACTTGCCCATGAGAATATTGTTCCACCTTTCCATCTTCTCTGGTTACTAGCAATTGTCCTGTATCTATCACTTTATGGATATGTGCCATCCATTCACCAGAAGTATCCGAAAATCTCTGATCCATATCCCTCTTATAAAGATAATTGTTGTACTGTTCTATGCTTTCCTCATTCGATCGCAATGAATATATATTATTTACAATGTTTTTTCTTAGAGCTATACATAGTTTATTAATATTAAATATCTTACCTGTCTCCATTCTTAATGATGTAGCATAAGGCAATTCCTCCGGGAAATGCGTTTGCAGCACATTGATACCTATACCTATAACACTGTACATCCACTGCGAACCTCTGAGTACATTTTCTATTAATATGCCCCCTGTCTTTTTGTCATTGACTATCATATCATTGGGCCATTTAATACGTACATTGGTATCTGTTACTAACTCCCCCAAAACCTCAGCAATTGCTGTTGCAACAGCAGCATTAAAGGCAAATTGGCTATCCAGCTTATGTTCTGGCTGTACTATAAGACTCATTAACAGGCTTTCGCCGGGTACTCCTACCCATTGTTTACCCCTTTGCCCCTTACCTGATGTTTGCTCATTAGCCACTATTGTCAGGCCTGGCTGTGCCTTATCGGCATCTATTAGCTGCATGGCATAGTTATTGGTACTGTCTATAGTATCAAGATGTATAATAGGGGCTTCTAAAATAGCCTGTAAGTTTAGTGCCAAAAGATTTATAATTTTGATAGATTGTAAAGATATTACCAAACCAAACAGAATAACAGCAATAATTTGGAGAAAATAATCACTGCGCTACATTCACGCAAAAAGTCAACAACCCGCCTAACGCGAAATAGTAAGATATTTAAAACAATTCTTGACGCAATTAAGGAAAAGAAAGGTGAAGCAATTGTAGCGCTTGATCTGAGGAAGATAGATGAGGCTGTGGCCGATTTTTTTATTTTATGTGAGGCTAGATCTAACATACAGATAAAAGCAATAGCTCAAAACATCGAGGAAAGAATAAAAACAGACTGTGACGAAAAACCTTACCATATAGAATTTGGTGAAGAATGGACTTTAGTAGATTATGTAAATGTTGTTGTACATGTTTTCCAACATGAGCACCGCAAGTTTTACGATCTGGAAAGTTTATGGGCAGATGCAGAAAGAACCGAGTATAACGACTAATCATTCACATTAGATAATAACGATCTCAAAGAACAGATGGAAGATAATAACAAACGCCCCGGTACTGGTCCGGGAAATGACACCCGCACACCTCGCAAAGGCCCTCGTTTCAATATATATTGGATCTATGGCCTAATAGCTATTGCACTATTGAGTGTGCAGTTTTTCAGCACAGGCTTAGGTGAGAATGCTAAGGAGATCTGTTTCCAAGATTTCAAGACACAGTATCTTGATAAAGGGAACGTAGACAAACTGGTAGTTGTAAACAATTCAGAAGTTGAGATATATCAGAAGGCTGCCCCGCAAGTTGCACCTACTGATGGTAAAGCACCGGCTGTGAATGCTAACAATGAAAAGGGACCGGCAGGTACTTTTAAAATCGGTTCTGTTGAGCAGTTTGAACAAAACCTGAAAGATGCACAACAAAATCTGGCAGATAACCAACGCGTACGTGTTATTTATCAAACCAGAGGTACATTCTTACGTGAGTTTCTGCAATTATACTTGTTACCTGGTATATTGATCATTGCTATGTGGTTCCTCATCATGCGTAAGATGGGTGGCGGAGCTTCTAGTGGTGGAGCAGGTGGTATTTTCAACATTGGTAAATCGAAAGCTCAATTGTTTGAAAAAGGCACACGTGTAAAT
This sequence comes from Bacteroidota bacterium, assembly GCA_037144255.1. GTDB lineage: Bacteria > Bacteroidota > Bacteroidia > Chitinophagales > Chitinophagaceae > JBAWXE01. Next base: position 50,384 of record JBAWXE010000003.1, on the reverse strand, counting down.
ATCACTTTCAACGATGTGGCAGGATTGGATGAAGCTAAGGTAGAGGTAATGGAGATCGTAGATTTTCTGAAAAACCCTAAAAAGTATACTGCATTAGGTGGTAAGATACCTAAAGGCGCATTATTAGTTGGGCCTCCCGGTACAGGTAAGACATTGCTGGCTAAAGCAGTAGCAGGCGAGGCCCAAGTACCTTTCTTTTCTATGTCAGGTTCTGACTTTGTAGAATTGTTTGTGGGTGTGGGTGCCAGCCGTGTTCGCGATTTATTCAAACAAGCTCGTGAAAAAGCACCTTGTATTGTATTTATTGATGAAATAGACGCAATCGGTCGTGCTCGTGGTAAAAACGTGGTAATGAGTAATGACGAACGTGAGAACACATTGAATCAATTATTGGTAGAAATGGATGGTTTTAGTGGCGATACGGGTATCATTGTATTAGCCGCAACCAACCGCCCGGATGTATTGGATACTGCGCTATTACGTCCTGGCCGTTTCGATCGTCAGATATCTATTGATATTCCGGATGTAAAAGGTCGTGAGAAGATATTTGATGTGCATTTGAAACCTATCAAGAAATCAAAAGATCTTGATATCAAGAAATTGGCTTCTCAAACTCCTGGCTTTGCAGGTGCTGACATTGCAAATATCTGTAACGAAGCTGCCTTGATCGCTGCACGTAAAGGCAAGACAGAGGTTGACATGGACGATTTCAACGATGCTATTGATCGTGTAATAGGTGGCTTGGAAAAGAAAAATAAGATCATTTCTCCTGAGGAAAAGAAAGTAATAGCTTACCACGAAGCCGGACATGCTATTTGTGGTTGGTTCTTGGAACATGCTTACCCATTGATAAAAGTCTCCATAGTACCTCGTGGTGTAGCTGCATTAGGTTATGCTCAGTATTTACCCAAAGAGCAATACTTATACACTACAGAACAAATGCAAGATCAAATGGTAGCATTGTTTGGTGGTCGTGCTGCTGAGGAACTGGTTTTTGGTCAAATATCTACTGGCGCACAAAACGACTTAGAGCGTATTACTAAGATGGCTTATTCTATGATAAGCATTTATGGTATGAATACTAAGGTGGGTAATGTATCCTATTATGATGGACAGCAAGAGTATAATATGACCAAACCATACTCAGAAGAAACTGCCAAGCTAATAGATGAGGAAGTGCGTACTCTGATAGCAGGAGAATATGTTCGTACTAAACAGTTGTTGAGCAACCATATGGAACATCTTCAGATATTGGCTCAGGAGCTTCTGAAAAAAGAAGTACTCTTTAAAGATGATTTGGAACGCTTGATAGGTAAGCGTCCATATGAAGAAATGACCCCAAATGAGGGCATCCCACCTATTACATCAGCTGCAATAAGTTCTGATAATTTTTCAGCATAAACGAATAAAAAAGCGGTGATTAATCACCGCTTTTTTATTTTTGTATATCTTTCAATGAATAGGAATAGGCATGCAAACATTTAAAACATCTAAATCAAGAGAAAATATACTGAGTAAGATCCGCAAAAATCTTAACCAACAACCGCTTCCTATGCCATTTCCAGAAGTGGATAAAGAAACGATTGCCAGCACATTTGCTCAAAATGATGTAACCATTGAAGAAACATTTGCAGACGCTTTCATCAAACTAGGAGGAAAATTCATTTTCTGTGAGAATGAACAAGACCTAATGGATAATATCCATGCATTGTATGATAGTCGGGGATGGAAACAACTACTTTGTTCTCAAGAAAATCTGCTGACCTTATTTAGCAATAATAAACTCAATTTTATTGAGCCAGCCGACTCAAAAGAAGAAAAAGCTGATGCTTGCATTACAGGCTGCGAGGTATTAGTAGCACGTACAGGATCTGTGATACTTAGTAGCAAACAATACTTAGGGCGCACATCCTCCGTTTTCTTTCCGGTACATATTATTGTTGCTTATGGCAACCAGATAGTACCTGATATACAGCAAGCATTTGATTTCATTAAGAGTCGTTATGGTACTAATCCACCATCTATGATCAATCTAAATACAGGACCAAGCAGAACAGCCGATATTGAGAAAACACTGGTTGTAGGTGTACATGGACCAGCAGAGGTATTTTGCTTCTATATAAATGCCTGATAATCTTACTTAAATAGCCAATGTAATGCAAGACCTATCCAATAGAGAAGACATTGAATTACTAGTCAATACTTTTTATGACATAGTAAAGAAAGATGAAGTGATAGGTCATATCTTTAACGACATCATTGGCGATAATTGGTCGCAACACTTACCAATTATGTACCAATTTTGGGACGGGATTATTTTCAGCAAACCCGGTTATAATGGTAATCCTATCAAAAAACACATAGATATTGATAAGAAAATAGCGCTACAAGCAGAACACTTTCAACGTTGGGTGCTACTATGGAATACAACTGTAGACAATATGTTTAAAGGCACAAATGCTGATGAAATAAAGAATAGAGCATCACTCATGATACACCTTCTGGATTTGAAGGTAAAAATGGCTAGATCAGGAAATTTAATACAATAGTTTCCCCATCTTTCAGCTGCTCTTACTAACTTTAGCTTATGAGCACTTTCACCATCTCAGGTCAACTTATAGACCTATTTCAAAGACGCACCTATCCTGCTACAATTTCTGTAATTGATGGAATCATTAGGAATATCAAAGAAGTACCAAAAGCCCCTGATCAATATATTCTTCCGGGTTTTATAGATGCACATGTGCATATAGAAAGCTCTATGTTGGTACCTACTGCTTTTGCACGAATAGCAGTTGTGCATGGCACTGTTGCTACGGTATCTGATCCACATGAAATAGCCAATGTATGTGGTATAGAGGGGGTAGAGTATATGATCAATAATAGCAAAAAAACTCCCTTCAAATTTTTCTTTGGTGCGCCCTCTTGCGTCCCTGCCACTTCCTTCGAGACTGCAGGAGCTGTCTTAGATTCTGCAGCTGTAGAAAAAATGTTACAAAGCCCGGATATATGGTACTTAACAGAAATGATGAACTATCCCGGAGTTTTACATAATGACCCTGAAGTGCTGGCAAAGATCAAGGCAGCACAAAAAGCAGACAAACCTATAGATGGACATGCACCAGGACTGAAAGGTGATGAAGCTTCACAATATGCTGCCGCAGGTATCACAACAGATCATGAGTGCTTTACTATGGAAGAGGCCTTGGATAAGATAAAATCAGGCATGAAGATACTGATACGTGAAGGTAGTGCTGCTAAAAATTATGAAGCACTTTGTGACCTATTACGAACACAGCCTACGAAAGTGATGTTCTGTAGTGATGATAAGCACCCAGATGAGTTAGTATTGTACCATATAAATGACCTTGTAAAACGTTCATTAGCAAAGGGTTATACTCCTTATGATATTTTATGGGCCGCATGTGTGAGCCCTGTATTACACTACAAACTACCAGTGGGAATGTTACGTGAAAATGACCCTGCTGATTTTATAGTGATCAACAAACTGCAACCATTTGATATTCTGCAAACATATATAGATGGCCGATTAGTGGCTGAGAAGGGGAAAACCTTATTGCCATATGTACGCGTAGAACCCATTAATAATTTTAATTGTCAGCTGAAAAGCCCAAAGGATTTTGTTTTAAACGTGCGATCAGATGCTCCGCTGATAAGAGTGATGGAAGCAATAGAAGGTCAATTAGTAACTAATGAACTTATATTGCAAGGAAAAAATGAAAATGGTTGTTGGGTATCGGATATAGAACAAGATATTTTAAAGATAGTAGTGGTGAACCGCTATAATAATAATGCACCTATATCTGTAGGGTTCATAAAAAATATAGGTTTGAAAAAAGGTGCTATAGCATCTACTGTAGCACATGATTGTCATAATATCATTGCTGTAGGTGTAGATGATGATACGATTTGTGCTGCTGTAAATGCACTCATTTCTTGCAAAGGGGGTATATCAGTGGCTGCTCATGCGGACACTGTAGATTGTATGCCATTGCCTATTGCCGGACTGATGACAGGTGAAGATGGATATGAGGTGGCAGCAAAATATTCTCTCATAGATAAAAAGGCCAAAGAACTTGGCACCCCACTTCATGCCCCTTATATGACATTATCCTTTATGGCATTATTGGTGATACCATCATTAAAACTGAGTGATATGGGGTTATTTGATGGGCGGAAGTTTCAGTTCACTTCTGTGGAGGCATGATAAGTTTTTGAAAGGCTACAAACTCTTAGAAATTTTTTATGGTAACATGAGAAGTTAGATTGGTTGATAATCTATAAGTTGTGTGATTTCAAATGTTACCTCGAAACGAGTTCGGGACTCCCCTAATTTGTTTATTTATTTTTGAGTGTCGCAATTGGGTTACTGTGTCACATATGGATCAGGGTTATAAAAGCTGATTGCATGTGCTCAGGAGATTTCACCTTAAAGTAGAAATGGTGGCATTGATGGAGCAAGAAAAGAACTGATAGTAGCTTGCATTTGCCTTGCATCAAATGTGCATGGCTGGCATTAGGTGTGCATCATCCGTGCATTTGGTGTGCATTAGGGGTGCATCTTCTGTGCATTTTTTGAATAATTATAAGCGAGTATGGCTGATTACCAATGAGTTAGGATAGAAGAAGGGTGCATTTGAGCAAATCTGTTTTTTCATAGTGTTTTGTTTTTCATTATGAATATTTAGAGGTTCATAATTAGCTACAAAGATACGAAATGGAGGTAGGGGCTAACAAATATTTGTTTCAGTATTATTAATTATTGATCAGAAAATAAGACCAACAACAGCGGAATTTTATATGTACATACAGTTATCTATGACTGTAAATCGCATAAATACCAACGTTTTTCATTTTGCGAATGTCTTCATACATACCCTCAACACTATATCAACCACAAAACATGTAAGTATGAAACGAATAGTTCTCTTTACTATCATTGGTAGTTTTTTATCTCTTACAGTATTTTCTCAAAATAGTAATAAGGGTCAAAGCACTCCCCATAATGCTCGTACATTGGCGAAGTCTATACTGAATATAGTAACTCCCGGTGGCTATTTGGATTCTGTATTCGACCGATTTGGGAATAGATATTCTTTGCTAGACCTATCAATCAATGATCATTTCAGAAACCCAAGTGATGGGATTCCACCTCAGCTCATCATGGCCAATTGCAACTCAGGATATTTTCAATTGTATATGGAACCAGGCTGTGGATTGGAAGATAATTCAGCTGCTGCACAAGCACGTTTACAAGTAGTATGTCAGGTATTACACGATCTATCATCATTTATTAATTCACCTTGTGGCAACACAAATCAGAAAGTGAATATCTGGGTAAGAAATATCAACAATCTTAGCGGCGTCCCCCCGGGCAATGTATTAGGCCTTGCAACGGGATTTTATAATATACCTGCATTGACAACGCTATCAGGCATAGTAGATAATGCTGTTTGGACCACATTGCACAGTGGAGCAGATGCTTATACTAATATTTCATATCCACTATACTCATTAGGAGCTTTAAACAATAGTTCAGGTACATTCTTTCATGGAATGATGGCGTTTAATTTTAGTGGTACATACAACTGGCATACAGATCTAAGCACTGTTCCTGTAGCTGGTGAATTAGATCTATACACAGTAGTACTACATGAAATGACTCATGCATTAGGTTTTACATCACTGATCACATCCGTTGGTACATCAGCATTAACTTATCCTTACTACTCACGTTACGATCAATATCTAAAGTCATCGACCGGATCGCCATTAATTACTAATACCGGCAGTTGTAATCTATATAACTATAGCTTCACAGCAGCTACTTCATTACTTACGCCCAACCCTTCATCATGTATCGCCAATCAAACTACATGTGCTACAGCAATTAAATTTGATGATGGCAATATGAGCCAACCTGTTTATACACCTAATTGTTGGGAGAGCGGCAGTTCTTTAAGTCACTTTGAGGATGAATGCCCAATAACTGCAAGAAATGATATTTACTTTGTAATGAGCAATGCTACTGTACCCACAACCATGAAACGACATTATAAAATGGAGGAACGTCAAGCACTATGTGATATTGGCTATAATGTAAATACTACATTCGGTAATTCGGTAAATCTAAATGATACAAATTACGGAGGCAGTGTTTGCACCGGCATTAATGTAGGTGGTATCAATGATGGGTTACAAAATGGGAACTATCTATACTATACTATGGGTACTACACCAATAACTATCAGTGGCCCTGCAGTTACACAAGGTATTCTAAGTAATGATTATAATGCAGATTCCATTAGTTGCTTGCAGGTAGTAATGGGTTATGGTATTCTAAGTGCTACAAATGCAAATAATACTACTAATGTTACATTCACTCCATTGGTAGGATCAAGTGGCTTGCAATTACTAAGGTATATTCCTGTTAATAAAGCAAGTGGTAAGCTAGGGAATATCACTTATGTGTATGTATACATTGATCTAGCTGCCACAACCTGCGAATCAAAACCATGTGATTTGGTAAAGAACGGCAGTTTTGAAAGTGCTACAGACTGTGGTGATTTTTCGCATACCTCAGTAATACCTCATAATCCAGTAATTGATTGTTGGTATGCATATTTCAACACACCAGACCTTTATACCCGTGGATGCCCCAATTCTTTCAATACAGGCTGGATAGATTGCAATATACCAACTACAGAGACTGTACCACCAACAGACTCTCATAACAATAGTGCTAGCATTAACAATCACTTTATAGGAATGGGTGGTTGGAAAGGAATATTCCCTGGACAACTGTTCAATTCAGAATCTGCGCAATCAGTACTCACATCAGGTTTAATAAATGGTGCCAGTTACAAGCTGAGTTTTTGGAGTAAAGTATGTAGTGCATACCCAGCCTATTATGTCATTGATGTCCCTACAGAGATCCAGTTCCTAATGAGTCCGGGGCACCAGCCACCTACTACATCACCTTCCTATCCGGTACCAAGTTTTTTAGTACCTATAAAGGATACATTGCTTACTGCCGATGATCATTGGCATTCGTACACTACCTACTTTACATATTCCGGCGCAACAGGTGATGACAACTTGATTGTTCAGAATGCTGTGTATCTAAACCCAGCTTGGTATCCTGCAAATTATTGGACGTATATATTGGTAGATGATATTAAACTAGAGCCAATGAATGATGCCGGTAGTTTTGCTGGTATGCCTACAACACTTACTACTTGTGACACACTATTTGATCTCAGTCAATATGCTACGGTACCAGGTGGTACATTCTCCGGTGCAGGAGTATTTATGACTGGTAGTACGTATAATTTCTCAGCACTACAATCGGTATTACAAACAGGCTATGGGCCACAAACTATATCCTATTCTTATACAGATCCCTTGGGATGTGACAAACAAATTGATGCACAGATCAATGTAGTCAATCCTAATATCAATTTCATTATTACCCCAAGTCCATCGTCACCTGTTTGCCGTGGTACTACCGTTACGCTTACAGCATCTGGTGCCAGTAATTATGTATGGCCAGCAAATCAAGGACTTAGTTGTACTTCTTGCGCCGCACCAACAGTTTTTGTAACAGATACTGCTACATTCGTAGTAGAAAGTGTCCCTGCTACAGGATGTATTGCTGTAGCATTATTGACAGTAAAAACATTTCCTATTATACCTATAACAGCTTCAGCTACACCAAATACCATTTCTTCAGGGCAAACTACAAATCTATCAGCCTCAGGCGCTAATTCTTATATATGGACCCCGTCAGTAAACTGTTCTAATCCAGCATGCTCTCTGGCTACAGCGATGCCTACAAGTACTACTATCTATCAAGTTATAGGCACAGACTCTAATGGATGTAAGGATACCGCTGCGGTTACTGTGTCAATTACAACTGGTATTTCTACTATTGCTAATGGTCGAAATGATTATAGCTTCTACCCTAATCCTGCACAAAATGACCTTACCATACTAAGGAATAGAAATTCTGCTCCTGCAATTATGGAAGTGTACGAAGTGAGTGGTAAAAAAGTGATGGAACAAAATTTAAACTTTGATCAGGATAAAGTAAATATTCACTTAAACTTAGCTGCTGGCATTTATATAGTACACGTCAGCAATAATGATGGTGAACGCTTCATTCAGCGATTAGTCATTTGTAAATAATACTTGTATAAATAGAATAGGGCATCGTTATGATAACGATGCCCTATTCTATTATTGTTAGTTAGAATTATCAGTGATTTTATTTATACACTTTCAATGCGGCTTCGAGGCAATCCATAGCGCCATTGATATCTTCTTTGTTCAATACATATGCGAGTCTTACTTCGTCCTTGCCTTTGCCGGGTGTAGCATAAAATCCTGCCGCAGGCGCCATCATTACAGTAGCACCATTATGAGAAAAATCTTCGAGTAACCACTGACAAAATCTTTCGCTACTATCTACCGGTAGTTTTGCCATAGCATAGAATGCACCACCGGGCAGTGGACAAGTAACACCAGGCATTGCTTTGAGGCGTTTTACGAGCAGATCGCGACGGCCGGTATATTCTGCATGTACCCCATCGAAATAATTAGCCGGAAGATCTACTGCTGCCTCGCCCAAAATTTGAGCGAATGTAGGAGGGCTGAGACGTGCCTGTGCAAATTTCATTGCAGCATCCAACACTTGTTGATTGCGGGTAACGAAAGCACCTATACGACCACCACAAGCACTATAACGCTTAGATATAGTATCCATGAGTATAGCATGTTGCTCCAGACCTTCTAATGATAAGGCAGAAATATGTTTCATGCCATCATAACAAAACTCACGATAGGCCTCATCACTAAAAAGGAAGAGGTTATGTTTCAGACATATCTGTTTCAGCACTTCCAGTTCTGCTCTGCTATACAGATAACCTGTAGGGTTATTAGGATTGCAGATCATGATAGCCTTGGTACGTGGTGTTACTGCTTTCTCAAATGCTTCGATAGGAGGTAAAGAGAAGCCATCCTCTATACCTGATGGTATAGGAACTATCTTAACACCTGCGCTGATACCAAAACCATTATAGTTGGCATAGAAAGGTTCGGGGATAATGATCTCATCACCGGGATCCATACAGCTCATGATAGCAAATGAGATAGCCTCAGAACCACCAGTAGTAACGATGATCTGGTTCAAGTTCACATCTATATCATTGCGTTTGTAGTATTCTACCAGCTTCTTACGATAGCTTTCAAACCCTGCACTATGGCTATACTCCAGCACCTTGATATTAGTATGGCGTACAGCATCTAATATAGATGGAGGCGTTTCAATATCCGGCTGGCCAATATTTAAGTGATATACTTTGACACCTCTTTTTTTTGCAGCTTCTGCGTAAGGCACCAGTTTACGTATGGGCGATGGTGGCATTTGCGCACCACGATGTGAAATTTCAGGCATGTGGCAAAATTAGGAAAAAGGCATCCCTTATTCAACCTATCTATAAAAGAAAATGGGCTACCTGAAGAGATAGCCCATTCATATTAGAATATGGTATGTGATACTATTGTTTCTTAGCATCTGGAGCCGGAGCTGCAGGAGCTGCTTCTACAGTACCTTTGATATACAATTCATAACGCTCTTTATCAGAAGCTGCGTTAGATGAAATGAATACAGTTTTGTTGAAAGGACCAGGACGACCTTGTGTATTGTAATGCACAGTTATTTTACCAGATTTACCAGGCAAAATTGGTTCTTTAGGCCATTCAGGAGTAGTACAACCGCAAGATGCGCTAGCGCTCTGGATGATCAATGGTTCTTTACCGGCATTTGTAAATTCGAAGATATGTTCTGCTACAGGACCTTCTTTAATTGTTCCGAAATCAAAAGTATCACCCGCTTTAAATTTGAATTTAGGTGCTTTCGGGTTATCCTTAGCTGCTTGCTGAGGAGTTGGTGCTGCAGGAGTTGCAGCTTTATCTTGTGCCTTTACGCTCATGGCGCCTACTGAAAGGCAAAACAGTGTGATGAACAATTTTTTCATAAAGTCTGATTTGGATATTTCTGATTTGAATTGGATGGACAAGTTAAATATTAATTAGTTTTAATCATAGAATTATTTTCAGGAACAGAACTAGTAGGAGCCTTCTCTACTGTACCTTTTATAGTTACGATCTTAGTTCCGGCATTAGAATACACAGTAATGGTCTTTGTAAAAGGACCTATACGACCATTTGTATTATAAGAAGCCTTAATATCACCTGGTTTGCCCGGCAATACAGGATCTTTTGAATAAGATGGAGTAGTACAACCGCAAGAAGCCTGAACTCTTTGTACTATAATAGGTTCTTTACCCGTATTAGTGAATTCAAAATTAAACTCTGCTGCCGGGCCTTCCGGTATAGTACCAAAATCGTGTACGTCTGTTTTGAATGTCATGTTATCCGGCACCAAAGTAGTAGCGGGTGCTGCTTCGGGTGTAGCAGGAGTGGCAGGCGTAGCTACAGGAGTTGCTGCAGCTTTAGTATTTGCTGCCGGTTTCTTCTGAGCCATCAAAACACCTGCGCTCATCAGCACAATGGTCAGTGAAAGGAGTACTTTTTTCATATCTTTTTGGTTTTTGCAATAATACAAACAAAAATAATACCTATTCGTGTTAAAAGCGTTTTATAACGCTGTTAAGTCGCTGTTAAAATCTTTTATGCAATACTATTGTATTTTTGTCTTTTCCATGCCAAAATTCTTAGTAATACAGACCGCTTTTATAGGGGATGTGGTGCTTGCTAGCGCCATTGCAGAAAAACTGCATATATACTACCCTGATGCCAAGATCGACTTTCTAGTTAGAAAAGGCAATGAGCTGCTATTACAAGACCACCCTTTTATCAATAAGGTTTGGGTATGGAACAAAAAAGAGCAAAAAGGCTTGAATTTGCTCAAAACGGGGGCAAGCATCAGAAAAGAAACTTACACTCATGTTATCAATCTGCATCGCTTTGCGTCATCAGGCTTGATCACTTTATTATCTGGTGCAAAAAACAAAATAGGTTTTGATAAAAACCCATTTGCTTTCTGCTATACACATAAGATTCCACATATCATATCAGAACCTTATACTGATAAACCGGTACACGAAGTAGCTCGCAATCAAATGCTCATAGCAGAATTGACTGATAATGCATATGCAATGCCTCGTTTATACCCTACTACAAGTGATAGAACAAGCATTCAGCATTTGCAACAAAGCCCTTATATATGTATAGCTCCATCTTCTGTATGGTATACGAAGCAATTCCCTAATGAAAAATGGACAGCACTTATACAGGCTTTACCTGCTAAGTATACAATATACTTAATAGGCGGGCCGGGTGATACTTCATTGGTAGATGAGATAGTACGAAATGTAGGTATGCAAAATGTGTCTAGCCTTTGCGGACAACTCAGTTACCTACAATCAGCCGCCTTGATGCAAGGAGCTGTGATGAATTATGTAAATGATTCAGGCCCGTTACACTTTGCTTCTGCTACAGATTCTCCAGTAACTGCTGTTTATTGTTCTACAGTGCCAGCTTTCGGTTTTGGACCATTAGGAAAGGATAGCAAAATTGTAGAAGTAGCTGATAGACTTTACTGTAGGCCTTGTGGACTACATGGGCATAAGGCTTGTCCTGAAAAGCATTTTCGTTGTGCAACGGATATTACTAATGAACAATTATTATGGTGGATTTCGAAATAGACATTAAAGCATGCATGACCGTATTAGAAAGCGGGGGTACAATTGTATACCCTACAGATACTATATGGGGTATAGGATGCGATGCATTTAATGAGAAGGCTGTAGAAAAAGTATTCTCACTAAAACAACGTCCTAAAGAAAAAAGCCTCATTATATTAGTTGCAGATACACGCGATATATTGGAATACATTGCTGCTCCACATCCTGATATTATTTCTATACTTGAAAGTTTCGAACGACCAACTACTGTTATATATGACGGCCCTTTAGGGTTCCCACAAAATGTGGTCAATCAAGATGGCAGTATTGCTATAAGAGTTACAAATGATCTTTTTTGCAAAGCACTGATCAAAAGATTCAGAAAACCTATTGTATCTACATCAGCTAATATAAGTGGTCACCCGAGTCCTGTTACATTTGATAAAATAGATAAGAACATTATTTCTGGTGCAGATTATGTAGTGCGGTATCGACAAGATAATCATCATATTTCAGCCCCTTCCAGATTAGTAAGAATAAAGGATGATGGTTCATTAGATATATTCAGAGCATAATTTTTCTCCAATTCTATTTTAGTTTTACACCATATGGATATTTTGTGCACATCGGACGAACGTAAATTACTGGAAAGGATATCCTTTGCGGCTCAGCAGCTTAATGTAAAGTGTTATCTCATAGGTGGTTTTGTACGTGATAAATTACTAAACCGAGCCACTAAAGACGCAGATATAGTATGTGTAGGTGATGGCATAGCATTAGCTCATGCCGTAGCAGAATTATATACTCCAAAACCTAAAGTCCAGTTTTTCAAAACATTCGGTACTGCACAGATCAAATTGCATGGATTTGAAATAGAATTTGTAGGGGCACGCAAAGAATCCTATACCGAAGATTCACGTAAACCTGAAGTAGTACCCGGAACTATTGAAGATGATCAAGATAGAAGAGATTTTACAGTCAATGCTTTAGCCATTAGCCTTAACAAAGATGATTATGGCAAACTCATTGACCCTTTCAATGGCATACAAGACTTGGAAGACAAAATATTACGCACACCGTTAGAGCCAGACATTACGTTTTCTGACGACCCGCTGCGTATGATGCGAGGCATACGTTTTGCTACCCAGCTGGGATTTACTATTCATCCTGATACCTTTGAGGCTATTGAGAGAAATAAACATCGCTTGAAAATAGTTTCGCAAGAACGCATCACCGATGAGCTGAATAAAATAATACTGGCTAAAAAGCCATCAATAGGATTAGACCTTCTTTTTCGTAGTGGCCTTCTAAAAGAATTTTTCCCTCAGATGTGCGACTTATCAGGTGTAGAATTCGTAGAAGGCAAAGGACATAAAGATAATTTCTACCATACACTACAGGTGCTGGATAATGTGGCACATCGTAGCAAAGACCTTTGGCTGCGCTGGGCAGCTATACTACATGATATAGGCAAACCTGCTACCAAACGCTTTGAACCTGAGCATGGCTGGACATTTCATGGTCATGAGGTTGTTGGCGAAAAAATGACACCTAGGATATTCAAGCAATTGAAATTGCCACAAAATGAAAAAATGAAATATGTGGCAAAATTAGTAGCACTACATTTGCGTCCTATTGGACTTAGCAAGGAAGATATTACCGACTCGGCTATGCGTCGTTTGCTATTTGATGCTAATGAAGATCTGGAAGATTTGATGATACTATGCGAAAGCGATATTACCTCTAAGAACAAAAATAAGGTCATCCGTTACCTAGAAAACTTTGATCTGGTAAAACAAAAGCTCAAAGAAGTAGAAGAAAAAGATCGTATACGCAACTGGCAACCTCCTATCGACGGAGAAGAGATCATGCTGATATTCGATCTATCTCCTTCCAGAAATGTAGGCATCATTAAAACTGCAGTACGAGAAGCAATTCTTGACGGTATTATTCCCAATGAGTATGATGCAGCCTATCAATTCACCCTTCAGAAAGCAGCTGAATTAGGTATATTTCCTACTAATAAATCGCATTAATTTTTTGTTACATTAATGTTACCTCAACACATTTGGTAACATTGGCATAAAACAACAAATATCCATACCGATATTTTACATGTATAATTTGTGCTTAAAAATTTAGCAAAACCCTCTCTGGTATTGGATTTTATATCGTTACAGATAAATTTATTTTTATTTAATGTATTTATCGACCTTCCATTTGATAATATTAGCTTAACATTCCCTTAATACTGCAATAAACTGCATAGAGTTCCTTTGCGTCAAAATTAACTCCATATGCAAAGAAATCTTACAACCATTTTTACTGCAGTAAAAAAAGGCACTGCTATTACACTAGTAGCACTCTCTGCTCTTGCTCTTAATGCAAATGCACAAGACACAGAATTCAAACCTAGTGGCAAACTCTGGGGCTACGGCTTCGCTGATTTTGCAGTAAAAACACATACTGACTCTCTGAACCGTGGTGGTTCTAACCAATATACTGGTGTAAGAGAAGGTAACAGCATGTTCCAATTCCGTCGCTTATACCTAGGTTATGATTATAATATCAGTGAAAAATTCTCTGCTGAATTCCTTTTAGCTGCAGAAGACAATATAGTACCTACTATATATAAGAATACTAAAGGCCTCGATTCTGCCGGTGCAGCTTCTGGAGATCTTTTAACAAACGGAAAGTTCTCTCCTTATATCAAATTGGCTAACATTCGCTGGAAAGGTATATGGAAAGGTACTGACCTCGTTTTCGGTCAGGTAGCTACGCCTTCATTCCCTATGATGTCTGAGGCTATCTGGGGTTACCGTTCTATCGAAAGAACTGTATCGGATATACGCCGTACTCCTTCTTTTGATTTCGGTACAACATTACAAGGCAAATTCTATAACACAAAGGATATGGAATTTGGTTACAACGTAATGGTAGGTAACGGTCAAAGTGCAAAACCAGAAAACGATCAATTTAAATGGTTCTATGGTGATGTTTATGCTAAAGTATTTGACAAACACCTCATTATAGATTTGTATCAGGACTACCAACGTATCAACTGGACCCCAACATGGCACCATGATCGTAACATGACCAAATTGTTCCTTGCTTACAATGGCCCTAAACTGACTATCGGTTTTGAAGGTTTTGTAAATACATTGATGGGCGATATCAAAGCTACTGGTACAGATGGTAAAACTTACTACCGTACTACCAATGCTTATGCATTCTCTCTGTTTACACGCGGACGTATCTACAAAGACAAGTTAGGTTTCTTTGCTCGTTACGACAAATATGACCCATCTGGTAATATTAGTGCAGTAACTGGTACTGGTACAGCTTTCACTTCATATTCAGCTCTTACTTCTCAGTATGATCCTAAAACAAGAGAAAACTTCGTTACTGCCGGTATCGATTTCACTCCTGTTAAGAATGTACACATCATGCCAAACATTTGGTACAACAATTACGATAACGCAAGTGCAACCAAATACACATCAAATGCTGCAAGCAATTATGACTTAGTAGCTCGTTTGACCATCTACTATATCTACGGTAAATAATCTTTATATACAGGAACTCATTCAAAAACAAACAAAATGAACGCTACAAAACAAATCAAAGGACTCACACTCGCAGGGTTGGCTTTAGCCATTGCCGGTAGTATGAGTTTGTTCAGTTGCAACGGCACTTCCGGCAACGGCGACACAAAAAAATCTGATAGCACAGCAAATGCTGCAGGCGACGACAATACTTTATTGGGTGCCGGTAGTACTTTCATCTATCCTTTGTTCTCTAAGATGTTCTCTGAGTACAATAAGACCAATGGCCTGAAAGTAAACTATCAATCTATAGGTTCTGGTGGTGGTATCCTTCAGTTAACTAACAAAACAGTTGACTTTGGTGCTTCTGACGCAGTACTGAATGATGAGCAAACAGCTAAAATGCCATCTCCAGCTATACATATTCCAATGACTGCAGGTGCTGTTGTATTAAGCTACAATTTACCTGAAGTAAAGGATACGCTGAAACTGACTCCTGCTGTTCTGGCTGATATATTCTTAGGTAAGATCACTAAATGGAATGATGCTAAGATCGCAGCTATCAACAAAGGTGTGAAATTACCTGCTACAGGTATCGTTATCGCACATCGTTCTGACGGAAGTGGTACATCTAACATCTTCACTACATACTTATCTAAAGTAAGTGAAGAGTGGGAAAAGAAAGTAGGTAAAGGTTCTTCTGTAAACTGGCCTGTAGGTCTGGGTGGTAAAGGCAACGAAGGTGTTGCTGGTCTTATCAAACAAACTCCTGGTGCTGTTGGTTATATTGAGCTGTCTTATGCTATCCAAAATGGTATGGCATACGCTAAAATGCAGAACAAAGCTGGAAATTTCATTACTCCTAGCATCGCTTCTGTAACTGCTGCTGCTAATATCCAGATCCCGGCTGATGCAAAAGTATCTTTGACTAATACTGAAGCTGCTGAAGGTTATCCTATCTCTGGTTTTACATGGGCATTGATCTACAAAGAGCAAAAATATGACAACCGCTCTGCTGATCGCTCTACTAAACTGTTGAAATTATTGTGGTGGAACATTCACGAAGGCCAACAATATTGTCAGGCTTTGAATTATGCGCCTCTTTCTCCTGCAGCGGTTGCTGTTGCTGAAGCACAATTGAAATCAGCTACCTATGATGGGAAGCCGGTATTGCAATAAATAATAGCAAATACATAATGGACACATCCATAGATAATAACGTAATTACCCGCAGTTTAGAAAATACTGCGGGTAATTACATATTAAAAACACCCGAAAAAGTGAAGAGTAATAAACGCATCAGTCGTTCTTATCGTCAGATACGAACAGAAAATGGTTTCAGGCGCACTCTGGTCATCATGGCTATAGCTATGATAGTTCTGGTATTTGGCATATTTCTCACTTTAATAGTACAGTCAATTCCTTCCATTAAAACATTAGGCATTGGTTATCTGTGGGGCAAGACATGGGATCCTGTACAAAATATATATGGGGCATTCCCTTTCCTGATAGGCACGTTACTTACATCATTTTTAGCACTTATTATATCCATACCATTCTCATTTGCCATTGCTATCTTTTTAGGAGAGTATTTCCCTAAAGGACCAATATCTAACTTCTTAAAAAATACAGTAGAACTTATTGCAGCTGTCCCATCCGTTATTTATGGCTTCTGGGGCTTGGCAGTATTAGTGCCGATAGTTCGGAGTTTTGAAAATAAAATAGATGTTCCACCTTTGGGTATCGGCATCTTTACATCATCACTTATACTAGCAGTGATGATCATTCCTTATGCAGCTTCTTTAGGTCGTTCCATGATACAAATGGTACCATCTCCACTTAAAGAAGGCGCATATTCTTTGGGAGCTACTCGTTACGAGGTTATCCGTAGTGTTATACTCCCTTATACCAAATCAGGATTATTCGCAGGTATACTATTATCCTTGGGCCGCGCTTTGGGTGAGACCATGGCTGTAACAATGGTAATAGGCAATACTAGTCTCATACCCAAAAGCATCTTTGCTCCGGGAAATACTATGGCCAGTGTCATAGCCAATGAATTTACAGAAGCTGACAGAACCGTATATCTGTCCGCATTGATAGAATTAGGTTTAGTATTATTCCTCGTTACCGTTGTTATCAATATGATAGGTAAAAGGATCATCTCTAAATTCACAAACGAATAAGGTATGGATCCTCACGTAAAATATAGATTAGGCAAAAGCAATGGCTTTAAGGCTTTGATCATCATACTGGCATTCATGTGTGTCATTCCGCTTTTAGCTATACTCGCTTATATCATTCAGGCAGGCGCTACAAAGATCAATTGGCATTTTCTGACCAATATCCCAAAACCTGTAGGCGAAACCGGTGGTGGTATTGCCAATGCGCTCTTAGGTAGTCTGATGATGGTAGCTGTTGCTGCGATCATCGCTATACCAGTAGGTATCTTATCAGGCATATATCTCAGCGAAAATAAAAATAGCAAACTGGCTTATTGGAGCCGTCTTTCTGTAGACATATTACAGGGCGTACCTTCCATCGTTATTGGTATAGTAGCATACTTCTGGTTGGTAAAACCTTTAGGTGGTTTCTCTGCATTGTCAGGTAGCATTGCATTATCCATTATGATGTTACCAATAGTAGTTCGCTCTACCGAAGAAACTTTAAAACTATTACCACCTTCCCTCAAAGAAGCAGCATTAGCATTAGGTATGCCATATCATCGTGTTATACTTAAGGTTGTTTTACCTTGCGGCATTAGCGGTATCTTATCTGGCGTCATGTTATCTATAGCTCGTGTAGCTGGTGAAACTGCTCCTTTATTATTTACTGCATTTGGCAATCCGTATCTCAATGCAGATATGCGTAAGCCTATGCAAAGCTTACCTCTTTTGATATTCAATTACGCTACCAGCCCTTACAACGATTGGCACGATCTAGCATGGGGCGCATCTCTTATACTACTAGCATGGGTTTTACTACTTAATATTTCTACTAAGCTGATAACAAGAAGATGGAACATACAATTATAAGTACAGAAAAATTTAACGCATATTTTGGCGATAACCATGTAGTAAAGGATGTCACTATGACCATCCCAAAGAATACGGTTATTGCTGTTATGGGCCCATCTGGTTGTGGTAAAACTACTTTCCTTCGTTGTATCAACCGCATGCACGAATTATTACCAGGTGCACGTGCTGCCGGCAAGATGACCTTAAACAATGAGGACATTTACGATATGCACCCCATATTCGTTCGTTTGAAAATAGGCATGGTATTCCAACGCCCTAACCCATTTCCTAATCTTAGTATATACGACAATGTAATAGCCGGTTATAAGCTCAATGGGATAAAACTTAGCAAAGCAGATAGAGACAATATAGTTGAAAGCTCACTTAGCAAAGCAGCTCTATGGAAAGAAGTAAAAGACACCTTGCACAAAAAGGGCACTTTTCTTTCCGGTGGTCAGCAACAACGCCTATGTATAGCGCGCGCAATCGCTATGGAACCAGAAGTATTACTACTTGATGAACCAACATCAGCCCTCGACCCTATCTCTACTGCTAGTGTTGAGGAGCTACTGTTCGATCTTAAGAAGAATTACACCTTGGTCATCGTGACTCACAATATGCAACAAGCAGCTCGTGTTAGCGAAAAAACTGCATTCTTCTACATGGGTGAGTTAGTAGAATATGATGATACAAAAATGATGTTTACTAGCCCAAAAGATACACGTACCCAGAATTATATTACAGGCAGATTCAGTTAAAAACATTAAATTCACAAAAACGCTATTTATTTTTATAATTAAATATTGCAAATAGTATGTCACCGTTAGCTAATGAATTAAAGTCTTTACAGGAAGAAATAGATAAAATGTGGGAGTTAGTTATTTTGCAATTAAAGAAAGCAAGACAATCTCTTATCTCTTTCGATAGAGACTTAGCTCGCGAAG
The DNA here is from genome assembly GCA_037144255.1 of Bacteroidota bacterium. GTDB lineage: Bacteria > Bacteroidota > Bacteroidia > Chitinophagales > Chitinophagaceae > JBAWXE01. The sequence goes on along the minus strand of JBAWXE010000003.1, from coordinate 31,149 downwards.
TAGTCCTCAAGGAAAAAAGGGTCAATTCTTACGAATTAGCTATCGATAGAGATTGTGAAAATATTCTCGCTCTATTCTGCCCCGTAGCTATCGATCTCCGTTTTGTTTTAGCTATCCTTAAGATCAACACCAATCTAGAACGCATTGGTGATATTGCCGAAGGCATTGCCAAATATGTATTAAGTACTGACGAGCGTTTTGAACATTCTCTGTTAGAGCAAACTCAACTACTGAAAATGTATGATGAATGTATGATAATGCTGCAGGAATCACAAACCGCTCTAGATAGTGAAGACACAGCCTTGGCAAGAAGCATTTTCAAGAAAGATGAATTCTTGGATCATATCAATATCAATGCTATCAAGATCATCTCTAACAATATCAAGGAAAACCCTTCCAATGTAGAACAAGGTCTGTACGCAATTTCTATTATCCGCAAACTGGAAAGAGTTGGTGATCAGATAAAAAATATTTCTGAGGAGATCATATTCTTTATAGAAGCAAAAGTACTCAAACACCAATCTACTACTAAAGAATAGTCTTATTGACTATATACCATACTTAAAAGGAGCTGCTTCAGCTCCTTTTTCTTTTGTATTAACACTCCATAGCTACCTATATTAGCACTAAGGCATTAATTTTGGCTTATGAATATCAGACAATTGTTTCAGCAACATATAGCTCCAACATCCGATACTCCTATCGGGTTACATATAGTATCAGCTTCGGGCAATTATCTGTATGATGCCGATGGCAATAAATTCTTAGACCTTATAGGTGGCATTAGTGTTTGCAACATCGGTCACAAGCACCATGCTGTAGTATCTGCTATTAAAAAACAGGCAGATGAATACCTACACATCATGGTATATGGAGAACTGATACAGAGCCCACAGTCGGAATATGCTCATTTACTTACCCAACACTTGCCTTCCACACTAAATTGTGTATACTTTACTAATTCCGGTACTGAGGCCACGGAAGGGGCTTTAAAACTTGCTCGCCGTGCTACAGGCCGCCCACAGGTCATCAGCTGCAACAATAGCTATCATGGTGCCACTTTAGGAGCCTTGAGTGTTATGGGTAGCGAATATTGGAGAAACTCATTTCGACCACTCATGCCTGGTGTATGGCATTATGATTACAACTCTCTGTCTCTAATAGATGCAATCAATACAGAAACAGCATGTGTCATTATCGAGACAGTTCAGGCTGAAGCTGGGGTCATTGAACCTTCTTTGCAATGGTTACAAGCACTTCGTGCTCGTTGCAACAAAACAGGCACTTTACTCATCTTCGATGAGATACAATGTGGATTTGGGCGTACAGGTAAACTTTGGGGATTTGAACATTATGGAATCATACCCGATATTGTATTACTAGGCAAAGCACTAGGTGGCGGTATGCCTATGGGGGCTTTTATTGCTTCTTACTCCCTAATGCAGTTATTTACTAATGGTCCTGTATTAGGGCACATCACTACATTTGGTGGTCACCCTATATGTTGTGCAGCCGGCATTGCAGCTATGCATGTTTTATTGGATGAAAAGCTGATAGATACTGTCATTGAAAAAGAAAAACTATTCCATTCTCAATTACAGCACCCTTCGATTAAGGCTGTTCGTAGTAAGGGCTTGTTGATGGCTATAGAACTGGAGAGTCCTGAACTTGTACTACAAACATTAAATAAATGCTTGGATAAAGGCCTATTCTCCGATTGGTTCCTATTTGCTTCCAATTGCATTCGCATTGCTCCTCCTCTCACCATCACAACAGATGAAATAAGAACTGCCTGTTCTATCCTTCTCAGTTGTTTATAAATATATAGCCCCCGATCTTTCGGAGGCTATTCAATATTTAAGATCCTTCTCTTCTTATTGGAATAGGATATTGTAAACTATATTATCCACATTGATAGTAGCATTACCATCACAAGTACCATTACCATAATCCAATGTGCGTACATTGTTGTTATGAGGAATGTTGAATAGTACTGTACCTTGTTCAATAAACTTGCAATTCATTGCTATAAGCAATGGCACGCCATAGTTCACTGTAATTGTACTATAAGTAACTATCTTGCTTTCTATGTTTTGACGTTGCAGTGTACCACTACCTGTTAATTGATAAGTGTCATCCATGATATCACCTGTCTTATAACCATCCAGCCAAGTGCGTGTCAGCTTAGCACTCCATCCTACAATGGCACTATCATTAGTGTATGTTATTTGACCATCTGTTATGGTAACTGCTGTTATGGGATGCCCGAATGAGTCTGTACCTGTATTTCTGAAATCGATCTTACCATTCACAAAATTACTGTCTACATAATACTGATCGAATGAAATATGCTTGATCACACTACTATCATCATATTTACCGATCCATGATATTGCCATTTTACCATGACGATGCTTTCCATCTGCGTTCAGGCAATTTGTCAAACCAAAATTGATGGTAACAATACGAATAGGATATTGACTAATAGTATCAAGATTAACATTTACACATGTCCCTAATGTTGTAGCATTGGTCATTACTGCTTGGTCAGCAATGGTCTGTGCATCATTGAATGTACGTGCTAATAGCGCGTGATCCGTAGTATAACTTATATTCTCACCAGGCAATGCAGAAATAGTTCCCTTACCGCAACCCATAAAAGCAAAGATTGCCATAGCGACAATAGCGGTACTAATAGAGACTAATATTCTCGATTTAAACATAATTGGTATTTTTTCGTTCTCTACTTTTTGTAAAAGACGTCTCCATATTAAAGACGCCTCTAAATAAATAAAAGTTTGGCTGAAATCCCAAAAAATAAGGGAATAAATGCCAATTTACATCTTCTTAACTCACTTTCGCCCAAAATAATAATTACTTTTACGAAAATATTTCACATATAACATATGCAAATAGCCATTATAGGTACGGGCTATGTAGGCCTCGTTACCGGAACATGTTTTGCTGAAACTGGCAACAATGTGCTCTGTATCGACATCAATGAAGACAAGATCAAACAATTAAAGGCTGGTAAATCCCCTATTTACGAACCGGGTCTGGATGTACTTCTGGAAAGAAATATCAAGGAAAAACGACTCCATTTTACCACTTCTATAGAAGAAGGTATCAAGGATGCTCAGATCATTTTCCTCGCCTTACCTACACCTCCGGGCAAAGACGGCGCAGCCGATCTTCAGTTCGTTCTGGATGTTGCCAAAAAGCTTAGTACCATTATTACTAGCTATAAAGTGATCGTCAATAAGAGTACAGTTCCTGTTGGTACTGCTGAGAAAGTATCTATGGTGCTGGAACAAAATCTGGATCATAAATTCTTCGACGTAGTTTCTAACCCCGAATTCCTTCGTGAAGGGGTGGCTGTAGAAGATTTCCTGAAACCCGACCGCGTGGTAATAGGCACTTCATCCGACAGAGCTAAGAAACTGATGGATGAGCTTTATCAACCGTTCGTTCGTCAAGGTAATCCTATCTACTTCATGGATGAGCGTTCCGCAGAAATGACCAAGTATGCAGCTAATGCATATCTGGCCATGCGCATATCTTTCATGAATGAAATGGCTAACCTTTGCGAAAAAGCAGGTGCTAATGTTGACTGGATACGTATTGGTATAGGCAGTGATTCCCGCATAGGTAAACGCTTCCTGTTCCCTGGTGTTGGTTATGGTGGTAGTTGCTTTCCTAAGGATGTTCAGGCTTTAGCCCAAACTGCCCGCGAGTGGGACTATGACTTTCAACTGGTGCAAACCGTAATGAAAGTAAATGATAAACAAAAGACCATACTTGGTAAAAAGATAAAAGAATGTTTCGGCAATGACTTAAAAGATCGCAAATTCGCTATCTGGGGTCTGGCTTTCAAACCGGAAACTGATGATATTCGAGAAGCTCCGGCTTTGGAACTCATCAATGAATTATTAGCTGCGGGTGCGCAAGTAACTGCATTCGATCCTGAAGCTATGCCTAATGTAGAACGCATCTTTGGCAACAAGATCACTTTCGCTACCGACCAATACTCTGCTGTTGATGGTGCTGATGCACTCATTATCGTAACGGAGTGGAGCGAGTTCCGCAACCCAAGTTTCGATCGCATAAGCTCTAGCTTGAAAAACCCTGCTATTTTCGACGGACGTAACGTATACACACTGGAAAAAATGGCAGAACTCGGATTCTATTACGAAAGCATGGGTCGTAAAAAAGTGAACGAACGTGTGGTGGAGGGCCTGGCTACAACTGAAGGTACTCTTGTTAGAGATCGCGGTGCCAGAGATTAATTAAGTAATTCTTTTAACACTCATTTTACGAATAACTATGGCCAACAAACGAATACTCATTACCGGCGCAGCAGGCTTCCTAGGGTCTCACCTCTGCGATCGTTTCCTGAAAGAAGGTTATACCGTGGTAGGTATGGACAACCTGATAACAGGTAATATCAAAAATATCGAACATCTCTTCCCAGTAAAGGAATTTGAATTTTATCATCACGATATCACTAAATTCGTTCACGTACCGGGACCAATAGATTATATCCTACATTTCGCATCTCCTGCCAGTCCTATCGACTATCTGAAGATGCCGATACAAACTTTGAAAGTAAGCTCACTAGGTTCTCACAACCTTTTAGGCCTTGCTAAAGCCAAAGGTGCACGTATACTTGTTGCCTCTACTTCCGAAGTATATGGCGATCCACTGGTACACCCACAACAGGAAGAATATTGGGGTAATGTAAACCCTATAGGCCCTCGTGGTGTATACGATGAAGCTAAACGTTTCATGGAGGCCATCACTATGGCTTACCATACTTTCCACAAACTGGAAACACGTATCATCCGTATATTCAATACTTATGGTCCACGCATGCGACTCGATGACGGCCGTGCACTACCTACTTTCATGAGCCAGGCTCTGCGCGGCGAAGATGTAACAGTATATGGCGATGGCTCTCAAACCCGCTCTTTCTGTTATGTGGATGACTTGGTAGATGGTATCTATCGTCTCTTATTATCAGACTATTCTTTCCCGGTGAACATAGGCAACCCTTCTGAAATTACCTTATTACAATTTGCAGAAGAGGTAATTGCTCTTACAGGTTCTAAGTCTAAGATCATTTACGAACCATTACCACAAGACGATCCTAAACAACGTCAACCGGATATTACTAAGGCTAAAGAAATATTAGGATGGACTCCTAAGGTAGACCGTCACGAAGGGCTGAAACGCACTTTAGAATATTTCAAACTGCATATCTAATCTCAATCTTACTCCAATAAAAAGAGCCACTGTATATACAGTGGCTCTTTTGTTATGTGCAATGCTTCTTTGCTTATAGTGCTAAGTCAGCCTCGTTGGTATCTGTTGCTGGCTTGCTGTCTGTTGCAGGTGCATCAGTGTTATGTGCTCTTGCAGGACGATCACCACGTTCGCGGTTATTATCTCTGCGGTCGCCACCTCTGCGATCTCCACCACGGTCACCACCTCTACGGTCGCCTCTGTCTCCACCTTCACGACGCTCACGGCGTTCGCCTCTTTCTTCTCCTTCTGGTTGTTCTACATAACCTTCTGGTTTAGGCATTAGCACTTTGCGGCTCAGGCGAAACTTACCCGTTTTAGAATCGGTACCTACCAGTTTCACTTTTATCTTATCACCTTCAGCCAGTACACCTTCAAGTGTATCTAAGCGTTTCCAACTTACTTCAGATATATGTAACAAGCCTTGTTTGCCCGGCAGGAACTCTATGAACGCACCATATGGCATAATGCTCTTAACGGTAGATTCATATTCTTCCCCTACTTCAGGTTGCATCACAATTCCCTTTATCCAGGCCATTGCTTTGTCGATGTTTTCCTTATTGGCTGAGAATACTTTCACTACACCGGTATTGTCTACTTCTTCTATATTGATAGTAGTACTGGTTTCGCGTTGTATCTCTTGAATGATCTTACCACCAGGGCCTATCACAGCACCTATCTGTTCACGATCTATCACTATTTGCTCAATACGAGGAGTATGTGGTTTCAGTTCTGAACGGTAAGCAGGTGTACAATTGTACATTGCATCCAGTATGTGCATACGGCCACGACGCGCTTGCTCCAGAGCCTGCATCATAATGTCCATACTCAGACCATCTACTTTGATATCCATTTGTATACCGCAGATACCATCTCTGGTTCCGGTAACTTTAAAGTCCATATCACCTAGGTGATCTTCATCACCTAAGATGTCTGTCAGTACTGCAAACTTACCATTGTCGCCGCTGATAAGACCCATTGCCACACCACTTACGTGCTTAGGCATAGGCACACCCGCATCCATCAGTGCCAGAGAACCTGCACAAACAGTAGCCATTGATGAAGAACCATTAGACTCCAATATATCAGATACTACACGTACTGTATAAGGATAATCGTTCTTAGGCAACATTTGTTTCAGAGAGCGCATAGCCAGGTTACCATGACCTACCTCACGACGGCCTGGGCCACGCATAGGTTTCACTTCGCCCGTAGAGAATGGAGGAAAATTATAATGCAATATGAATTTTACATAGTCAGATGTAGCAGCTGTTTCTATCAGCAACTCATCGTTTGATGTACCAAGTGTTACGGTAGTCAATGATTGAGTTTCACCACGGGTGAATAATGCAGAACCATGTGGTGAAGGCAGATAATCTGTCTCCATGGTCAGCGGACGAACCTGATCCAGGCTACGACCATCCAGACGCACACGCTCATCCAACATCATATCGCGTATCACTTTCTTTTCCAGATCGTGGAAGTAAGTGCCTATCAGGGCAGCATCTTCAGCCGGCAATTCACCTTCGGCAAACTGTGCTTTGAATTCTTCTTTGATCAGTTTGAAAGCATCACTACGATCGTGTTTAGGTAACGCACCTTTGGCTATAGCATATATTCTATCCTTACCATACGCAGCTATCTTTGCTTCGAATTCAGGATTAGTATAAGGCTTAGAATATTCACGTTTGCCTGTCACACCTACTTTGGTACGTAGTGCTTCCTGCATTTTTATTTGCTGCTGTATAGCAGCATGTGCTATTTCAATAGCTTTAATGATATCAGCTTCCTGGCATTCTTTTGCCTCGCCTTCTACCATCATGATGTTCTTCTCAGTAGCAGCTATGATAAAGTCCATATCCGCATCTTTTTGCTGACTGCGGCTAGGGTTAATAACATATTGACCATTGATACGAGCTACACGAGTTTCAGAAATGATCTCTTGTATAGGTACATCAGATACTGCAAGTGCAGCCGATGCAGCCAGGCAAGCCAGCGCATCAGGCAATACTTCAGGATCAGATGAAATCATCGTTACCAGTACTTGTACTTCGCACAGATAATCGTCAGGGAATAGAGGGCGCAATGCGCGGTCTATTAGACGTGATATTAAGATCTCATAGTCGCTCAGGCGGCCTTCTCTTTTGAAGAATGAACCCGGGATACGGCCTGCTGATGCAAACTTTTCCTGATAATCAACTGTGAGTGGAAAGAATGATTGTCCCGGCTTTGGTTCTTTATTTGCTACTACAGTAGCAAGGAGCATACAATTGCCCATGCGCACTAACGCAGAACCATCTGCCTGACGAGCCAATTTCCCCGTTTCTATCGAAATTTCACGTCCGTCGTCCAGTTTAAAGGACACGGAAATGGGGTTGGGAGTCATAGATTGGATATTTAAATTGTTGTAAAAAAAACTATTCCCAACTAGTCTAGTTGGGAATAGAATATAAGGTATAACCCTTACTTGCGGATACCAAGCTTTTCGATCAGAGCACGATAAGCAGTCAGATTCGTATGACTCAGGTATTGCAGCAGGCGCTTACGGCGTCCTACCATTTGCATCAGACCGCGGTGGGTAGAGAAGTCTTTTTTATTGCTTTGCAAATGTTGAGAAATGTGGTTAATACGTTCCGTCAACATAGCAATTTGTGCTTCGATAGAACCGGAATTGTTTTCGGCACCACCGAAAGTTTTAAAAATGTTAGCTTTTTTTTCAGCGCTTAAGTGAGACATTGCATCAAATTTTTTTTATAAACGACACTTTTTTCAGTCTGCAAAGATAGGGAAATCTGTTTATCAAATTACGATCCTTAAAAATAAATTACTGTTACCAAGATTCATTGTACTCATTTTATATTATAACACAATTTCCAATATGATTCATTTTTATTTTAGCCGTAATTTATAGCTATTATATATAGTTTCTAAATCCTATCATATAATACATTATATTATGTAAAATTCTCTGCCATATACCCTCAGAAATCACGAAATTTACCAACACAATAGTATAAAGGTATATGGGATCTTACAGCATGGCCGAGGCATTAAATCTGTTAATGGAGCGCTCCAAATGGAAGCCCAAGGTAATAGAACTGCGTCTGCGCGATGAATGGGAGACCATTACTAGTAAAACAGTAGCCAAATATACCCGCAAATTATACCTCAGCGGCAAAGTACTGACAATATATACAGATGTAGCCCCACTGAAACAAGAACTACTGCATAGTAAAAATCAACTGATAGAAACTATCAACAAGTACTTTGAAGAAAATGTAGTGAATGAGATACAGGTGAAGTAAGACTTCATTTTACCCTAAAATATATTTGTTAGCCCCTACCCTCTGTATAGGTTGCCTATTTCCGAACTAACAAAAGTAATTGATTATCAGCAAGTTAGGAGATTTAAAGTTCGCACGCCACTTGCGAGTAATGTAAAAAATTACACAAGGTTTGAATGATGAAAACAGACGGTAAAAAGGCAATGCGTTATCTTGAGTTTTCGTGTTTTGATCAAATAGACAACTTTCTTTCAAAAATTCCCAATACTCCAATAAAATGGACTGCATTAGCATAAAAATCGCCTGTATCATTGATTATTTCCTCAGCTGAATATTTTTCAGAATAGAGCAAGTTCTCATGAATTGTTTCTGCTTCAATTCTTATACTTAGATACGACGTATCAATCTTGGCTTTTTGAATTATTTGGTCTAGATCATTTTTTGCTTTAGTCAAATCATTTTGCATTCCATCTATAGTATGAGTATCACTATAGTGTTTAAAATATGCAACGTAAGTTTTTTGAATTATTGATATATTATGCTTAGCTTGAAAAGTAAAATACTGCGCATTTCTTTGCAAGTCAAGGATTAATACACTATCCTGTGGATTAAAATTTTTAACTTCAATGGTACATATTGGCTTTTTTTTATAAGTCTCATAAACAGCAATATCAATTTTACCATTACGATCTGTATTGAACGATTTAAATTCGTTATTGTAAATATCCGTAAAATTTTGTGGCACGCATGCATTTGAGAATGAACTTGTATTCTCTTCGATAGCAATTATTATTTTCTCTGCAGGATAAGAATTAAATCTCGTTATTGATTTTGCTATATTTAGAGTGGCTAAATATTCAGGTTTTGACCACTCGTTCTCATGATCAGGACCTTTGAATGATATATAGTCTCTTATTGTTGTTTTCATTCCATCAATTATTGCTTTTTCAAAGCTGTTCATATTAAATGTGTTTATTGTTATAGTGTAGATAATAATTATTTATTCAAATTACGCCAAATGACAAATAATACAACAACTATTTTTTCTTGCTCCGTCTTGCCTCATTTACAGTCTTATTTATTGCATTCATCTTTTGCTCTGCAGATTCTATGGATGAAGGGTTGTATTCTACTTTAACTCGATACCCCTTCATCCTTACTTCTGTGTTTGAAGATTGAGCTACCTGTTTGTCTAAATACTCAAACAACTGTTCAGGTTCGAGAACTAAGATTTTGGATCGTTGGCTTTCATTAAAAGTTGATTGTATTTTTTTGCTAATATTTTCTAGTGTCTTTTTATCGCTTGAACATTCAACAACTAGTTCATATCCTGCCATTAAACATTTTTCAATGTTATGCATCTCCCAATCTGTCTCAGTTGTCATGCAAACCTCAACTGCAATCCTTTGGGAATTGCGTTCAAGGGCTACATCTATTCTTCCTTTTCCATCAGGAGTTGGTTCTTCGATAGTTGCTTTATAACCCCTCGATTCTGCCATTTTTTTAATTAGGTTCTGCAAATACCGATGTTGGCTATCTTCCCTTTGGCGTACAAATCGCTCTTTGGTAGCTGCAATAGCTTCATCAGATAATGGGGCAAGTTCTTGTTTGGGAGCGATAACTGGTTCATCTTTAGGTAATTCCGGTGCAGGTTCTTGCTTTTGTTTAGGCTCAGGTCTTTTGATGGGTTCTTGCTCCCACACACTTGGTTCAAGTAAAGATTGTAACTGTGCTTCTACTTCCTCTTTGGGTGTCCCGTATTGTTTCCTTGAAACTTCAAGGACTTGTTGTAGCCTTTGTTTAGCTGTTGCCTCATCAGGGAACTGAAGATGAATTGTATTTAGATTAAAGTCAAAATCGGGTCGTTCAATGCGTGCAACGGCTTGTCCTGTATGTAGGTTCTCTAAATCTTGGGCTTCAAAAAATGTAAATCCTTGTGCAAAACGTTTAGCATCTGTGTCCCCCAATCTGAAACAAACCCTTGTACCTGCATTCGATACTATGGCAGAGGCTAGTTCTGTATCATACTTGTTGAGTTGGGTCATATCCTGATGGGCAAGGATTAGACCTAAGTGATATTTTCTCGCTCCACTTAAAATTGAGGACATGGATGGGGTGATGAAGTTTTGGAACTCATCTATATATAGAAAGAAGTTGTTGCGGTCTTCTTTACTCTTTATCTGCCTTGCCATTGCAGCCTGATACATCTTGGTTACAAAGAATGTGCCTAATAAGTAGCTGTTTTCTGTGCCGATAAGTCCCTGGGATAGTTTAACTAGTAATATTTTGCCTGTATCTAGGATATTTTCAAAATCTAGACCTTTCTTCTGGGCTACCATATTTCTAATAAGCTTTGGACGCAGAAAAGTATCTAGTCTGGTAAGGATTGAGCCAATCGAATTGGATTTGAGTAATGGGTATTCCTTTTGCCAATAGTAGACAATATTGGGGTCTAATACCGATTTGAGATATGTATCTCTAAAGGTTTTCTCAACCAAGAAGCGTCTGAGGTCTACCAACGTTCCACCTTGTTTACTTTCTAGTATGGCAAGTATTGCATTGGCAAATACACTATTCATTTGGTCTCCCCATGAGGTACTAAGTCTTCTAAATACAGCTACTAGGTCAGAGGAAAGAATGTCCTTTTCTAGTTCTGAGTGCTGACAGCTGGCGATACTGTTCATTCTAGCATTATAACAAACCCTATCACAGGAGATGTAAATCCTGCAAATAATGCATGCGTGCGAGTAGATACAGTGAATGCGTCCTACGATCCTAATGAAATGCAGGTATCACCTGAAGGTAATATTTTGTCTGGCATACAGCTTACTTATACTATTGGCTTTGAAAACACAGGTAATGATACTGCACAGAATATCTATGTATTAGATACTCTTTCTAATTTTCTCGATATTCATTCATTGGCTATGATTGCCTGCTCCAATACGCTCATTACATCCAAAAATTGGAATGGTACCAATTGGGTACTGAAATTAGATTTCCCAAATATCACACTCTTAGATAGTTCTCACCACAACCAATGCAATGGTATGGTAGTATTCTCTATCAAAACAAAAACCGATTTAGCTGCAGGTACTGTTATCCCTAACACTGCTGGTATCTACTTCGATGATAATGCTGTAGTATTGACAGATACAGTCTATAATACAATCGTTTATCCTGCTTCTGTAAAGAATACTACTCTTAACAATACCACAAACATTTACCCTAACCCTACTAATAATCTATTACACATAGATGCCCTGCAAGAAAAAGCTACTTACAGATTGCTGAATGTTATAGGTCAGCTAGTACAAGAGGGCACACTACAAGCAGGTACTAGTACTATATCTCTGCAAGCACAGGCTAATGGTATATACATGCTACAGCTAATAGATGCCACTGGCACACGTACTGTTACAAGAATAGAAAAACAATAAATATGTAATCACTCAGCATCCCATTTTCTTATAGCAGTATTTTAAATAATTATCATTTCATAGCTGCTTTTGGCCGTTCTTTGTGTCCTGATTACATTTGTAACACTAAACAAAAAACAAAGCACATTATGGCACATACACTCCCTGCGCTCCCATATGCACACGATGCACTGGAACCGCATATAGACACTCTGACCATGCAAATACATCATGGCAAACACCATCAGGCATATGTAGATAATCTGAACAAAGCTCTGGCAGGTACCGATGGCGAAAACAAATCGCTGGAAGAACTGATGGCTAACATGAGCAAATATCCAATGCCTGTACGCAACAATGGTGGCGGACATTTTAACCACAGCCTTTTCTGGAGCATACTGGGCCCTAATGCAGGTGGTGCACCTACAGGCGATCTGGCAACAGCTATCACAGCAGCTTTCGGCTCTCTGGATACACTGAAAGAAAAAATGAACACAGCCGGTACTACACGTTTCGGTAGTGGCTGGGCTTGGCTCATTGTTAAGGATGGTAAACTGGAAGTTTGCTCTACTCCTAATCAAGACAATCCATTGATGGATCTAGCCGAAGTAAAAGGTACGCCTATCATGGGTATAGATGTTTGGGAACATGCTTATTACCTCAAGTATCAAAACCGTCGCCCTGATTATCTGGGTGCTATCTGGAATGTGATCAATTGGGATGCAGTAGCAGCACGCTACAAAGCAGCACTTTAGTATATTATAAGAGTACTATTGATAGATAAGGGGCGCTTGCGGCGCCCCTTATCTATCAATAGACTTTAAGAATATTTTTAGTGTCTTTTCTCGTAGAAACCGAATGAGATACCACCACCTACTATCAGCCCACCCGGCGACAAGAGTAACAACCTATCATGACCCTTGCTATCTAGTGGTGGGCCCGATATTTGTCTGTAGGTAACATTCTCTAATGGCACCGACCAACCAAAGTCTATAAAGAGACGATTATAACGTTTGCCAATGTTCCAGAACTTGTAGAATGCCAGAAACAGATCAGGAATTGGGTGCAGATCTAATGTTACACGCTCTCTAGAACCAGCAACAGTCTGCATTCTTCCTTTGAAACTATTGTTGCCTGTGCTATAACTGGCACCACCACCTATAGCCCAGCCCTTATAGCCGTTCTTTAAATAATAGCGCGCCTCGCTGAAAACCTTAGTACCCCACGTACTGGCACCAAAGCCAGAAGAGAAAGATACTTTCTTAGCCAATGGAAAATCCAGATTGAAGCCCAAAGCGCCATTCTCATTATTGATACCGCTACTGGCTCCCAAAAATACTACCGGATAATTGCCATCCCTTTTATCATGTGCATGTATCCTGCGGCGCAAATGCATCTCTTCATCATCTTGGTCTTGAGCACATACTCGCTGGCTACATGCAGACAGTAGCAGCAATGCTATAAGTGTAACTCTGTTTATAATGAGGCGACTAAACATATGAATGCAAATATATTAGTACTTTTCCAAAAAACAGCATAATACTTATATATAATGTACCTATACTCTTAAATCATTACTTAAGGTCCAGTAACATGGCACGGGCACGTTGATTGGTAGGGTGCTTTTGCAGAAGGTGTTCCAATGCTTTACGTGCCTTATCAGCTTGGCGTTCATTGTGATACCAAACAGCTATGTTCACTAGAGCTTGTTCATTATCAGGGTCCAGCTCTAGCGCCTTACTTAGATAGTTATACGCCATTGTACTATTACCCTGCTGCATATACAGAAAACCCAGATTGGTATTGGCAATAGTATAGTTAGGGTTCTCTGTAATGATATAAGTATATACTCGTAACGCATCGCTGAGCTTATTCATAGCGAGCAGGCTTATACCATACTTATTCTGAAAATCGAGAGAATATGGCAGGATATCAGTAGCACGTTTGTACCAAGGCAGGGCTTTATCTTGTTGTTGTAATTGTGAGTACGACTCACCTATACGGTATGCAGCCCAGGCGTCTTTCATATCCTCAGGTTTCAAGGTAGCAGCATACTGTGTAGCATGTGCAAAATCATTGAGCAGATAATAGACACGTATATAATCTCTGTTTTGTTTTTGTTGTGCTTCTATATCCTTTTGCATATCCAGATAATTAATAGCAGAATCCAGCAAGCCTTTGTTCTGGTTATACTTCTCGTAGAACTCCATAAAGGCACGAGCAGTAGTAATAGCATCTACATGATCGTTGCTGAAGCACTTCATACCCAGAAAAGCTGTGATCTTTTTCTCCTCAGCTTCACCCATAGGGCGCTTGCGTATGTAATGATCTGTTACTGCTACGTGTGGTATATCTATACTAGCGTTTTGTGGCATATGGCAGGTTACGCAATCGTTGTTTTTAGCAGCTCTCAGTTCCGCTGTTTCAGTACATTGCTTTTGCCCCTGTGTAGTACCGTGGCAACTCTGGCAAGCATTCAGGTATTGAGAGCGTGGAGTGAATTTGACACTTACATGTGGATTGTGGCAGGTAATGCAGCTCATCTTGGCCGACACGAGGTAGCATTGACTCTTCTTCATACGCTCTACATGCGAAGCCATGATCATCTTATCTTGCCCACCCTCATACTGTGGCATGAAAACATTCATCACCTCAGACAGTTTCATACCCGGGCGGAAATCGAAGAAGGTCTTTCCATCGTTGAGTACAGACACACCTTGTAGATGACAACGTTGGCATACATTGTTCTGTAATTCGGTAGGTAGTTTGCGTGGGTTCACAATAGTATAGTCTGTAGCCTTAGCTGTGTCTACTATATTGCCGGCTTTCTTCTGCTCTACGTGCAAGCTACCCGGCCCATGACAACGTTCACAGTCAAGACCTGTTTTAAGACTTACATATTTGTTCTCGCTGGTACTTACAAAATCAGGATAACCATTATGACAAGAAATACACTCCAGTTCTATCAAACGTTGAAAGCGACTGTTAGCGCCTTTCTCAAAACCCGGAGCTAGATCCCATTGATGTTTCTGTGTGTAGAAAGTAATAGGTGCTTGGTACAGATAGCCATTCACACCAAATATATGAGAGTTGGTATGCTGGCCTGAACCTACTATATAATCTATGCGCTGTATGCGTTTATGTACTGTGTCATGCCCCTGTGTACGAAACTCCATGATGAACAGAGAATCATGATCCCAATATGGTTTGTAATAGAAGTCAATGTCCTTATCGTATACCAAAGCATGATCGGGGGAAAAATCGGCAGCAGACTTTTGGCGAGTAGCATGATCGAATGATTGCCCCATACCTGTTCGTATGAAAGTCTGGTAAATAGCCTCGTGGCAGGTACGACATGTCTGCATACCTACGTAGTGTACAGTAGTATCATATACATTCTTCCATGGGGAACCAGAATGTTGTGTACTATCTGCTTTAGGGTTATTGCAGTAGAATGATGGTAGTGTAATACCTACCAAGGCCAGCAACAATAAAATATTACGTAAGTATCGGGACGACATGCCCTTCAAATTTAGCACATTACAAAGAGTAACTAATCATTAAAAATAGCGAGTGTATAGTTTGATTTACCTTTTTGCAATAGTATGTAGCGTCCATTCAACAAATGATCGGCACTGAGTGCAAATTCTACAGCTACTTTTTCTTTGTTAACACTCACACCGCCACTTTGTAGCATCTTCCGCGCTTCGCCTTTAGATGCAAATACACCGCTCTCTGCCAGAAAGCTGATAAAGTCAGTTTCGCCAGTCAATACAGACTTAGTAGCATTCACCTGAGGTACACCGTCCATTACTTCCAACAGTTGTTTTTCATTCAAGGACCGAAGCGCATCTACTGTAGCCTGACCAAACAATATCTCAGAGGCTTTTTGGGCAAAGGAAAGGTCGTTAGCACTATGTACCAAAGTAGTAAGCTCTTCTGCTAATGCCTTTTGCAATTTGCGTAAATGTGGTGCAGCCTGATGCTCTGCTACCAATGCTTTGATATCTTCTACAGAACGGAAAGAGAAAATGAATGTAGAGCGTTCAGCATCAGCATCAGACTGTTTGAGCCAGAACTGATAGAACTGATAAGGAGAAGTGCGCTCAGGATCGAGCCAAACATTACCCCCTTCAGATTTACCAAACTTGCTGCCATCGCTTTTAGTGATCAATGGGCAGGTCATAGCAAAAGCCTCACCACCACCCTTGCGGCGTATGAGCTCTGTACCTGTTACCATATTACCCCACTGATCTGCACCGCCCATTTGCAGTTTTACATTCTTATTATTGTATAAGTAGTGAAAATCGTAACCCTGTATGAGCTGGTATGTGAACTCAGTAAAAGACAGACCTGTTTCCAAGCGTTTTTGTACAGAATCTTTAGCCAGCATATAATTGACAGATATGTGCTTACCTACCTCACGAATGAAATCGAGAAAGCCATAATCTTTGAACCAATCGTAATTATTGACCATTACTGCAGCATTTGGCTTAGCTGCATCAAAATCGAGGAATTTCTCTAATTGCTTGCGGATGCCCTCACAGTTCTTATTAATGGTGTCCATATCCAGGAGGTTACGTTCTGCAGATTTGCCTGAAGGGTCGCCTATCATACCCGTAGCCCCACCTACCAGTGCATAAGGCTTGTGCCCGGCACGTTGTAGACGCATCAGTAAAGTAATAGGTAACATACTACCCACATGTAGGCTATCTGCAGTAGGGTCGAAACCTATATATGCAGCTGTCATCTCTTTATTTATTTGCTCCTGTGTTCCCGGCATGATATCCTGAACGAGGCCTCTTGACTGCAATTCCGCTATAAAATCCATTCCCTAATATTTGAATAAGGCTGCAAAAATAGCCTTTAGGTGTTTTCGTGAGTAATAAAGAATAAAAATATTTTAGAAAAGAATTCAATATAAAGTTGAAGCTTATGTTATCTTTGGGAGAGTATAAAGAGCATAAGTAGTAATATATTATTATTGATTAATGCATTAAAGAATATATTAAAAGCTTATAAAAGCTATCCCGGCAAGGGAACATAGTATAGTTTTTCAATACATTTTTTATTTTTGAAAAATCTTTTTACCTTTCGTAATCATTACTTAACAAAAAATTAGGGCTTTGAAACGTTTTATACTCTCCATAGCATTGTTACTCCCTTTCTGTGTACAAGCACAGAATCATCACGAAATCGGGCTATTTTCCGGAGTAAGTAATTATTACGGGGACTTACAGAATAAGTTTTTCCCAAGCCAAGGACAGACCTATAGGCCTGCAGCAGGTATATTCTATAAGTATTTCATCACTCCACATTTAGGATTCCGTTTTGGTGCTACCTTCTCTCAACTGACGGCAGCTGATAGTTTGTCTGATATACCTGCTATGAAAGCCCGTAATCTGAGTTTCACTACTAATATTGGTGAATTGCATGGAGGATTGGAATTGAATTTACTGCCAATAGACTTTGACAGAATGAAAGTTACGCCTTATGTATTTGGTGGTGTGGGTGTGTTCTATTTCAACCCATATGTAACAGATGATAATGGTAATAAAGTATTCCTGAGACCATTGAGTACAGAAGGAGAAGGTATACCTACTTATCCGGATCGTAAACCATATAGTTTGATACAAGTATCATTCCCTGTGGGTGGTGGTTTGAAATTCTTTGTAGGTAAAACTTTAATGATCACAACAGAAGTAGGATTCCGATATACATCAACAGATTATCTGGATGATGTTAGCAAATCGTATGTAAACTTAGATACACTACAAAAATACAGAGGCAAAGTAGCTGTGCAATGGTCATACCGCGGAAATAAAGCAGTAGGTGCTGATGCTAGTTATCTGCCTAACTATACTTATGTACGAGGAGACAGTAAAGCCAATGACTGGTACTGGTTTGGCGGTATCTCTGTAGCTATCTACTTCAAAGCATTTGGTAATAGTGTACATGATTACTTACAAATGCATTGTCCTAAAACATTTATTTCAAGAACCCGAGACTAGGGGTATTAGGAATGGAAATGAAAAAGGCTGCTTGATATAAGCAGCCTTTTTCATTTCCATTCAATATGAGGATTTATATCTTATATCTGTGACAAGTAGTGAGGTGATCATTGACCATACCTGCTGCCTGCATGAAAGCGTAGCATATAGTAGAGCCTACGAACTTAAAACCACGCTTCTTTAAATCCTTGCTCATAGCATCTGACTCAGCAGTGCGAGGAGGTACATGTTTAGATTCTTTCCATTTATTGATCAAGGTTTTATGTCCAGTAAACTGCCAGATATATTTATCGAAACTGCCAAACTCCTTTTGTACTTCCAAAAATAGCTTTGCATTATTTACTGTAGCGAGTACTTTCAAACGATTACGAACGATGCCTGCATCCAGTAATAATATTTCTATTTTCTCGTCATTATACTTAGATACTTTCTTCACATCAAAACCACTGAAGGCCTTTCGGAAATTCTCTCGTTTGTGTAATATAGTCTTCCAACTGAGGCCAGCCTGAAAAGCATCGAGTACCATGAACTCAAATAGTTTCTTATCATCATGAACAGGAACACCCCATTCATCATCGTGGTATGCTATCATTAAAGTGTCGTCAGCAGTCCAAGGGCAACGTTCTATCGCTTTTGCACACATACCTAGTTATTATTTAGAATATGGAAACAATCATTGAGGGAGATCATTTTCTGTTCTCCAGTGACAAAGTTTTTGAGACTTACCAATTGCTTTTCTCTTTCCTCATCGCCAAGGAGAATTACATAAGCAATACCGCGCTTATTAGCATATTTCATTTGCTTATCGAATTTGGTTGCATCAGGATATACCTCTGCGGCAATGCCTACCGCTCTTAATTGCTGTAACACTTGTAAAGCGTATTGTTCATTAGAGCCACCAAAGTTGAGCAACATGACCTGAGAGCCTGTAGCTAATTGTTCGGGGAATAAATTTAATTCTTCAATAACATCGTATATACGATCGATACCAAAGGAAACACCAACACCAGAAAGGCCTTTGAGACCAAAGAGACCTGTAAGATCATCATATCGACCACCACCACCAATACTACCCATTTTGACAGCAGAACATGTAACCTCTACAATGACACCTGTATAATAGTTGAGTCCACGAGCAAGACTAATATCCATTTCTATAACGGAGCTCCAAGACTTATCTGCCAGCTGAGTATGATATGCGAGAGTGTCTCTTACTTCTTTGATACCCTGTAGACCAATTTCGCAGTTAGCCATGATAATTTCCAGAGCTTGTAATCTTTCTTCATTAGTGCCTGAAACTGCAATGACCTTTTCAATTTGTGCAATACCTAGAGCAGATATTCCTCTCCCCTGTAATTCTGTAGCAACACCTGACCATCCGATCTTGTCAAGCTTATCTAATGCAATGGTAATATCCATCATTAGATCAGGCATCCCACATATCTCTGCAATACCTGCCAATAATTTCCTGCTATTTACCTTTAAAGTAACTTGTGGTAATCCGAGTTGATTAAAAGCAGATCGATATATACACAATAGTTCTGCTTCGTTAATAAGAGAAGTGCTACCTACCACATCGCAATCGCATTGCCAGAATTCGCGATAACGACCACGCTGAGGTCTATCTGCACGCCAAACTGGCTGCATCTGATAACGACGAAATGGGAAGGCTAATTCATTCTGATGCATGACCACATAACGAGCAAAGGGGATAGTGAGATCATAACGGAGGGCACGCTCTGTAACAACAGGAGATGAATATGGTTTGGCTAATACCTTGGACCATTCAGCATTCAACTTATCTTTATCCGCATCTTTCTTTTCGTGCAAGCCGTTATTCAATATCTTAAATATGAGACGATCGCCCTCTTCACCATATTTACCAGTAAGTGTGGTTAGGTTTTCCATAGCAGGAGTCTCCAATGGTTGGAAACCATAGAGTTCGAAAATATTGCGAAGTGTATTAAAAATATACTGTCGCCTGCGTACCTCTGTAGGTGAAAAATCGCGGGTGCCTTGAGGTATGGATGGTTTAGACATAATTATAAGTTCTTGTATTTTTCAATGATGGCATCGCAAGTACGATCTATTAAATCGTATACGAGTGTATATCCATCTTCATTTCCGTAATATGGATCGGGTACAGACTCATTACAACCGGGCTGCAACTCATTGAGAAATAATGAGACCTTGCACATATCGGGATGATCAGCAGCAATATCTTCAATCTCTGAGTACACATCTGTGGCCATAGCATAAATCATATCGTACTTAGCAAAATCGGCAGTAGTAAACTTAATGGCACGTTGCTGAGATATATCAATACCATGTTGCTTGCATACCTGCTGCGACAAACGATGCGGATGTTCACCAATATGATAAGACTCAGTAGCAGCAGATGCCACTACCCAATGGAGACCCTGTTGTTGCACCTTGTGCTTCAACACGCCCTCTGCTATAGGTGAACGACATATATTACCGAGACAAACCATGAGTATGCGCATACTATATTAGAAAGCAACAAAGCTATTAAAAACGCAGCAAAGGGTAAATATCTTGCAGCTAAATAGATATATAATAAAGAAGCAGATTATTTGGGATTAGCACCATCGAAAGCATATTGAATGAGATTAGCTCCCATTTGTAAAGCCTGTTGATGTTTTTCGGGTGCGTCCTTATGTACATCGTAATCTTCCCAACCATCGCCCAGGTCAGTCTCGTAACTATAGAAACATACACAACGGCCCTTATAAATCAAACCATAACCCTTAGGAGGCTTGTTATCGTGTTCATGTATCTTAGGCAGGCCATTAGGGAAATTGAATTTCTGATGATAGACAGGATATGAGAATGGTAGTTCTATCAAAGTAAGTTCGGGGAATACCTGTTTGAGTGCCGGGCGAACATAAGGATCCAAACCGTAATTATCATCAATATGCAGGAAGCCACCAGCTTCGAGATACTTACGAAGGTTCTTAGCTTCAGCATCGCTTAATACCCAACGGCCATGACCAGTCATATGAATGAATGGGTAATTGAAAATATCAGGACTGCCGACCTCTACCTGAGCTTCTTTAAGATCGAAACGTGTGTGCAATTGCTCATTACAAAACTGTGCTAGGTTTTTTAATGATGTGGGATTAGCATACCAATCGCCACCACCATTATAAACAAGTAAGCCCAGTTTCATATTCTGTGCAACAGCAACTGTGCTTAGCAAAAAACATACTACAACAATTACCAAGCTTCTTTTCTTAATCATGATCAATCAAATTAAAATACGCACAAGCAGCCATAGCTGCAGTTTCTGTTCTGAGGCGGGTATTACCCATTAATATACCTTTGTAGCCATGCTGCATACATGAATCTACTTCCAGTTGAGTAAAATCTCCTTCAGGGCCAATGAGTATTATTGTTTCCTGCTTAGGCTTCATTGCATCAGCAAGTGGTACGCGAGCGATATTATCTATACAATGCCCAATAAGTTTTTGAGGTATTGAGTTACATTTTTGAATTAAATCCTGCAATGTTGAGGCTTCATTCAATGTAGGCAAATGATATTGCTGAGACTGTATTATGGCGGCTACTAAAATACCTTTCCAACGATCGTAACGGATACGTTCGCGTTCGGTACGAGCAGTGATTAGTGGAGTGATGCTAGCA
Organism: Bacteroidota bacterium; assembly: GCA_037144255.1. Taxonomy (GTDB): domain Bacteria; phylum Bacteroidota; class Bacteroidia; order Chitinophagales; family Chitinophagaceae; genus JBAWXE01. The sequence goes on along the minus strand of JBAWXE010000003.1, from coordinate 9,471 downwards.
ATACCTAGTTCTGTGGCTTTTTCTAAAAGCCATTCATTTCGACTGGTATTCTTAGTGAATGCAACGGCAAGGTGCAAAATAGCATGTCTAGGAGCATGCTGTACTATATGAGTAATAAGGACCTTGCATTTTTTCTTTTCAGCAATAGTAATGGTAGCATTTGCTTCAGCACCATTACCATCTGTCAACTGCAAGATGGCACCTACCGGCATACGTAGTACTTGTACTATGTGCCTAGCGGTATCTTCATCTAACCAAAATTCGGAACCGGTACTAAATACTGATTCTTGATAAAAAAGGGGTAATGCTGACATGGCAGCAAATTAATCAAAAAGCAGCATCAACGTAAAACCAATTGTTGATCTTCGATCATCTTACGAAGATTTATCAGGCCATAGCGCATACGACCAAGGGCTGTATTGATACTTACTGCTGTAATATCTGATATTTCTTTAAAGCTAAGATCGCCATACATACGCAGTACAATAACCTCGCGTTGTTCTTCAGGGAGTTTTTCTATAAGGCCACGAACATCTGCATGTACTTGTCTTCGCTCCATAGCGTCGGAGGCGTTTTCTATATGTCCAGGGATCAATTGTGCAATATCGCTGCCATCCGGTAAGGTAATAGGAACTTGCTGACGAGTGCGACGGAAATAATCCATACACAGATTGTGCGCCACGCGGATAGCCCAAGGAAGGAACTTACCTTGCTCGGCATACCTGCCTTCGCGGAAGGTGCGTATCATTTTCAGGAAAGCATCCTGAAAGAGATCTTCGGCCAGATACTTGTCTTTTACCAAAATGAATATGGCAGTATATATCTTATCCTTATACCTGTGTACAAGTACTTCTAATGATCGATCACTTCCATTTTTGAAAGCATGTATCAATTCCGCATCGGAAAGGTGATGAATTGGCTGCATAAACTTCTACTTTTAGATAACGTAAACGTCACGTCAATACCTGGGAGTAAAATGGTTAAGTAGAAGTTTTAGCCTATAGACAATTGTTTAAAATGATATAAATGAATTCGGCATTTTCCGATTCAGGTTGCAAAAACGTTAAAAATCCGTTACCAACCAAATTTTCAATACCTTTTTTACACTACAGGGCGTTATTATCCCTTGTGTACTAAATAAGACGAAGTAGGTAAGCAAATAGTTGGGTGTGATAAATACATATTTTATTATATAATTTATATAATATTAACAACCAATAAATAAGACTTAAAATATGTGAAATAAAAAGCCCCCGTTAGACAACAGGGGCTCTACGCAATATGAACTATAAACAAAAACAGAACGAGGTATTAATCAGGCTTTTTGCCGTCTAAAAAAGTATTGATCGTTTGTATAGCAGCTTGATTATTATTGTTATTCTGAGGATCGTTAACACCTACACTATAACCACTATAAAAAGTATCGGCAGATGTAACGCTACTATCAAGAGGTACATTGCGACGTACATAAGCAGGTACATTTTCCTGATCATCTACACTTTCATTACCCTTAACATTGAAGCTCATACGGCGAAGACGATCGGCACGTTCTTCTAAAGCTCTCTTTTGCTCTTCGAAACGTCTTTTCTCTTCTATCTCATCGGCAGACAATACATGCTCACCAATTTTTGTTGGGATAGCAGGTTCTTTAGCCATTTGAGATTCCGACTTCATTACCAATTGCATACCGCTGTCATTACTATTATCCACGATAACAGCAACAGGCTGCATAGGAACATGAGTAGGTATAGGAGAAGGAAAAGGCTGAGGTGTAACTGCTACAGGCTCTTCTTGCTTGATCTCTAAAGTAAAGCGCTCTACTTGTTGCTCTTGTGCAGTGGGGAACGCAGGCTTAGGGTCGAAATGCATAGCAGGCATAGTAGGAGATTCTACCAAAGTAGGAGCCATAGCATCTACCGGTTTTTCAGCTACTACTATAGGAGCAGGTGTAATCACTTCTTCAGGCTTAGTTTCTCCTAATTGTACAACTATCTTTTGCGCATCAGAATTTCTAGCAGGCATTTCTGCTACTACTTCTTTGTAATTGAAACCAGTAGCAATAATAGTTACTGATATCTTATCACCCAGGCTAGGATCGTGACCCATACCTAAGATAACATCACAATTATCACCTGCTTGTTGCTGTACATAGGCTTGTATAGCTTCTGCTTCATCCATTGTATGTTCATGTTCGCCGGCAGCTGAAGTGATATTTAACAATATCCATTTTGCACCACTGATATCATTATCATTAAGCAAAGGAGAACTCAGAGCTTCTTCAACCGCGTGTAAAGCGCGATTTTCTCCAGAAACTGCGGCACTACCAAGAATTGCCACACCACCATTTTTCATTACAGTACATACGTCAGCAAAATCGACATTTATCTGACCAGTAGTATTAATAACGTCTGTGATACATTTAGCAGCAGTTGCCAAAATATCATCAGCCTTAGCAAAAGCCTGAGTGAAAGGCAGATTACCAAATTGCTGACGCAATTTATCATTAGAAATGATGAGGATAGTATCTACGTACTCACGCATACGATCGATACCTTCCTGTGCTTGTTTCATACGTTTGCGACCCTCGTAAGTGAAAGGAGTAGAAACGATACCAACAGTAAGTACACCTAATTCGCGGCAGATCTTGGCAACAACAGGAGCCCCCCCAGTACCCGTACCACCACCCATACCAGCAGTGATGAAAGCCATACGAGTGTTTACTTTCAATATCTTGGCGATATCTTCTAAACTTTCTTCACTTGCTTGTTTGCCAATCTCCGGATTGGCACCTGCACCCAAACCTTGAGTAAGATGTGGACCGAGTTGAATTTTATTAGGTATAGGGCTTAATGCTAAAGCCTGAGAATCTGTATTGCACACTAAAAAGTCTACAGACTCGATACCCAGATTGTACATATAATTTACAGCGTGGCCGCCGCCGCCGCCCACACCAATTACTTTTAGTATGGATGATTGGTTTTTAGGAATTTCGAAATGTATCATAATTTTTAAATTAAATGGGTTAGTAAATATTAGGGGTTGTGAGTGAATGTTATTTTTTAGGTTGTTGTTTATTATTTCTATCCAATCTCCTGATCATCTACCTCTTCAAATAAGTTCATAAATTTTCCTTTCAAACCATCAAACAAGTGCTTGAGTTTTTCATTCTTCTTTTTATTCTTCAAACGAGCTTCTTCTTCCTCTTCTACAGATAGAACGGCTGCAGAAGAAGCTATTACAGTTGGTTCAATATCAGCTTCTATATGCATAAAGTTTCCACCTTCGCCGGTAAAGCGCATACGACCGTTCTCAAAATCATGGTAACCACGAAGAATGAGACCTATACAAGTAGAGTACATAGGATTCATCAGCGCCTCTGCATGACCACCTGCGAGATGTTCGTTAGGGTAACCTATACGAGTACCTAAACCTGTGATATATTCAGTAAGCTGGATGATATGTTTCAACTGTGCACCACCTCCTGTAAGGATAATACCACCATAAAGGCGTTTATCTAAATCAATTTGCTTGAGGTGATACACTACATAATCCATGATCTCTTGTGTGCGAGCCTGGATTATATGAGCCAGATTTTTAACAGATATCTCTTTTGGAGGCAAACCACGTAAGCCAGGTATAGTGATATATGCATTAGCATTAGCTTCTTCAGCAAGTGCAGTGCCAAACTGCACTTTCATTTGTTCTGCCTGAGCACGCAATACGCCTAACCCGTTGCGAATATCATTAGTAATATTAACACCTGCATACGGGATAACTGCGGTATGTTTAAGAATACCATCGTAGAAAACTGCCATATCGGTAGTACCGCCACCTATGTCAACAATCGCTACACCAGCCTCGAGATCTTCGTCATTCATTACAGCTGCTGCTGAAGCAAGAGGCTGTAGTACTAGATCGCGAGTATTAAGGTGAGCTTTATCTACACAACGTTTAATATTACGTATAGCATTCCTATCACCGGTAATTATATGAAAATCTGCTCCGATCTTCACTCCGCTCATCCCAATAGGGTCTAGCACATTAGGTGTAGTATCTACCGTATACTCTTGAGGAATGATATCGATGATCTGATCGCCTGCAGGGATATACGTTTTATACTGATCGCGAACCAGCAGATCAATATCTTCTTTATTGATCTCCTCTTCCGTTTTGGTACGTACACGCTCTCCACGTGTTTGCAGGCTTTTGATGTGCTGCCCTGCAATACCTACGTACACCTCCTTGATCTCGAGGTTAGGATTAGATTGGATACATTTTTCGATAGCTTGCTCTATAGAACGTATACATTGCTCTATGTTCAGTACTACCCCATGGCTAACACCAGCTGACTCTGAGCGGCCTAAGCCCAGAATCTCCAGTTTGCCATATTCATTCTTACGACCTGCAATAGCAACCACTTTAGTGGTTCCGATGTCCAGGCCTACAATGATTGGTTGTTCTTTGTTACTCATATTGCGTGGATTTTAAAACTGTTTAATGATCTTTTTTGTCCTGATAAATGTATTTAGGTTTAGTTCCTGATTTTTGTTCGTCCTTATGTTCAGAATGTTGATCCTTTTCGTGTTTATTACCTACCTGCTGCTTCTTTTCTGTAGTGATTGCTATGGGTTTTGTTTCCTTCATCTTTTCTACAATTTTGGGTGCCACATTAGCAGTAGCGGCTTGTGCAACAGCCTGTTTTTCTTTACCTGTGCTATCCTTAGGCTCTGTACCAATAATGCTTTTTACCCAATTCATATTGTTTAGCGCAAGATCTTTAGGGCCTTTCCAAGGCAATGAAGGAGAAGCAACTACCTGATCTTTAAACCTTACATCTAACACTTCATACTTGTCCCATCCAATTCGATTCAATACATTCTGATAAAATGTGAATAGGTTATCAAACTTTTCCTGCAAACGAGATGTATCACCCAAAAGTATTCTATGATTTCCCAACACAGGTATCAATTCGAAAGTTCGATCTGCATTTACATATATTTGTTCTGTTTGTGTATTCCAGAATTTGCTCTTTTTGATTTGCATTACCAATGCAATGATCTGCACTTTCATATCCTTGCCGAGACTATCTTCTTTCAGTTCTGGTACATTGGTTACCACGAAAGCATAATCAACATAAGTTTCTGATAAAGGCATTACTTTTAATGCTGTATCCAGATAATAACTATTTCCATCCCTTTCAAATACCCTTACTACCGGTACACGTTGTGTAACATATATCTGTAGGTTTCGATTATTATCGACGAACACCTGTGCATCTTTTATCCAAGGATTAGCCTGCGCTATAGACTCCATATGATGAATATCGAGTTTATAAACAGGTACACCCACAGCGTTTATGTGCCTATTATGCATCAGTAACTCTGCCACTTGTTCTTTATCTACAAACTTGCATTTATTCTCATTGGTGATATGTATCGATACATTTTTAATCACTTTTCTATCCTGAATACCTGCTGCGCTCAACATCGCGGTAACACATGCTATTGTCACTACTACAGTAACAAACATTTGTAAGACTTTACGCCACGATATTTTACGTTTTTCGCTCATTATTTACTTTCCAGAATTTCTTTTATCGGTTTTACCAGTTTATCAATGTCACCTGCTCCTGCCGTAATAAACAGACTCAATGGTGCAACATTTACATATTCCAATAATCCATTTTTTGACAAGATCGTGTGGCTTGCGTTCTTCATTCTGTCTGCAATCATCTTTGATGTCACCCCTTCCATAGGTAATTCTCTTGCAGGATAAATATCCAGTAATATCACCTCATCTGCCATATCTAAGCTATTTGCAAAACCATCAGCCAGATCTCGGGTACGTGAAAACAAATGAGGTTGAAAGACTACTACACATTTGCGATCATGAAACAACTTTTTTGCGCTACTTATCAATGCTGCCAGTTCCTCTGGATGATGTGCATAATCATCTATAAATATGATTTTGTCGTTTTTGATCACATATTCAAATCGACGTTTCACACCTTTGAACTTAGAAAGAGCGTCTTTCATATCATTTCCATTCACACGCAACATTTGCGCTACAGCTATTGCAGCTACAGCATTTTCTACGTTATGCATACCACCAATTGGTAGATGTACAGATTCCAACTTCCAATCCTTAGCTACAACATCAAAAATGTAGCCGCCTTCTTTTTGAACAATATTGTTTGCATATATATCTGCAGCATCATTTTGCAAACTGTATGTAACGGTATTACTAGTTCTTAATTCGCTACTACGGTGCAGGCCATACTTTACTAAGAGTACACCATTCACTTTTACATTCCGTGTATATTGTATGAAAGCAGCTTCCATATCTTCAGCTGTGCCATATATATCCAAATGATCAGGATCTATTGCTGTAAGTACTGCAACATCTGGGTGTAACTTCAAGAAGCTACGATCATATTCATCAGCCTCAATTACTGCCACATCATTTGTGCTACTCCAGTAATTACTTTCATAATTAGCAGAAATACCCCCTAAGAATGCATTACATCCATATTCAGTTTCACGCAACAGATAGGCAATCAATGTAGATATTGTAGTCTTTCCATGTGTACCTGCTACTGTAATAGAAAACAATGCCTGTGTTATCCATTGTAATACATCACTCCTTTTAAATACCTGATACTTATTATCCCTATACCAGTTCAGTTCTTTATGCTCTTTAGGAATAGCAGGTGTATATACGATTAAAGTTGCTTCCTTATCTAACAGTTCAACATCATCACTATAATGTACTTCTATACCTTCCTCTACCAATCGCTTAGTAAGTTCAGTTTCGGTACGATCATATCCTTTTACGATGACACCACGCTGATTGAAGAACCGCGCAATGGCACTCATACCGATACCACCGATACCTATGAAATACACTCTATTTATATCCTTTACATTCATCCTATCTATTTTCTACTATTTCTATTACTTTTTTAGCAATACGCTCATCAGCATCTTTTATAGCCAATGCTTTTAAATTCTTGGTCATTATTTCCTGCATCGCAGTATCATGTAATAATGACTTTACTTTTTTAACCAACTCTACATTTGCATCATGGTCCTTCACCAATAATGCAGCATTATGTTCTACCAGTGCCATAGCATTACTAGTCTGATGGTCTTCTGCTGCAAATGGGTATGGTACAAATACAACTGGCTTACCTGCAATACACAATTCTGCAATGGCCAATGCACCTGCTCTGGATATTACAATATCTGCAGCCGCATAACCATAATCCATCTCCCGTATAAAATCAAAAACCTTTACTTTACCACTAAAAGCAGCTGCACGTGCTTTAGCTTGTTCGAAATAAGGTTTACCTGTTTGCCATATCAGTTGTACATCCTCTGCAATGATCTCATCAAGATACTGATCGATTGCCTCATTGATCGACTTCGCTCCTAGACTGCCACCCACTACAAGGATTGTTAATCTTTCCTTGTTCATATTCAGCCAAAGCTGACCTTCTTCCCTACTAATAGTCGATTGTGATATGTTCTTTCTTACCGGATTCCCAGTTAGCACCACTTTATCTTTCGGGAAAAAGCGATCCATATGTTCATACGCTACACATATTGCCTTTGCCTTTTTTCCTAATATCTTATTACTCTTGCCTGCAAATGAGTTCTGCTCCTGAATCAGTGTAGGTATTCCCATACGCTGTGCAGCATTCAGAACAGGGAAACTAGCATAGCCTCCCACACCTACTACTGCATCAGGTTTGAATTGCTTCAATATATTGCCCGCCTGCATAGCACTCTTTATCAATTTGAAGGGTAATAGAATATTCTTTAAAAGATTACTTCGATTAAACCCTGCTATATCCAAGCCTATGATCTCAAATCCTTCCTGTGGTACTTTTTCCATTTCCATTTTTCCTTTAGCACCTACAAATAATAATTGTGTGCCGGGTTGCAAACGCTGTAATGCATGCCCTATAGCAACAGCCGGGAATATATGTCCCCCTGTTCCTCCTCCTGCAATGATTACACGCATAATGCTCATACCTTTCTTATACTGCGGGTGTTAACCCCTTTTTACCTGTTCTTTTATCTTCTTTTACTACGTCTTCTGCTTCTACTACTTCTATTTCTTCTTTTTTCTTGCCTTCATTCTCATCTACATATCTACTAACACTCAAAATAATGCCTATAGCAATACTAGTAAACCAGATAGAAGAACCTCCCATACTTACCATAGGTAGTGTAAGGCCAGTAACTGGCACCAGATGTACATTCACAGCCATATTGAGCATAGCCTGAAATACCAATGTAACACTCAACCCAACTGCCAGAAATGCACCAAATGCATAGGGGCATCTCCTGAATATTAATATGCTACGCCATAAGAATAGCAGGTATAAAAAGATCAATACACCAGCGCCTATCAAACCATACTCTTCAATAATAATCGAGAATATAAAGTCTGAATATGGATGTGGCAAAAAATTGCGCTGCAGGCTGTTGCCCGGCCCACGTCCTTTAATACCACCATTCGCAATTGCAATCTTAGCTTGTTGTACTTGGTAAACATCTTCCTTTTTCGTGCCATCTTTGCTTTTACCACCGGCAAAATCATGTATGCGTTGTTCCCATGTGGCAGCTCTACCAAAACCTGTGATCTTGGATACTGTAAACAATACTGCTACACCTATAATACCTACCGCTGATAACAGCATGATATGTTTTACCTGTACACGACCTATGAAAAAGAGGATGCAACAAGTGAACCCTAACATTAACGCTGTAGAAAGATTTGCGGGAGCAATCAATGCACATGTAATCAATACTGGTAATAATACAGGGAAGAAACCTTTCTTCAGATCCTTAATAACTGCTTGCTTCATACTCAGTACTCTTGCCAGAAACATGAATAGTGCCAGCTTAGCAAGATCCGAAGTTTGGAAAGTAAGATTGATGACCGGCAATTTTATCCAACGTGAACCCTCATTCAAGCTAGTACCAAAGAACAATGTATATATCAATAATGGCAGACTGAGTAAATAAAGTATCACTGCCACCTTTGCAAACTTCTTATAATTGATCTTATGTATGTAATAAATAATTCCCAGACCTAATGCCAACACCATCAATTGTTTGATAAGATAATAGCTGGCATTCTTTTCCATACGGTAAGCAAGCGAGCCGGTAGAACTATACACAGCAAGCATACTCACGAACGATAGTATAATTACTACCGCCCAGATCACCTGGTCGCCTTTGGTCTGTTGCAACAATCGTTGCATGTTGTTATTCTCTTTCAAATACTATAGTTCGTGTACTGCGTCTTTAAATTGTTTCCCACGGTCTTCGTAATTCTTAAACAGATCGAAACTGGCACATGCGGGAGCCAGCAACACTACATCACCTTTCTCTGCCAAAGCATATGCTGCTTTTACTGCATCTTTGGCACTGTTTGTATCAATAATAGTAGGGCCGCAAT
>JBAWXE010000002.1:0-82355 GCA_037144255.1 Bacteroidota bacterium | reverse complement strand
TTTCATGATAGTATGTCTTATATTGAGTATTGAAAAATCAACAATGAAGTATTTCATTTCCTTTTTATTATTGACCGTCTCTGTATCTGCAATGGCATTAGGTACAGTAAAGATACAGGGCAAGGTTTTGAACCGTAGCTCTGATACTATATGTTTCAACTACAATACCAACAGAATAGCCTTTTATCCCAAACCGATCATAAGCAAGCTAGATAAAAACGGAGCTTTCAGTATTTCATTTCCTGTAATGGAATTACATACACAAGGAGAATTGATATACAATGGTAAAAGGATGGACATGGTGGTGACAGAGGGAAATGACCTTACCTTAAACTTCGATGCTAATGACATAGAGAATACCATGGAAATTAAGGGGAATGGTGTAGAGGTAGCGAATTTTGTGATAAAGCATTTCTTCAAGATGGGCTCAATGAATTTGTTTGGAGGGAAAATGCAACAATATGCATCTAAGGAGCCGGTAGAGTTTGTGACGAGTATGAATGAGGAGAAGCAAAAGGAACTAGACTATCTGGAACAGAATAAAAACGAACTTTCAAAGGATTTCATCAGGTACTGGAAATCATTTTATGAATATTTTACATATTTTGATATTCTTCAATATCCTAGTCTGCATGAAATGATCAGGCAGCAAAGCTATAACATACAATTCATATCGAAAGAGAACTATGAGTCTGCAAAGAAAGTACCAGAATTGTTCAATGATACCCTGATGGATGTAGTGCCTTACAGACTGTATGTTGATAATATATACAGGATAAAGCTGGAAGCGGAGAACTATACTAACATAGATACTATACCTGAGAGCAAATACAGACAAGACGATAGTATAACACGAATGGTATACCAAAAGATGCCCGATAAAACAGCAGAGTATTTCTTTGCATCCAGACTGTACAATAAGGTAAGAAACCAACCTCTAAAAAGAACAGAGGCAAATATTGAGGAATTTAAGAAACACTGGCCACAGAGTATGTATGCATCGAGTCTGATGAAAGAGTTGGCTTTGATGAGTAAGATTAGTCCTGGCGAACCCGCTATGGACTTTACTTTCACTACTATAGACGGAATGAAAAGCAGACTATCTGACCTGATGGGTAAGGTAGTGGTATTGTCGTTTTGGTCGGCGGAAAATGAGGGTTCTGCTAAGCAAATAGTTTTCATGAAAAGGCTGAGTGGGAAATTTGTGGGTAAGGATGTTGCATTTTTGTACGTATCGATTGATAACAATGAGGAAGCCTGGAAAATGATGATAGAAAAGAATAAACTTTCCACCGGTATACATACCAGAAGCCCCGGCAGTTGGGGTTCTATAGTAGCGCAGGATTATGGAGTGGTTTCTATACCGGCGTACTTTCTGATAGATAAAGCAGGGAGATTTGCTATCCAAAATGTTCCGGCACCATATATGGGCGACAAGCTGGAAAATGAAATTAAAAAACTACTGAAATAATAGTAAATACATACTACTAATTATCTCTTAAAGGCCTTGATTTACAAGGCCTTTATTAATATTAACTTAATCTCTGCTTAACATTCGCGTTATAAGCATTTCGTCATTTTGTATAGCCAAATTATGGCTTCAAACAAGGAGATCAAAATGGCAAAACGCGAAGTGGATCTGGTTGTGCTGTCGGACATACATTTAGGTACTTATGGTTGTCATGCACAAGAACTGTTGCAGTACCTTAAGAGCATCAAGCCAAAGGCCGTTGTCCTTAACGGAGATATCATCGATATCTGGCAATTCAACAAAAGATACTGGCCTGCAACACATATGATGGTAGTAAAACACCTGGTGGGCCTGATAGCCAAAGACATCCCTGTCTATTACATCCCGGGTAATCATGACGAAATGCTGAGAAGATTCAAGGGTTTCCAGCTGGGATCGTTGAAAATAACCAACAAATTATCGCTGAAGATCAATGGGTCGAATGTATGGATATTTCATGGTGATGTGTTTGATGTGGTAATGCAGAACAGTAAATGGCTAGCCAAACTGGGAGCTATAGGATATGATACCCTTATTCTGATCAATCGATTTGTGAATTATCTCTCCAATAAGATGGGAAAGGGCAAAGTGTCACTTTCTAAAAAGATCAAAAACAGTGTAAAAGGAGCTGTGAAATTCATCAACAAGTTTGAGGCAACAGTATGTGAAATAGCTGCGGATAACCACTACAAGTACGTTATATGCGGACATATACACCAGCCGGAAATAAGAACTGTAGTAACAGAAAAAGGCAGTGTGGTATATATGAATTCGGGCGACTGGATAGAGAACTTATCGGCACTTGAGTACAATGATAATAAGTGGAGCATATACCGTTATAATGAAGACCCTGTAGCACAAGCTGTAGAAATAGTGAAGAAACGAAAAGGAGCAGAAAGCCCTAAAGAGCTAATGGCCAGCCTATTGAGCGAATTGAATATGCGAAAAGAAGGACCAGCCACAGAAGAGTTATCAGATAATATAGAAGCTGCATAATGAAAATATTATTTGCTATACAGGGAACAGGGAATGGACATTTGAGCAGGGCTAGAGATGTGTATCCGGAACTAGCCAAATATGGTGATGTGGATGTACTGATAAGTGGCATCCAGGCCGATGTGGAATTCCCATTTCCGGTAAAATACCGTTTATACGGAATGAGCTTCATATTTGGCAATCATGGTGGAGTGGATATGCTGAAAACAGCCAAAACCATTCGTCTGGGGAAACTAATCAGCGATATTAAAGCGCTACCTGTAAAGGATTACGACCTCGTAATCAATGATTTTGAGCCTGTATCGGCCTGGGCATGTAAAATGAAAAAGATTCCTTGCATTTCCCTAAGCCACCAATGTGCAGTGTTGCATCAAGAAGCGCCTAAACCTTCAGACCGCGACTGGAAAGGGGAAACAGTACTGAAATATTATGCCCCGACTACCGCAGCTTATGGATTCCATTTTCATGCATTTGCAGAGAATATCTTTACCCCAGTAATACGTAAAGAAGTACGCAATATATCAGCTACCAATAAAGGACACTATACGGTGTATTTGCCGGCGTATGATGACCAAAGTATAGTAAAACACTTGTCCGAATTCAAAGAGGTAAAATGGGAGGTGTTCTCCAAGCATAATAAAGAACCATTCACTACCGATAATATCAAAGTGCAGCCCATAGAGAATGGGGAATTTATTAGAAGTATGGCCAGTAGTACAGGAGTGTTGTGCGGGGCGGGTTTTGAAGGACCGGCAGAGGCACTGTACCTGGGTAAAAAAGTAATGGTAATACCGATGTTGCAGCAATATGAACAACAATGCAACGCCGCTGCTATAGCTACTTTAGGAGTACCGGTTATCAAACAACTGGATAAGAAGTATCATAACGAGATACGCAATTGGCTGGATAAGGAACAAAAAATATCAATCAACTTCCCGGATCATCTGGGAGATGTAGTATCAAAAATCATGCTTGAGCATGCACCAAAATATAGCAACGATCTTCAGACAGCAATGGCCACAGGTAATTAGCCGAAGTTATACACTCGGACATAGGATCACTTATGTTTTACAAGCTATTTTCCTGTAAAAGCAGGCTTACGTTTCTCCAAGAAAGCCTTTACACCTTCCCCAAAATCTTCAGATGCAGCAGCGGCCACCTGCATCTCTTTTTCTGCCTGTAATTGTTGATGTAATGAGTTGTTGAAAGTGCTGTTCAGCAAACGTTTGGTAAGACCTATACTTTTTGTAGGCATTTGAGCCAGATTAAGGGCTACTTTTTTGGATTCTGCTTCAAAACTCTCATCAGGAAAGGCTTTATAGATCATACCCATGCTTACTGCCTCATCGGCAGTAACTTTATCAGCCAGCATCATATGGGCAGCAGCACGTTGCATACCTACTAGTCGAGGAAGGAAATAGGTACCCCCACTATCCGGGATCAAGGCTATTTTGCTGAAGGCCTGAATAAATGTGGCACTTTGCGATGCCATAACGATATCGCAAGCCAAAGCTATATTAGCCCCTGCACCGGCAGCTACGCCGTTTACGGCAGCTATTATAGGTTTTTCTATTGCACGGAGTAGAGTAATGATGGGGTTGTAATGTTCTTCTACTATTTGGTCTATTTTCAGCCCATTTGGGTCTATGGCTTCAGACAGATCCTGCCCGGCACAGAAACCCTTTCCTGTCCCTGTAAAGTAAATACAGCGTACGTTATCATCATTGGCACAGATATCCAATTGCTTTTGTAAAGCCAAGGCCATTTCGCGGTTAATGCTGTTATACTTATCCGGGCGATTGAGTGATATATATGCAACGCCATTTTCTTTATGAAATAGAATAGTACTCATACTGCAAAAATAAATAGCCTTATCCACAAAACAGCTATAACAATGAGTTTAAATATAATTAGTGGATAACTTGATAGGGGAAAATACGGATGATATTGAGCTAGGCCTTATCTTCATCATTAGAATTATAGATTAAGTATATGCTGGTAAAAGTATACGGCAGTGCAGTATATGGAGTAGAAGCCCTCACCATTACTATTGAAGTTGATATAGTAAATGGGAGTACAGGGGGATATTTTATTGTGGGACTGCCTGATAATGCGGTGAAAGAGAGTGTAGATAGGATATTATCTGCCATTAAGAATAATGGATATGAACGCCCCCGCTATAAAACCGTAGTGAATATGGCCCCTGCTGATATTAAAAAAGCAGGTTCGGCATATGACCTGCCTATAGCCATAGGTATATTGGCAGCTACAGGGACTCATAACCCGTGTGTATAATAAGTAATCTACATTCACATTCAGTTCAGATTTCTTACTGAAAGCATGTTTTAAATATGCATTCCAACCTGGATTTCTACGAAGTGAGAATTCATCACTATTACGTATACTGCTAGTAAGGTTATTGTTTATATCGTTATTAATAGTCTTGATGACAGAATGCATGGTATTGCCATAATAAGCACCTGTAAGGCTGGTTCCAATGGTTGTATTCTCAGAATAGTTATAATCAGCTCCAATGCGAGCATTCCATTTCTCAAATACCTCTACGGGTAAGGAATGCATGGAAGATGTAGCAATGGTATTACCGGATGGGTCTCTGAATAGGAAATCATTTTTCCAATCTATGCCATTACTAGCATTGATATAATTGACATTAGAGAATAGATTGAGCTTGTTTTTATGGTAGTTGAGTATAGCTGTAGTTGTACCACGGGTAAAGAAGGTTAATGTTCAAATTTTAACGATTCAAGGAAGCTTTTAACATAAAACAAGTATGTTTATCTTCTTAATAAGAGGTATCATGCACAGACACTCATTATTGACAATACTGTTTTTGCTGTCAGTACTTATAAGTAAAGCCCAATATACACAGCGTATAGAAGGTAAAGTGATAGACAAAGAGTCTAAAATCGCATTAGAAGGAGTTACTATTATCATTTCAGACCTCCCCTCCACATTTGGTAGTGTTACAGATGGGAATGGCAAATTCACAATATCTAATGTACCGGCAGGTAAACACCCTATTGTAGCTCAGTATATTGGCTATCAGGCAACAACATTACATGATGTTTTGGTCACTTCAGCAAAAGAGGTGGTTTTGACTATCGAAATGGAAGAATCCGCTATTAGCATGAAGGAAGTAACTGTAGCCGCAAAAAAGGAACATATCAATGAAATGGCACTGGTAAGTGCAAAAACCTTTGATGTGCAGGAAACTGAAAGATATGCAGGTAGTCGGGCTGATCCGGCAAGAATGGCTTCCAATTTTGCAGGTGTACAAGGAGGAGATGACTCCAGAAACGATATTATTATTCGTGGCAATTCGCCACAGGGGCTATTATGGCGACTGGAGGGTATAGATATTCCCAGCCCCAACCACTTTTCTATACCAGGCACTACAGGTGGTCCGGTGAGTATGTTAAACAACAAAACCTTGGGGAATAGTGATTTTTTCACCGGCGCTTTTCCTGCAGAATATGGTAATGCTACAGCTGGAGTATTTGACCTGAAATTGCGAAATGGCAATAATGACAGATATGAATTTACAGGTCAACTGGGTTTTCTAGGTACAGAATTGGCAGCAGAAGGTCCAATTTCAAGAAAAAATGGGTCATCTTTTCTGTTTACTTATCGCTACTCTACCCTACAGCTATTTCAGGGTATGAATATCAAGATAGGTACCACCTCGATTCCGAATTATCAGGACGCAACATTTAAACTGAATTTTCCGATAGGTAAAAAAGCTAACATTTCTTTCTTCGGTATTGGAGGTTTGAGCAATATTGACCTTATTGTTAGCAAACTTACCCAGTCAACCACACAATTGTATGGAGAGTCGGATAGGGATCAATATTTCTACTCAAATACAGGCATCATAGGCGCTTCTTGGAACTATACCATCAACCCTAAAACATATACTCAATTAACTGTGGGTATTACCGGAAACGACATAGGGGCACATCACAATATGGTATTTCGTGATACAGTGAGTTATGCAGTAGATTCTCTAAAAAACATATTGGGCTATAAATTCAATACATCTATTACTGTTGCGCATGGGTACTTGAATAAAAAACTATCTCAAAAACAGACCTTAAAACTGGGGCTAGTAAATAGCTACTACCAAGTAAACCTGATAGATAGCAGCAGGCAATACCCGCCTACCAGACAAGACTGGCAAACAAGGTTGAATTACATAGGTGCTACTGATCTGGTACAAGCTTATTTGCAATACAAATACCGACCTAGTGATAATATCACATTTACAGCCGGCCTGCATGGCCAATACCTTACTCATAACCAATCAAAGAGTGTAGAGCCAAGACTGGCTATGAGATGGAGGATAAGTAGCAATGGTGCGCTCTCGCTAGGTTATGGATTGCATAGTGAAATGCAGCCATTATACCAGTATTTCGCACAGTTGCCGGGTGCTACAACATCTACCATGCAGAATTATAATATTGATTTTACACGAAGCCACCATCTTGTGTTAGGATACGAAAAGACATTTTCCAGAATATTTCATATACGTTTAGAAAGCTATTATCAGTACTTATTCAATATACCAATAGAAAAAAGAGCAGGTTCTTCTTATTCAGGTTTAAATCAAGGTTCCTCGTTTTCTCGTGAGTTTCCGGATACTTTACAAAATGCAGGTGTAGGATATAATTATGGCGTGGAGCTAACTGTTGAAAGGGCTTTTAGTAAAGGTTTCTATGTATTATTTACAGGCTCAGTTTTTGATTCTAAAGCTAAAGGAAATGATGGCGTGTATAGAAATACAGACTACAATAGCCATTTTTTAGTGAATCTATTAGCGGGGTATGAAAAGAAAGTAGGCACAAACAGCACATTGATAGCAGGAGCTAAGATCACTTATGCAGGGGGAAAACTCTATTCTCCAGCTGATGTACCCGAATCAAATATGAAAGGGGATTATGTAGTGATAGATAATCAACGTAATACACTTCAATTTCCGGATTATTTCCGGATGGATCTGAAATTTGGTGTGCGAATCAATTCAAAAAAACTAACCCATGAAATAGCCATAGATCTGGTAAATATACTGGGTACGAAAAACGTGTTATCTAAAACCTACAGTTCCTATCTGGCAGCCAAAGTGGGTAATACAGACCCCTTCTATACCCAATACCAGCTGGGATTTCTGCCATTATTTTATTATAAAGTAGATTTGGGTATTTCATCTAAGAAGACACAATAAGAACAGATTAATAGCCATAAAAAAACACCACTTTTGTGGTGTTTTTTTAGTATTTACTAAAACTATTTATGCCTGAGCTGATTCTTCTTTCTTGCCTTGATCAATAGTGAAAACGATCTTCTTTTCTTCGTCACTATAGTCGGCTTTTACATTATCTCCGTTCTTGATGCGGTGATTCATGATCTCTTCAGCCAATGGGTCTTCCAGATATTTCTGAATGGCACGATGTAGCGGACGAGCACCAAACTCTTGGTCATACCCCTTCTCAGCTATATACTTCTTAGCTGTTTCAGACAATTCCAAAGAAAAACCAAGTGCATTCAGGCGTTTCATCACATCCTTCATGATGATATCGATGATCTTATTGATCTCTGGTTCACCCAGTGAATTGAAGATAACCACATCATCAATACGGTTCAGGAATTCAGGAGAGAAAGTACGTTTCAGAGCTTTTTCTATAACACCACGGCTTTGATCTTCGCTACCACTGGTCTTCGCAGAAGTGGTAAAACCTACACCTGCACCAAAATCCTTTAATTGACGAACACCTATATTCGATGTCATGATGATCAGTGTATTCTTGAAATCCACTTTACGACCAAGACCATCTGTCAACTGTCCATCATCTAATACTTGTAACAGTATATTGAAGATATCCGGATGAGCCTTTTCTATTTCGTCTAATAATACTACTGAATAAGGTTTACGACGTACTTTTTCGGTCAGCTGTCCACCTTCTTCATAGCCTACATATCCCGGAGGAGCACCTATAAGACGAGTGAGAGAGAATTTCTCCATATACTCACTCATATCTACACGTATAAGAGCACTATCACTATCAAACATGTAGCGTGCTAAAGCGCGAGCCAACTCTGTTTTACCTACACCTGTAGGACCTAAGAATATGAATGAACCTATTGGTTTTCTTGGATCTTTAAGACCTACACGATTACGTTGTATAGACCTTACTACTTTCATGATAGCCTCATCTTGCCCTACTACAGCACCTTTCAGATCTTCGTCCATGCGACGCAGCTTGTCGGTCTCTGCCTCTACCATACGACGTACTGGTATACCTGTCATCATACTTACTACCTCGGCTATATCATCTTCGTTTATAGGGTAACGCTTGTGTTTAGCCTCTTCTTCCCATTCTGCTTTAGCTTTTTCCAGTTCTTCACCTAGACGTTTTTCACGATCGCGCAAAGCAGCGGCTTCTTCAAAACGTTGACTTTTTACTACCTTATTCTTCTCTTGTTTAATGTCTTCTATCTTCTTTTCCAGATCCAGAATGTTCTGAGGAACATTGATATTCTTCAGGTGCACACGGGCTCCTACTTCATCCAGCACGTCTATAGCCTTATCTGGCAGTAAACGATCGGTCATATAACGGTCGCTAAGTTTCACGCAAGCCTCAATGGCTGCGTCATCGTAAGCTACGTTATGGAACTCTTCATATTTAGAACTGATATTGTGCAGAATAGTGATAGTTTCCTCTACACTTGGTGGTTCTATCATCACCTTTTGGAAACGACGATCTAATGCACCATCTTTTTCGATGTACATACGATACTCGTCCAATGTAGAAGCACCAATACATTGCAGGTCTCCGCGAGCTAATGCTGGTTTGAATATATTAGAAGCATCTAATGAGCCCGAAGCACCACCAGCACCTACTATGGTATGTATCTCATCTATGAACAGGATCACATCGCGGTTCTTTTCCAGTTCGTTCATGATCGCTTTCATACGCTCTTCGAACTGACCACGATATTTGGTACCGGCCACCAAAGCTGCTAGGTCAAGACTGATAACACGTTTATCAAACAGTACACGAGAAACTTTGCGCTGTATGATACGCAATGCCAAACCCTCTACTATGGCGGTTTTACCTACACCAGGTTCACCTATCAATATTGGGTTGTTCTTCTTGCGACGGGAAAGTATCTGAGAAACACGTTCTATTTCCTCTTCTCTCCCTACAATTGGGTCTAAATTGCCCATTTCGGCCAAACGAGTGATATCGCGGCCAAAATTGTCCAAAACAGGGGTTTTTGACTTAGTATTGCCTGTAGAACGACGTTGTTGTTGAAACTGTTTGCGTTCGTCATCCTCTTCAAAATCTTCAGATCCCGGATCGCTACCATAATCAGCAGTAGGTGTATCACCTTGTAGTATGCTTAGTTCGTTCTTAAAACGTTCGTAATCTACTTGATATTGATGCAGTATCTGTGTAGCAACGTTCTCTTTGTTCTTGAGGATAGACAACATCAGGTGTTCAGTCTCTACAGTAGGGCTTTTCAAGGCTTTTGCCTCTAAAACCGTTATCCGTATTACTTTTTCAGCCTGTTTGGTCAATGGCAAGCTATTGATATTAGCCAAAGGCTTGTTGTTCTTGTCTTTAATAGCCAGTTCCAACTCCTTACGCAGATCGTATAAATCAACCTGCATAGACTGGAGTACCTTTACAGCCATACCGTCCCCTTCGCGGATAAGGCCCAGCAACAAGTGTTCTGTGCCAATGAAGTCATTTCCAAGGCGCAATGCCTCCTCTCGGCTATAGGAAATGATCTCCTTTACTTTGGGTGAGAAATTTGAGTCCATGAATTAGGTCCTTTTTAATTAATAGTAAAGTTAATAATAAACAGTGTAGCGGAATATTGGGTTTAACTATATCAGTATCACTGTATTGCAGACCTGTAAGCTACTTTTGCTAATTAAATATACGAAAAAAAGTATTGAACAGATGTGCTAATTTTAAGTCTTCTATAGTATCATAACCACTTAAAACACCACGCTTACTGTTATGGAATTCAAAATTGATACCAAACTTTCATATACCCTTATTTCGCCGCTTGCAGATGCTATAAATGCTAATTTGACAGAAGCAATTAGCCAAAAATGTACTGAATTGACCAATACTGGCAGTAACAACTACATTATAGACCTGCAACACTGCCTTAATGCTGAGAAAGAGAGTTTGTCAAAACTGGCTGATTTGCATGAAACATGTTACAACAATTCACAATCATTGGTGTTTATAGGCATTAATGAGCATATCCTAAAACTTATAAAAGAGTTGGAACTGGATTATGCTATTAACATAGTCCCCACCTTAATTGAAGCCCTAGATATTATCAGTATGGAAATATTGGAACGAGATTTGTTCAATGAAGAATAGAAGGTATTGTAGATAGATATTAAAACATTGAGATGAAAGTAACCATACTGGGCAATAATTCAGCATTACCAACATATGAGAGACACCCCACATCACAAATAGTGTATGTGCATGACGAACCTATTATGCTGGATTGTGGGGAAGCTACACAGATACAAATGCAGCGCTATGGTATACGCTGGCGCAATCTGAACCATATTTTCATCAGCCATATGCATGGGGATCATTATTTTGGTTTACCTGGTTTTATCAATAGCATGAGCCTTCTTGGTCGTACAACACCATTGCATTTATATGCACCGGCCCCCCTGGAAGCATTGATACAACATATCATGGATGTAGCCAGTTCTGTGCTATCTTACCCTTTTCATTTTCATGCCCTGCCTGATGGCGCAGGTACTTTAGTAGACAACGAACAGTTTAGAGTCTCTTGTTTCCCTGTTGAACATCGTATTACCTGCCATGGTTTTGTAATTACACGCAAAACAAAGGGTAGAAAACTATTACTGGAGAAATGTCGTGAATATGAGATACCCGCATACTATTACGATAAACTAAAGAAGGGAGAAGATTATGAACGAAAGGACGGTTTTCTGGTAAAAAATGAATGGGTAACAGAATTAGGCCCAAAGCCTAAACGTTATGCTTATTGTGCCGATACCTTGTATACCGAATCTATTTTACCTTATATCACAGGGGTAGATACTATGTATCATGAAAGTACCTATTTAGAGAATGATATAGAAAAAGCCATAGCCCGCTTTCATAGTACAGCTAAACAAGCAGCATTATTGGCTGTAAAAGCGCAAGTACAACAACTCTTATTAGGACATTTCTCCTCCAAATACCGCGAATTGGAAGCTTTTAAGGAAGAGGCTGGTAGCATTTTTCGGAATGCTATTATTACCGAAGAAGGCCAAACATATGAAATATAAAAGCCTGACACATTGTGTCAAGCTTTTAAAAATGTATTTAGATAATGTTATTATAATCCTGAAATACCTATACCCAGAGAGAATGGTACCATCTGCGGGCCAGACCCTTCTTTATACATAGGTGTTAAATTGTAAGCACCTATCAGGTAGAAATTACCATACCCAATACGAGCGGTTGCTGTAAATTCCCATTTGTTAAGGTAACGGGTTGTATTTTCCTTATCTACAATTGTGCTGCCGGCAACAGAATATTTATCCTTGGTATGTGCACCTACTAACAAGCCTACACGTAGACCTATAGCAGCTTTAAAGCCTTTATTCCTATTCTCATTATTACCAAAAAAACGTAACTCAAAAGGAGCGGTTAAGTAGCTGGTAGTTAACTTATACTTGCTGAGACCGGAAGTATCTTTAAATCTGGCAACAGCAGCAGATCCTGTATCTGTATTCACTATCTTCTGGTTATCCAAATAGATATTGTTCACATTGATACCCAAACCGGTAGCAAAACTGAAATGAGATTTCTTTATAGGAAAATCATAACAAAGGAAAGCATTGAAACCACGGCCCAGACCACCTGTATGAACAGTATCAGGTTTATTGGTCCAGCCATTGTACAATAATTCCAGCATCACAAAATCGCGAGATGGTTTCTGAATACTGATCTTAGAATCTGTACCTACTACATCCTGAGCAAAAAGAGTAGACGACTGTATAATCAATAACGCCAATATGGCGAAGTATTTCTTCATATAGGAAAATTAGAGCGCAAATATAATGGCTTGCTAATGGAAAAATTGTTAAAAATGCAATTCGTGTATATGCAATAAACAATTATAACAGCTTATTAAGCTATATATCAGAAATAAATAGGCTGATGTTTGTACAAAAAACTTTTTTACATTTGCACTCCCAACTCAGAAATGGAGATAGTAGCTCAGTCGGTTAGAGCATCAGATTGTGGTTCTGAGGGTCGTGGGTTCGATCCCCATCTGTCTCCCACAAATTTTATTAAAAGAAGTGCCTTCATGGCACTTTTTTTATTCAGTACACTCTCATTATTCAGTATATTTGTTGCTCCACATACTTATATTTATAATTATTAAATTTTTAGCAAAATGAGTTTAGAAGTAACCGGTAAACTACTCGTAAAATACGACACACAACAAGTAAAAGACCGTTTTAAAAAACGTGAATTCGTAATTGAATTAGCAGAAGAAATAAATGGTAATGTATATACCAACTATGCAAAAATGCAGTTGGTGCAAAATAAATGTGAGATAGTTGATCGTTTCAACGAAGGAGACCTTGTTAAAGTAAGTTTTAACATCAAAGGAAATAAATGGGAACGTGATGGCAAGGTGAATTTTATCACCAATCTGGATGCATGGCGTATAGAAAATGCTAATGCCGGTGCAGCACCTACTTCATCTGTTCCTTCAGCATCTACTTATAGTAATGGCAATAGCAATGCTGCCCCTGCTAGTAGTGGCAACTATTACAATCCATCTCCTGAAAACGTTGATGATCTTCCATTTTAATAATTACTGATCTCATATATGCATCTACGTATCAGGCATTGCATTACTGTATGCATTGTTCTATTAGTATTCAGCTCTTGTCATAGTGTGCCTGAGCATGCCAATTATATACCTAACGACGCGGTAGTAGTGGTAAGCCTAGACACTAAAGAATTGGGTAAAAGAATAGCCTGGAGTGCTATTACCGGCAGCCCCTTATTTAAGGCAATGCAGAAAAGGGCTGGTAATGAAACCGCAACAAAGGATATAGAAAATGCAGGTATAGATGCTCTGAATACTTTTTATCTCTACATCAAAAATGATAAACGTTTTAATAATGGCAACAGTGTAACAGCCTTGGTGCCATTAAGTGATGCAGCCAAATGGGAAACCTTTGTAAAAAAAGTGGTTCCTAATATCAGTTTTAAACAATTGCCCAAGCGCAAAGAAGCCAAGCTGGCAGACGGAATGTATGCAGGATGGAATGATCATTTACTGATCATCATGAATGTGATACCTAATCCTCAGGATTATTATACCAATTCAATTACCGATTCCGCAGTTGTTACATCTACAGATCATCCAATTGATGAAGTTCAGGTATCTGCAGAGATGGAAAACTCTTTCAACATTTCTAAAGAGAATGCCCTTACTCAGAACATTCGATTCACCAAACTCCAGAAAGAAGCCAATGATATCTCATTATGGATCAATTATGATCAGGTGATGTCTCAATATCTGGCTTCCGGCCTTACTAATATGATGAATGGTATCTCTTTATCAAACATTCTGTGGAAAGACGGTGCATTTGCAGCAGGTATCAATTTTCAGAAAGGGCGTATTTCAAGTAAAATGCTTTACTACACTTCTGATGAGATGAAGGAGATAGGTAAAGACTTTAGTGAGAAGAATTTAGACAAAGATATGTTGGACAGATTACCCAAGCGGAATCTGGACATGTTATTTACTTTTCACTTATCACCTAAAGGCACAAAAAGTATTTTAGATAAAATTGGCCTCTTGGGCTTTCTGAATTTGACTTTATCCAGTCAGGGGCTAACGGTTGATGATATTTTAGGTGCTTTTACAGGAGATATGGTAGCAACCATGAACGATTTTTCAATACAGAAAAACCAGAATGTGGTTGAAAATGATCCGGATGATGGTAATGCTAAAACCACCTTTCAGCCCAATCTGAATTTTTTATATGCATTAAAAATTAATAATAAAGAGAATTTCAATCGACTATTACAGTTTGCAATTTCAAATAGAATATTAAAACCATTAGGGAATAATATATATCATTTATATTCAAATGATATCGATAACTCGTATATTGAAATCATAACAGATAATAACTATATCGTTTTTTCAAATAAAGCAGAAAATGCCACTGCTTTTATTGCAAATAGCAATAAAGGACAAAAGATACCAGATATAGCTAATAAAGAAGTTTATGGACATCCATTAGGTATATATCTGGATATGCAAGCACTGATGCAGGCTGTTAACCCAAGTATGAATTTAGGAAAAGGAGATTCATTGACTATGGTAGAAAGCAAGAAGTTATTGCAAAATATCACATTTAATGGTGGTAAGTATTCAAATAATGCATTTGAATACCATATGAACATTAATTTTATGAATAAAAGCGAGAACAGTCTGATACAAATATTAGATATGGTTATGCGTATCAATGATGAATCTAAAAAGACAGTTGTAGCTAGATAAACCTATTGTATAACAAGCGCAAATATTATATATTGCATTCCCGTTAGCAAACCTTTTACAGTTAGAGACTGTCTATTGTGTTGTTACCGCATTTGATTTTTGTAAACTTGGTAAAAAAAGTACCCATGCTAAAAAAACAGCATTTCTATAAACTGATATTTTTCTCAACATTATTATTTGCAGTTAATACAGGCTGTCAGAAAAACAATGGTATTGATAATAACAATATCGTTAAGACACCATACTCTATGTATGTTGCAGATTCTGCGGGTACATTATGGAATACTAATGGAGACAAAATTGACGCTAATCTGGAAAAGTATAAGAGTATATCATTCTTTACTGATGGATATGCATCACGCTCATTGATCATTTCGGATTCTAACTTGATATGGGTAAAACAAAATGCTTTTTTAAGCAGCCCTTATATGAGGAACTTTAACCAAACTCACGGATATATAAATCCTAACGCATTTTGGCAACCATTACAATTACAAGTTAATGATCAAAATCGGAATTTTATTTGTGTTGTAGATCCTGATCCATCTCATATTGGGCGTATCTATGGTAATGGTATTGCTTATAATGATTCAAATGGAGATTTTGCAAGATGGCACCCCGATACAACTTGGGATAGCCTTACAGGTCCAATCAATATTACTTCTTTACAGGAATTAAGAAATGGTACATTGGTTTGCTATGATCATATCAATCACAGATTCTTTGTCCGTTCTTACAAGACTAATAAATGGCATGAGAAATTTCCTTTGACAGATAGTGTTACGCATGTTCCTATCAATGTACTTCCTAATGGTTCGTTCTTCTTGAGCCATATTAATAACTTAGTCGTAGCAGTTGATTATTCAGGTGCTTCAGGTGCATGGTATAGTGTTGATACGGGAGTGACCTGGAAACAATATGCCGGATTACCTGTTGGGCGAAGGTTATATTGTGCAGAAGCTCCTTTTGACAAGGTGCTAATGATTGGCGTAGATACTTTAGGTGTTTATTTGTGTAAAAATGATGATGCATATACATCTACACCTACATTCTATACATCTAATGATGGTTTCCGTTCTCCATATACATCTGTTCGTGGTATAGCTGGAAAATACAATGCTTATAAGAATAGTATTGAAGATGACTTTATATATGTAGCTACAAGTACTGGTGTTTATAAGAGCTCTGATCTTGGAAAAACATGGGTACTCTCAAAAGAAGGTAACTACGTAACAATATACTAGTCTAGGTCATTTCCTAAAAAATCATTCAGGTCGCGCCGATGTTTCTTACTCGGGCGACCTGTTTTACTTAAGCGCTTACCTGTATAAAAACTTTCAGTAAGTTGTTTATTCATCTGTTTATCTTCCTCTGATGTAAGGTCTACATAATACTTAATAGCTTCTTCGTAGCCTTGTCTATTCTGTAATAACCCCGTTACCTCTATTGTCCATTTACGGGCAGGAGTCTTTATATCATATCTATCACCAATAGCTACTACTCTAGCAGGCTTAACGTTTGCCCCTGCAATCTTTACCTTTCCTTCATCGCAAGCGGCTGTAGCCTGTGTGCGTGTCTTAAAAATGCGGATAGCCCATAGATATTTGTCCAAACGTATCTTATCGCTCATATTAACTAAGTTATAGAATGCTAATGAAATGAATACATAAGTGTTTGAAGTATTTATAATAATGTATGGATACACAAGAACACTTTGCTAATTTTACCATATTCTTTATGCAATCACTCATTATTTTCGCATCAGGCAGAGGTTCAAATGCAGCTGCTATTATAGATTATTTCAAGAAAAACGGCAAAGCTCGTGTTTCGCTTATTGTAACCAATAAGGAAGATGCAGGTGTGATAGATATAGCACTGAGCGAGCATATACCTTATCTCATTGTAGATAAACAGACTTTCCACGAATCGTTAGTTATAGATCAGCTACAATCATATAAGCCATCCTTATTGGTATTAGCAGGTTTTTTGTGGAAAATACCGACGTCTATCATTAATGCATTCCCTGAAAAGATCATTAATATTCATCCTGCATTACTGCCTAATTATGGTGGTAAAGGAATGTATGGCGACAATGTGCATAAAGCCGTTATAACTGCAAAAGAAACAGAATCCGGTATTACCATTCATTATGTAAATGAGGTGTATGACAGTGGGAAAATCTTAGTTCAGGCAAGGTGTAATGTAAAGACTAATGATACTGTAAGTGCCTTGGCAGCCCGTATACACCATCTGGAACACTATTACTATCCACGTACTATAGACTTTTTACTAGGTAAGTGATACAATATACTAGTAGTACAAGCGTTAAATTAAGTACATTTGACAGTAAGGTATTCTATGAATTACTATAAAGCACTTCTGACTCTTTTATTATTACACACAGTATCTATATCCTGTTTTTCACAAAATACCCAAATAGGATACTGGCGTGCACATATGCCATATAATACAGCTGTAAGTGTAGCTACAGATGGTACGACCCTATATACAGCTACAGGAAGAGCATTTTTTACTTATAACAATAGCACAAGCGAAAAGACACCATATAGTAAAGTAGAAGGTATTGCAGATGTAGGGATGACCTATACTGCTTATGATGTAACTACATCTACTGTTATCCTAGCTTATACTAATTGTAATGTAGATCTATACAACAATGGCTCTTTTTATAATATTCCGGATATTAAACTAAAGACACTTACCGGTCTGAAATACATCAATCATATATATACTGAAAATGGACTTGCCTATTTGAGTACAGGATTTGGTGTGGTAGTAATTGATCTTAAGAAAAGAGAAATAAAAGAGACCTACACTTTTATTCAAAATAGCCAGACAATACCTGTAAATAGTTTTACTGCTAATGCAAATACCTTTTATGCAGCAACAAGCAATGGAATTTATTATGCCAACAAGAATCTAAAGAACTTACAAGACTTTTCAGTATGGAATATCGTAAATTCTAATTCAGCTTATTCAGGCATCATAACTTCTCAGAACAGGGTGTATATAAGTAATGCAGATAGTGTGTTTAATATTGTAAATGATACTTTACTAATACCTATTTATAGCACTACAGATACTATAAAACATATAGATACCGGAGCCAATAGTATTTGGGTATGTCAATATAATTCCGGTAGTTTGGGAACTGTCAAGAAAATTAATTCCAGTTTTATGGTAGTAGATTCATTTAATGCTACATTGCCTGTACAGGTAGTAGAATTAGGTGATGGTTCTGTATGGGTAGCAGATTCTTTACAGGGGCTTAAAAAACGCATATCAGGAAACCAACTTGATTTTACGCCACCACAAGGGCCGGCTTTTTATTTTTCCTCAGACATATTTGCATATAATAAAGAGCTGTGGATGACCCATGGTGGTCATCAGGATAATTTCCAACCGGAAAATAATTCAAGTGGTTTGTCACATTTTAAGGATGAGACTTGGACCATTTGGAATAATAAGAACTACCCTCCTTTTGTAAGTATACAACCTCGCGATATGTGCGTAGTAACTCAAGATAATACAGACGGAACGGTTTATGTAGGAGCTTATCTGAGTGGATTATTGATACATAAAAAAGATAGTCTCTTTACCCAGAATAACGATCATCTTGATTTGATATACGGTAATTATTTCTACGCGGTTTCCGGTTTGGCAATAGATCAGGATAGAAATATTTGGATCAATAATTTCGGGTCAAATTATCCATTAGTAGTGAAGACACAAGCAGGAAACTGGTATAAATATGCTGCACCTAGCAGTGGTGCTACTTTTCCACATGCAGCTTCAGGTTTGATCATTGACGATTATAACCAAAAATGGTTTTATGCTAATGGTGGCGGTTTGGTTGTGTATAATGACAACAATACATTGGATAATGTCAATGATGACGCTTCTTATTATTACCAGACTGGTACACAGAACGGTAATTTGCCAAGTAATAACATATACTGCTTACTAAAGGACAAAAGCGGAGCTATATGGGTAGGAACTGACAATGGAATAGGTATCATTAATTGCCCGGGAGAAGCAACAAAAGGCACATGCAGTACAGAACTGCGAGTGGTGCAATACGATCAGTTTGCTGGGTATTTATTTCAAAATCAGCCGGTACAGGCGATGGCAGTAGATGGTGCCGATAGAAAATGGGTAGGTACTAATAGTGGTGTATGGTTACTTTCTGCTGATGCCGGTAAAGCTATTTATCACTTCACGCAGGATAATAGCCCCCTACCTTCTAATAATATCGTAAAAATAGCTGTAGACCCGATAACCGGTGATGTATATATAGGAACATTAGAAGGTATGGTGAGTTATAGGAGCACAGCAACAGATGGTGCTACGTCTAATCAAAATGTAACAGTATATCCTAACCCTATTAGCAGTAAGTATAAAGGTACTATTGCCATCAAAGGCTTAGTTAACAATGCAGATGTGCGTATTACAGATATTGCTGGTCAATTGGTTTATAAAACTACAGCACTGGGTGGACAGGCTATTTGGAGCGGAGTAGATTATACTGGACGTAGACCACAATCTGGAGTATATCTGGTCTTTATTACCAATAAAGATGGATCTGAAAGCTATGTAGCTAAAATGGTATTTATGGAATAAGTATGTTACAAAAAACCAAAGGAATTGTACTGAGGTCTATAAAATATGGAGATACGAGCCTTATAACTACCATCTTTACTGATCTATATGGCATACAAGCATACATGGTGCAAGGTGTGCGAAGTGCAAAATCAAGAAATAATAAGGCAGGACTATTACAACCTGCAACCCTTTTAGACCTTATAGTATATCACAAACCTCAGCAAAGTTTGCAACGTGTAAGGGAGTATCAGGCATCTTATTTATATACCAGTATACAGGAAGAAGTAATAAAAAATAGTATTGCATTATTTTCTGTAGACCTTCTGTCACGTTTATTGCCCGAATCGGCCCCTATGCCCGAACTATTCGAGTTTGTAAATGAATATTTCACAGCTTTGGATAGGATGTTATTAGAAGAAGTGGCCAATTTCCCTATATTCTTTATTGTACACTGTAGTA
The DNA here is from genome assembly GCA_037144255.1 of Bacteroidota bacterium. GTDB lineage: Bacteria > Bacteroidota > Bacteroidia > Chitinophagales > Chitinophagaceae > JBAWXE01. Next base: position 62,161 of record JBAWXE010000002.1, on the reverse strand, counting down.
AAGTACTAGGTTATAATATCAACGGAGAGTATAGTATAGATACCCCATATCTGAATTTAAAAGAAGGAGCTTTTACCTCTAATCCACCTTTGATAAGCCCTGTCATTCACGATGAAGATGCCAAAAGCCTCAATGAATTATTACATGTACAGGAGTTTGCTCGTTTAAAGGACATAGAAATGAACGCAGCTATGCGTTATCGATTGCTAGATTGGTATATAGAATATTTACACCAGCATACGCAACATTTAGGAGTGATAAAATCTCTAGCAGTACTACAAGCAATTCTTCATTAGTGTTTTTCCGATTTTGGCTGTAATTTTCACATAGAAAAGCTTCTTTTGCACCTAAGTATATTTTCATGAAAAAACTCATTACTGTCTTAATTATGTTGCTGCCTGTATGTACTATGGGTCAGGAAAAGGAGGTATCTGTAAATAATTATCCGCAGGATTATTTTCGTAATCCACAAAATATACCCATACTCCTCGCAGGTAATTTTGGAGAATGTAGAATGGGTCATTTCCATAGTGGCATAGATATTAAGACAAATGGAGGTGAAAATTTGCCGGTGTACGCAGCTGCTGATGGCTATATTGCGCGTATAAAATTGGAAAAAGGAGGCTTTGGACATGCTATTTATATCATGCATCCCAATGGCTATACGACCCTGTATGCACATCTGAATGACTTTATACCAGAATTGCAGAAGTATGTAAGGAAGATACAGTACCAGAAAGAAGGTTGGGAAACAGATATACCCTTTACACCTACTCAATTTCCTGTAAAGAAAGGACAACAAATAGCTTGGTCTGGCAATACGGGAGCATCTACAGCTCCGCATCTTCATTTTGAGATCAGAAGTACTAAAACTGAACACCCACTGAATCCTGAATTGTTTGGATTACCTATTGTAGATAAACTGCCCCCGGTACCTAAAGAAGTAGCAATATATGATCTTACACGTAGCATATACGAGCAAGTACCGCAGGTACATGCGGTACATAAAAAGGGAAATGTGTATGTACCTGCACACGATACTATACTTGTAGATCCAACGGTTTCAGGAATAGGCATCAATGTAGACGACTATATGAATGGGAGCGATAATACTTTGACATTCCATACAGCTACATGGTATCTGGATGATAGCGTACAAGGGGAAGTAGTGTTGGATAATATTGGATATGATGAAACCCGCTATATGCATGCCTATGCCGACTACAAAACCAAAAAGGATAACGGCAGCTGGATACAATGTTTATTCCGATTGCCGGGTAATAATTTGGGCCATTTATACAAGAATTTGAATAAAGTGAAAGGTGCTTTTGTGATCACAGATAATATAGCCCACGAGGTGAAAGTGGAGATAAAAGATGCATTCAATAATTCCAGTACTATTAAGTTTCACCTAATTTCAGCAGGTAGATCCAATCCTCTATACTGTAATAACCTGTATAAGGCCAATAAAGTCAATAATTTTGAAAACCCTAATGTCACTTTTTACTTAGACGATACTAATCTATATGATGATATTTGTTTTCAGTTTGATAAAGTAGCAGATGCTAACAGTTATTCAGACAGATATAAGATACACCGTACCAATGTGCCTATTCACCATTATTTTGAACTTAATATCAAACCCAATAAGCCTATTCCGTTTGACCTACGCAGCAAAATAGTATTGGTCTGTAATGATGGTAAAAGTGATGATGGAAAAGCAACTAAATATGATGATAAGGGTTGGTATACTGCATCAGTACGTAGTTTTGGAGAGTATAGATTGTTAGCAGATACTACGGCACCGGTTATTAAGCCACTACAAAAGACGAATAATCTGAGCAAAGCTTCTATGATAGCATTTAACATTACAGATGCTACCACCTCTGTTAAGAAATTCAGAGGTACAATAGATGGTAAATGGGTATGTTTTGAACAACATAATGATAAGTTCTTTTATAAATTCGATGAACATTGCCCTAAAGGCAAACATGAACTGGTATTGACAGCTACAGATGAAAACAACAATACCCAATCTTTACATTATACATTTACACGCTAAATAATACAACCATGGCATTAAAACCCGGAGATAAAGCACCTGATTTTACTATAAATGACCAAAACGGAGATGCTGTTTCATTACAACAATTCAAAGGACAAAAAGTTGCCCTATTTTTCTACCCTAAGGATAATACGCCTACCTGTACTATTGAGGCATGTAATATTCGTGACAATTTTAGTTTGCTGAAGAAGAAGGGAGTAATTGTATTAGGCATAAGTGTGGACACTGCTAAGAAGCATAAGAATTTTGAGAAAAAATTCTCATTACCATTTACACTCTTGGCAGATATAGAAAAGACAATGGTGAATGATTATGGGGTGTGGGCAGAGAAAACATTATGGGGTAGAAAATATATGGGCATATTACGTACTACTTTCCTGATCAACGAAAAAGGTAAAATCGATCACATTATTGACAAAGTAGATAGTGAGAACCATGCCGGCCAGATAATTGAGACATGGGGTATTTAGAATTGTATCTGCACACTACCAAATATACCGAAATACTTTGCCTGAGATTCATTAGGCAATGGCTTAGGTGTGACACGCCATACAAAATCTATACGGAAGAACTGGAAGATATTAGATACGCCTGTACCTAATTCCAAATATGGATTGCCTTCCAGTGTTCTGAAAGGATAACCACCCGGAATGATGTTTAGTTTTTTGTTATCGTCATTTAGGGAGCCTATCAATCCTTTGGCTGTCCAGAATTGCCGGAATTTCAGCTTTTTCAATAAAGGTACATAGTTAAAAAGACCACCACCAATAGTATGCTCAATATTAAAGCCTGCATACTGATCACTGATAAACTCATATCGGTTCATCATTTCAAATGCAAATCTATTGTAGTAATAGTACTCATTACCCGGATGTATTTCTAGTAGAGGGTATGGCAATGTACCAAAATATTTACCTGCAAAGACATTGTAATACAGTGAACCGAATGGCGCTATCTTGACATTATTAGATATTCTCAGGGCTACTTTCTGATACTCGTAATTACTATTTATGACACCTTTCATCCCCACACTATATCTCATTTCTACTATAGGGTACTTGCTTCCTAAACTAATACGATTGTACCTATTTTCAATGTAGTTTTCCTTATATGCATAGCGAAATCGCAGGCCAGCTTCTGAATTAATAGTCTTGTTTGCAGGCTCTCCGTCCCCATTAAAGAATATACCATCATATGGAAGTGGTTTATAAGGAGTAAATTCCTTGTGATGAAAAATGAGCATATGGCTAAACCCACTATAATACTCTTTATAGAATTCAAAACGTTCTTCATCCATAAATGCCAGTTTCCAAGGCACTCCTGCCTTTCTGGCTGCTACACTGAAAATATTATCTGTTGTTACCTGATCGTAATAATTGGTGCTACGGTCTAAGTCGTGGGTATAATGAGCATATAAATAGGTTCTTGGGTAGGGTTGACGACGTAATAGCCAAAACCCAGTCAAGTTATATTTGAATTGTTCATCTTTAGTACCGTAGGCTAAATACCCATGTATATAAAGGTCTTTAAACAATTGAGGTGTTGTACCAACAGATAGCCTGAAACGATTACCTTCAATAGGATTCTGACTATATAAGTACCAATATGGGCCGAATTCAATTGGGCCAAATTCCTTGATACCTCTGAATAAAAATTTGAGTGTGTTTTTATATTGAATGAATAAAGGCATTTTATTAAGAGTGTCTACCATGGCATAGATTGCTTTCTCATTTTTATTCAGCGTATCGTGCCGTATCTTATTCCAATACTCATCACTAACTTGTCTGGCCGTATCTGATACGATTACATCACGTTTAATATTAGGGTCGTTGATGATACGTGTTACTAGAGTATCGTTCACTACAATGTCTTTATAAGTAGTGGATTTTCTGCCTATAAAACCGGGAAGTTTGCCACCAAATGGGAGTGTAAAATCTGCTATGAACTTATCCTTTACATAGAACCATAAAGAATCATTCAATGGAGCAAATTCTTGGTAGATACTTACCCGTTTCACCCAATCTATATTAGCTTCTTTGGATATCTCCATACTTACCCTTTGTATGGCATATATTGAGTCAACCACCCAAAAATCACCGTAAAAGCAATTTTCTACAGGGCGCTTAGGAGCAAATTGTATTAATATGACATTATGCCCATATACTTTTTCAGTATCTTTTATCTTATATCTGTAGTAAAGGGCTCCAGCATTACTGATTGGGCTAACAAAACGCTTATCAAATACAGGGATGAAGTTGTCATATACATTGATATTTTGATACAAACTCCCCAAGTATTGAGTAATGGTCTCATTTTTAAAACCTTTCAGCATACTGGCTTTAATGATCTCTTTAGATTTTTTAGGCCTTTCTTGAAAATAATAATCTGATAATGTTTCTGTAAGGTAAAATGGCAGAAAGGGCACCCCTTCTGAAACAGAATCTACATTATTATATATAAAACTGAAGTTTTTAGCAAAGGGTATTTTTTCAAATTGTTCTTTACTAAGGTTATCCAAGTCTGCTTCCAGTTTATTATAAGCTTCATATCTGTAATTATCCAGTTTATCTGGGTTATTATCCGGTTTATGCTGAATGATCTTTTTCAGTAAGACCAGGCCAGGGTCTTCGCCTGCATGTATTACTACTTCATTCAATGATGCTGAAGAACGTTCTAATTCAATATTATATGATATCTGGTGCTTACTTCGGTCTATCATTCGACTATAGTTATTATAGCCCATAGCTTGTACTCTTAGCGTATCATTAGGAGGATTATCGAAACTAAGAGTAAACTTTCCATCCATATTGGCCGGAGTACCAATAGGTGATCTAGGAATAAAAATAGTAGCAAATGGTATTCCCTCTCCATTATTCTTATCCCTTACTACACCTTTTATCTCATAATGTCCACCTGTTATATGTATTTGATTGACTATTTTACTTGTTGAATCTGTACCTGTCTTCGCAGAATCAAGTTTTTCTACACTATTGTAAGATACTTTTAGGCTATCGCTCAATTGTATTGAACTGTCACTTGTTTGTGCCAACAACGACATAGAACTACCAAAGGAAATACATCCTACAATAAAGGTGAAAATTTTTCTGCAATTCATAGGTCTACTATCTGCCACTCAATATTCCAATCATAATAATATGGCTCTATTCTAATTTCAAAAATTACTCATTATTGTCAATCAATGAAATACTATAACATTTCGTAAAGTTAAGTGCTAATCTTACTATACATACAACCATAATAAAAAAACTTTAATAGGGAGAGAGTAACACCATTTAAAACGCTATTTTTACAATTCTTGTATGGATCTGAAAAAATTTAAGAGAACAGCCGCACGTAAAAAGAAAGACTTCACTGAATTTCTCCAAAAGCTGGATAAGATCGTGCCCGAAGACATGCCCAAATTAGTTGCTGAAACTGATAAGCAAGTGTGGAATGAGGTGGATTGTCTGGCATGTGCCAATTGTTGTAAAACAATGACCCCTACTTTTACTAAAACAGATATCAGCCGCATCTCAAATCATTTAGGTATGAAACCTAAAGAATTTGTAGACAAGTGGTTATACAAAGAAGAAGATAGTGGGGACTGGGTTAATAAAAGCCAACCTTGTCAGTTCCTGAATAAAGACAACAAATGCAGCATATACGAGGTAAGGCCCAAGGATTGTGTGGAATTTCCACATCATAATAAGAAACCTTTTGACCTATATAATGAGACCTTTATAGGCAATGTTACCCGTTGTCCTGCCACATTTTTACTCACACAACGCCTGAAAAAGAAGATAGAAGAAGAATACGAATGGTGATATAAGCTTGCCTTCATACAAGGGCAAAATTTTTCTGCCATACATATCCTCATTCCTATTGCCACATCTGTACATTGGCTTATCTTAGCCATATGTCTGAAAAGAAACTCTTCCTGCTGGATGCAATGGCATTGATATATCGATCGTATTATGCACTAATACGTAGTCCGCGTATTACCAGCAAAGGCCGCAACACGAATGCACAATTTATCTTTACCACTACTTTGATTGATCTCATCAATAAAGAAAAGCCATCTCATCTGGCTATGGTATTTGATACCCATGCGCCTACTGAACGACATACAGATTTTACAGACTATAAGGCCAATCGTCAGGATACACCCGAAGATATACTCTCTGCTATACCGGATATCAAACGCATAGTTAAAGGGTTCAACCTGCCTTGCTTGGAAAGTGATGGTTTTGAGGCCGATGATATCATAGGTACGCTAGCACTGGAGGCTGCAGATCTGGGTTATACTGTATACATGGTAACCCCCGATAAGGATTTCGGACAGATAGTGCGCGAGAAGATATTTATCTATAAACCTCCTTATCAGGGTGCTAAGGAAGAGATCATGGGCGAAAAGGAGATATGTGCTAAATGGGGTATCAACAGAGTAGAACAAGTAATAGATATACTAGGCCTAATGGGTGATGCGGTAGATAATATTCCCGGTATACCGGGTGTGGGTGAGAAAACAGCTGCAAAACTACTGGCAGAGTATGATACATTGGAAAATGTATTGGCAAATGCAGATAAAATAAAGGGTGCATTAGGAGAAAAAGTGCGAAATGGCAAGGATCTGGCTATCATGTCTAAGAAACTGGCTACCATTATTACCAATGCTCCTATTGCTTTCCATGCTGAAGATTTTCGTGTGAAAGACTGGAATAAAGAGGCTTTGAATGAGGTATTTACTGAACTGGAATTCAAAGCGCTTGGCAAACGATTGTTAGGCGACAATTTTAATGTGAATGAAACACCTGTATCTACCGACCTGTTTGGTAATGCAGTTAAACAAAAACCTGTAAACATCCCTGTAGCGAAGGATCAAGTAGAATTGCATGAAGAAATGCCTGAGGAATTGCCAACAAACCTTAGCAGTATAGAGAATACACCTCACAACTATATTTTAGTAAAGGAAACTGCAGAAATTGATGCATTGGTAAAGAACCTCCTTTCGCAAAATGAAATAGCTTTCGATACTGAAACAACCAATATAGATGCCAATCTGGCCGATCTTATAGGTATGAGCTTTTGTTGGGAAAAAGGTACCGCATATTATGTACCCGTGCCTGAGGACAAGGCAGAAGTTATCAAACTACTAGGACGATTCCTGCCCGTTTTTAATAAAGAGGCCATACTTTGGGTGGGGCAAAATATCAAGTACGACCTGATCATGCTTAAATGGTATGGTTTCGGACTTAAAGGCAAAATTTACGATACCATGTTGGCCAATTACGTGATAGAGCCTGATGGTAAACGAAATATGGACGCACTTAGCGCCAAATATCTGAGCTATTTACCCGTATCAATAGAAACCTTGATAGGTAAAAAAGGCAAGAACCAAACCAATATGCGTGATGCACCATTGGAAGAGGTAAAAGAGTATGCTGCAGAAGATGCTGATGTAACCTTTCAGCTCAAAAAAGCATTCGATCCACTTTTACAAAAACAGCAAGTACAAAGAGTCTTCGACGAAGTGGAAAACCCTTTGGTGCCCGTATTAGTAGAGATGGAATATGAAGGTGTAGGTATTGATGTGAATTTCTTAAATGATTATTCTAAAGAACTGGAACGGGATATTCGTCAGGCCGAAGAAAGTGTGTATCGTCAAGCCGGGGTTACTTTTAATCTAGGTTCCCCTAAACAACTAGGCGAGGTGCTTTTCGACCTGATGAAATTGGATAGTAGTGCCAAAAAGACCAAGACCGGCCAATATGCTACTGGCGAAGATGTGTTGCAAAAACTGCGTAACAAGCATCAGATCGTAGAAGATATACTTATATACCGTGAGCTTACTAAACTGAAAAGTACTTATGTAGACTCACTTCCAACACTTATCAATCCTCGTACAGGGCGTTTGCATACATCTTTTAATCAAACAGTAGCTGTTACCGGACGACTAAGCAGCAATAACCCTAATCTACAAAACATACCCATACGTACAGACAGAGGTAGAGAGATAAGAAAGGCATTCATCTCTCGTAGTGCAGACTGGTGTATTATCTCTGCTGATTATTCACAAATTGAATTACGAATCATAGCAGCTATTAGTGGCGATGATGGCATGATACAAGCCTTTAAAGATAATAAGGATATACACACAGCTACTGCTGCTAAAGTGTATGGAATAGAGGAAAGTGCCGTTACAGGTGATATGCGTCGTGCTGCAAAAGCAGTCAACTTTGGTATCATTTACGGACAGTCTGCATTTGGTCTGGCAGAGTCACTAGGCATAAGTCGTACTGAGGCAAAGGGTATCATTGATAACTATTTTGTTCAATATCCTTTGATCAAAAAGTACATGGATGATTCTATACATTTTGCAAAGGAGAATAGCTATGTGCAAACACTCATTGGTCGTAAACGTTACCTGCGCGATATACACTCATCCAACCAAACAGTACGTGGATATGCAGAACGAAATGCCATCAATATGCCTATACAAGGCACAGCGGCAGATATGATCAAACTGGCCATGATACAGGTGTACAAAGAATTAGAAGCTGCAAAACTACGCACCAGAATGGTACTACAAGTGCATGATGAATTGGTATTTGATGTGCCGAAGGAAGAACTTGATGTGGCTAAAAGTTTGATCAAAAAGGCTATGGAAGCTGCTATGCCATTACCGCATGATGTACCGGTAAGTGCGGAAACAGGTTCTGGCAATAATTGGTTGGAAGCACATTAAAAGAGATATCAACCAATTGAGAGGTTCTTTTTCATTATCTGATGAGGGATACCTACTTCTGTGAATACGCTACTGGTTACAGCATAGCCCATTCTCTCATAAAAGCCCACTGCATGCACTCTGGCATGCAGTACTATTGTATGAAAACCTCTTATTCCGGCAGTTTCTTCAGCATGTTCAACTAGTAACCTACCTATACCTTTCCCTTGTTGAGCCTCATATACAGCCATTTGACGTAGCTTTATGATCTCATTACTGATAGGGTGCAACATTACACAACCTATTATAGCAGTATTTTCTTCAGCAACTAAAATAATATCTTTAGCATCATCGCTCAGGTCTTCATCCTTCAATGAAAGCCCTATTGGTTTGCGCAATATCTCATCCCTTAGTGCAAATACCTCAGCATATGCCTTGTCGCCAATGTTTATTATACGAATAGTTATTGCCATTACTTTAGTTCCAGTTCAGTAGCCTCATTGCTCTTAACTATAAAGCCAACTGAAGCCTGTGAGGCATTGGGCTTACCTTCATTTCTGATAAATCTTGCTTGATAGATACCGGGTTGCAATTTTATTTTTTGATCCTGTAGATTACCTACTACATCCATTGTATGAAAACGTACATATTGATCTCCTAGTGGGCAATACAGGGATACCTTACCAACCTGATTCATATTGGTGAAGTAAACATACCCGGGTTCATCAATATCTATGATAGTCTCGTCTCCAAAATCCAAGGGTACTGCCCGTTTGGTCACAGGCAGTGTATTGATCTCTATATGGTATTCTCCGGGTTCGTATGTAAGCACAGCAGTACATTTTTGTTTGATGGTAGGACCTACATCAATAATACGTTTAACTACTGCGAAAAACTCTTCTACAGGCCTATCGGGTTTACCGGTGTATCTGAAACTCAGGGTACCTCTGCTTACAGGCACCATTATTTTTTGGTCTGTATTGGCTTTGATAGCTACATTCTTCATTACAAAGTTCTTCTTACCGGTCACTGTCAAATTATAGGTACCCGGAGCTATGTTCTTTTTAGGGTCAGGATTACCTGATGCATCAACGGTTCTGTAAAATTTTTGTACCTCCTTACCTGTGGCAGGGTCTGTAAGTACTATTTGCGGTGTGGTACTAAAGAATTTTCCCTTACCATCAGTAAAGTAGATCTCCACACTTGTTTCTGCTGCTATTTTTGCATCTATTGTATACGGTATCTCTTTTATATTATTCGTAGCCAAAGCAGTTAAAGGTGTTTCAGTCTTTGGAGTAGGTTTTATGGTTGTTGGCTTTTTAGCAATAGTATCAGGCTTAGGCTTAACAGGGGCTACAACAGGAGTAGGTTTTGTAGCAACGGGAGTTGCTGCAATAGGCACATCCATAACTGCTACAACAGGACTTATTATTTTAAATGGCTCTATATAAATTCTAGTAGTTAGTTGTTTTACATGCCTGTTAGCTACTATTGGGTTCAGTATTTCAGGTTGTTTTGCTTTAGGTATCGAACCCACATTTATAGTTGAGGCACTTGTTGGGTTAATAGTATTAACAACTTCTTTGTTTTGACCTATGCCTATTGGGTTCAGATCTTCATCATACTTTGGTGCTGGCACCTTATTAGGTACAATAGGGTTAAAGGTTATCTTAAAATCTATTAGCTTAATAGGTAACATTGGTAATGAAGTAATACCAACCATTACATCAGGCTCCTTTATCACTAGTATCTTATCTACTTTTATGGTGTTGACTTTTTGCGGTTCAGGTATACCAATAGTTAGCTCTCTCAAAGCTGCTATAGTAGTATAGAGTATGGTGTCTTTTTCCATCTCAGGTTGTGGCACATTTGCTAATCCTACATTTGCAAATTTATAAGGTACAATTGGCTCAATAATAAATGGCTTGATGACATAGGTAGGTAGCAACATCATCTTCTTATAAGATGCTACAATGGCACCTATGGCTTTAGGTATGTCTTCTGGCTTTGTTACTTGCAGGTAGGTTCCCAGACAATCATATTCACCTTTTAGAGGTGCATAATCCACCATACTTACTATATAGGGTTTGAAGTATATTTTCTTGTCTAGCAATGTTCTTACCACAGAGCAGATATCTCCACCGCAACTTTCTCCCCCATCGGTTATTAATACTAAGCTGTATGCATAATCATCTGCATTGGTGAAATCATTCTCAGCTGCTTGTTTTAATGAATAGGCAATTGGGGATACACCACTTGGAGAAATACTGGAAACACGAAATGCCATTTGTGTCAGATTGTTTTTACTGAACATGACTTCCCTTTTCGTATCAAAACAGTTCTTTTCCTTTGCAGGATACTGATGTCCGAAAACGCGTAATGAAAATTCTACCTGATCATTGACTTTATAGACACTATCTATAAGCCCCGTAATGATACTGCCGGCAGCTGTAAATCTGCTTTGGTCTTTGTACCACGATTCTATCATACTTGAGGAACCGTCCAATAATATAAGAATGCGGGCTTGTTTGCCCTCAGATGCTATCTGTGCTCGGGCAGGAACTTGTATAAAAAGAAAACAGACTATGAATAAATAACAAATAAAACGCATGAATATCAACTTCGTTGACAAACCTACATTAAATGCTTGAAGATTATGAAATATTGTATGGAACTTCAATGTGGTAATTTATTAGCAAAACGGTAATTAGTATCGTTTTTATAATGTTTTTTTCTTATCTTTGGATATGTTCTTGACTGTAGTATTGATCGTAGGTATAGTGGCTTTTCTTGTTTCCCAGGCGGTAAACAATAGAAAGGCTGTACGTGAGCATAGGTCTCAAATGCAAAGGAAAGAAACACTGGACGCAATTCTTAAAAACAACAAGGACCGTTACCCTTCCTAATCATCAGGTTATTAATACCTTTTATATTAAACTCTAGTTTTCCCCTCATTTTCTGTATGGTCTATTGAGGTTTGGTCTATCACATACAGTGGTCTGTCTCTTACATTATTCATAATACGGCTAATATATTCGCCTATTATTCCTAATGATAATAATTGAACTCCTCCCAAAAATGTAAGGCTGATAATGGTAGATGCCCAACCCGCAACTGTACCCTCACCAAAGAAATAACTATAAAGTGCATATAGAATTATTAGGAATGAGATGATGCAAACTGTAAATCCTAATTTGGTAGCTAATTTTAATGGAGAATCAGAAAAGCCGGTAATGCCATTGAATGCTAATCGAAGCATTTTTTTGAACGGATAATTGGTTTTACCGTATTTACGTTCATCCCTGTCAAACATGACATAAGTGCTCTTAAAGCCCAACCAGGCTATCTGTCCGCGCAAATACTTATCGTATTCCTTCATCCTTTTCAGATACTCTAGTACATCTCTTGTTATCAACCTGAAATCTCCAACATCAGTAGGTATCTCAAAGGATACGAGTTTGGACATCAATTGGTAAAACACCTTGGCAGTAAAGCGTTTAAAGAAGGTCTCACCATTTCTTTTATTCCGCTTGGCATAAACTACCTTGTTACCTTTTAGGTACTCCTCATACATTTCCTTTATTAATTCCGGTGGGTCCTGCATATCCCCATCAATGGTTACTATAACATCACCTTTAGCATAGTCCATACCTGCAGTAATAGCTATTTGATGACCGAAATTTCTGGAAAAACTGATGTAGTGCAGTTGAGGATGATTGTCACACAACACTTTTAGTCTGGGTAGAGTACTGTCTTTACTGCCATCATTTACAAATATCACTTCATAATTATCACTAATGCTTTGTGCAACGTATATAATTCTTTCAGTCAGTTCTGTAATGATCATTTCTTCATTGCAGACCGGTATTACTATTGATAATGCTATTGGATTTGTAAGCGACATTGAATAATTCTGTACGTTTTGGAGCTTTTTATTTGCTACTAAATATAATACCTAAGTATAAATGTACTTGAATTATAGTGTTTTTATAAACATATTTATATGCTCTTTGTTACTATCTGAATGGATAATAATGTTTCAATATTTTGGTTTCGCCGCGATCTGCGTTTAGATGATAACGCAGGATTATACCATGCATTGCGTTCGGGTAATATAGTACTTCCAATTTTCATTTTTGATACCAACATCTTGGATGATATTGCTGATAAATATGACAGAAGGGTAGATTTTATACTCCAGGCATTGCAGACTATTCAAACCCAATTGTTAGAAATCGGTAGCTCCTTGAAAGTTATGTATGGTGATCCCATTAGTTGCTTGGAAAAACTTTGTAAGGAATATCATATAGTTTCTATCTATACTAATCATGATTATGAACCTTATGCCACTCTTAGAGATGCAAAGGTCGCTGAGATACTATTAGAAAAATGTATCTCGTTCCATACCTACAAAGATCAAGTTATTTTTGAAAAGAATGAGATTCTAAAAGCCGATAACACCCCATATACAGTTTATACCCCTTATAGTAAAAAGTGGAAAGAAAAATTGAATCCTTTCTATCTCCTGCCATACCCTACCGCACAATATTTTTCCTCATTTTTCAAAACACAAACTATACCAATACCGGAGTTAACCGACATTGGATTTTTAAAGTCCGGTCTCAAATTTTCTACACCTGTATTAGATGAGACAATTGCCATAAACTATAATAAGACCCGCGACTATCCTGCTATACAAGGCACAACCAAATTGAGTGTTCACTTACGTTTCGGCACTATCAGTATTCGTCAATTAGCCCAACAATGTTTGCTACTGAATGAGAAATTGCTGAACGAATTGATATGGAGAGAGTTTTACCAAATGATCCTTTGGCAGTTTCCACATGTTGTAAATCAGTCATTTAAAAGGGAATACGATTCCATTGAGTGGCGTAATAATGAAACGGAATTTGAAAAATGGTGTAATGGAGAAACAGGTTACCCAATTGTAGATGCAGGTATGAGGGAATTGAATGCCACAGGTTTTATGCACAATAGAGTGCGCATGATAACAGCAAGCTTTCTCACAAAACATCTTTTGATAGACTGGCGTTGGGGTGAAGCATACTTCGCTAAAAAACTCCTAGATTATGATTTGGCCTCAAATAATGGTGGTTGGCAATGGGCTGCAGGATCTGGCTGCGATGCCGCACCCTATTTCCGAATTTTCAATCCCTATATTCAAACTCAGAAATTTGACCCCAATACATTATATATATCAAAATGGGTTTCTGATTATCAAGATTTTTCATATCCTAAACCCATAATAGAGCATTCGTCTGCAAGAGATCGTTGTTTAAAGTTATACAAGTCTGCATTAACAATTAGTTAACCAAAGCCGACATTATTATATATATTACTTAACTAAGACAATAATATTAGCTAACTGTGTTGTTTATAATTTCTCAAGTATTAATATATTTTTTTTGTGTTACCCTTTTGAGATTTTTTTGTGAAAAAAGCCAAATCGTATCTTGTTCTTTCGTAATTAATATTATCTTTAATCCTCTAAAATGGGCGTTAGCTCTTTTGCACACCCTGTAAAGTAGAAGTGATAATTCAATTACCGGATTATGAAGAAAATAATTTTTATTCTTTTAGCAGTACTACCTTTTGTTGCAAATGCTCAGAAATATGAGGCAACATTGGGTGGTGGTATTAGCATAAATGGCCAGCCAGGTGATAATGAGCCTTACAAAGGCGATAAGACAGTTGTCAATTATGCTGTAATGCTAAATGTGATGCAAAATTTTGGTAAATATAATTGGCAAGCTGGTGTACAATACAACGCTTTGCCAATGATCAATAAATCTAGCAAAACCTATCCGGCAGTTGGTAATCCTAATAGATTTGTAGGTGGTAACGATCAAAAATTCATTTATTCTTCTCTTACAAATGCTGTTTGTTTCGTAGCCAACAAAAAGTTCAATTTAGCAGATCTGAAAATGAATGAACATGGTTCTTTTAAAATAAAGGGTACTATTTATGCCGGTATTTCTTTAGGTTTTGCAATGACTAAAAATAGCAATGCTAAGGATACAACAGATAAAAGTGTAGCATATAAAGCTCCGGATGGTGGTATAGGTCCTGTTACTGGTCTTCAATTCGGCTATTCATATCCTATTAGTAGTCGCCTTTCAGCTAATATTGACTTAGGTATTCGTTACTATTATATATACTTTACTGCTCAGGCACCTACTTTAGTAAAAACATCAGGTGATATTCCTAATTTGCATTTTGGTCTTTTAGCTTATCCTATTACAATAGGTGTCAAATACAATTTCTATGGTTTGACTAGAGCACAAAAGAAAATGGATGAAGCTAAAAAGGCAATGGCTGCATCTAGTTCTGAAAAACCAACTGATGCAATGATCGATGTAGAAGGTCAATAAGCAAATAAATACATTACTTATTCTAAATAAAATAAAAGAGGATGACATTGTCATCCTCTTTTATTTTATTTATATCCTCAAATATTTTTTATTGTTTGATCATTGTTATGGTACATGCACTGCCACCGGTACCAGTTGAATAATTGATCGTTAAAGTAGTAGTGCTGCCATTTACAACTAAAGTACCACTACCCATAATAGTATTTGTAGTTGTAGAAGAGGCTGTTAATGTAATATGCCCATTATTATCTACAACATTAGCTACTACACTTAAATTAATATTCCCAAATCTACTGATATCAAGAGTATAACCTCCATTCGTAGCATCTTGTGTAATTGTACTTGACCACGAATTGGAAGTGACTGCTGGGGTACATACTTGAGTACACTTATAGGTACCTAAATATTGTGTAGACCAGGCATTCTGACAATTATTACCGGTATATCCTGTTGGGCAAGCGCAAGTATCACTTGTACAGGTACCTCCATTTTGGCAATTGAAACTGCCACAATTATTTTTGTTACATGCAGCACTGTAAAGAATACAAGTAAAAGCACTGACGGTAAAAAGGGTGGTAAAAGCTATATTACGTATTGACTTCACAGTAGTTTTTTTTATTCAAGCAATATTGAGTAAAGAAACTTGAAAAATTTGTTAAAGGGAATAATTCCGATTAATATAATATTTTTAATTAAATAAAAAATCGTAATATTATAAATTGTCACGCAAGTATAATTTGTTTGATTTTTGCCGCATAATTGCAATAATCAACGATATTTACCAACTAATGCATTTGTAAATACCGTCTTAATATTGACATACTATCGTTATATGAAAATTACTACGCTATCAGTTTATCTTAGTATTATAGCGTTATTATTCCCTGCATTACTTTATGCACAAAATTTAGTACCGAATTCGGGATTTGAAGTATATAATGCTTGCCCCAATAATCTTTCAGATATAGCATATTCGCCCGGGTATACTCTTTTCCCCACAGTAGACAAATGGGTAGGACCCGTATCCAATACCTCACCCGATTATTATAATACTTGCGGAACAGGAAATGTAAGCATTCCTAACGGTATATTTGGATATCAGATGCCACATGGTGGTAATGCATATGTGGGTATCGTGCTATGGGAGGCTCAATACACAGCAGGAGTACTTACTTATGATTATAGAGAATATATACAATGCAAATTACTACAACCATTACAAGCAGGTAGGAACTATTGTGTATCTTTTTATATCAGCCCCACCATCAGCAATTCACTTCAGTATAACTATATCGCAGTAGATAAGATCAACATAAATTTTTATAATATACAAATAGGTGATAATACAAACACCTCATTATCTCTACCTAATAGTATACCTAATATCAACGGTACATATGTGACAGATACAGCCGGTTGGACAAAAGTAAGCGGTGTATATAATGCTACAGGCTCAGAACAGTGGCTAACAATAGGATGTTTTAAAAACAATAATTCAACACCAGAATATATATCGGTATATCCCAATCCCCAAAACCCAAATTATAAACTGAGAGAGTATATATATATTGATGATATAAGCGTTACAGAAATACTCAGTACCGACACATTAAAAAAAGTACATGACACACTTATATGCCAAAATGTAGCTCAAGGTTTTCATTTGAATGGAAGCTCAGGATATGAGAATTATTTATGGAATACCGGTGATACAACTGCACAAATAACAGTTAATGATAGTGGCACATATTGGTGCAGAGCTAGCAGTACTTGTAATGTTTTCATTGATACTTTTCATGTAAAAAGATACGTTTCGGGTATTTTACATTTAGGTACTGACAGTATAAGCTGTACTAATCAACCTATTGTGTTGATTTCTAATAACACCTACGATACGTATCATTGGAACACAGGGCAATTTACCAACAGTATAATAGCAGATCATACTGGTACGTATGTGCTTACCGCTACAGATATATGCGGTCAACATATAGACAGCATACATATAACCATACAAGACTCAACCCCAATTCCTATAGCACTCGATACAGTTATTTGTCAATATGTGGACAATGTTGTGTTGAATATACAGGGAACAAATATCAAATGGTATAATACTGCTACTGATTTAACCGGTAGTAATACGCAACCTTATATAAATACTCAGTCTCTGAAAACCTATGTGTACTATGTTACACAAAAAATAGGTGTGTGCGAGAGCCCAAAAGCTGCAATAAACGTAAAGATCAGATATACGCCAGAAAGTAATCATTCTTATGATACTACACACATTTGCATCACAGATACGGCCACTACTATAGGTAATATATATCCGGATGTAACCTATTTATGGAATACGGGACAGAAGATATGCTGTATTGAACCAGAAAATTCAGGAATATATTCTGTTATCATAGCTAATACGTGTGGCTTATCTACACAGTTTTCATATGTGGATATTCAATCTTGCGACGAGTGCATTAAACTCCCCAATATTTTTACTCCAAACAATGATGGACATAATGATTATTTTGATATACTGAAAACGTGTGATGTAATAAATTTCAATATAAAGATCTACAATCGTTGGGGTCAGATGGTCTTTAGTTCTAATGATGTAACTAAGTCATGGGACGGGAATTTTAATGGCCATTCTGCAGATGTAGGGGTATATGTATATGAATTGGAGTACCAGTCTAACAGTACAGGAATTAAGAAGCAGATAAGAGGGAATGTATCATTAGTAAAATAGACACACATTTTCATTATCGGGAAATTTATCTAATCATCATTTATTTTCATGCGCTGCATGTGTATCTATTGATAACTTTGTACAGAGTTTCATGCAACGCCCGTATACAATAGCATTAGTCGGAAATCCCAATAGTGGTAAAAGCTCCTTGTTTAACGCCTTAACAGGTTTAAATCAGAAGGTAGGCAATTTTGCGGGAGTAACGGTAGATAAGAAAACCGGAATATCTAAGATATCTGACACACTGTCTGCATCCATTATCGATCTGCCGGGTACTTATAGCCTATACCCAAAAGGTGCAGACGAACAAGTAACCTACGAAGTATTACTGAATAGGAACAATGCCGACAATCCGGATCTCATCATTGTAATTGCTGATGCGTCTAATCTAAAACGTAATTTATTATTCTGTTCTCAGATCATGGATCTGAAAGTGCCGGTAGTGATAGCACTTACCATGATGGACATAGCCCAGAATAAAGGTATAACCATTGATACTACAGGCCTGCAGCGACTAATGGGGGTGCCGGTGATTGCAATCAACCCGAGAAAGAATAAGGGTATCCCGCAGTTAAAAAAGATCATAATACAACTGCATCAAAATAGCCAGGTAATATCAGCAACAGGTTTTATTGATGTACAGAGTTTTACAGGTACTTGGTTAGAGGATATCAAGGAATTATGCCACTTAAAAAGTGATTACAGTGCATTGCATGTGGCATGTAATTATTCAGAATTGGGTTATCTGAATGCTGCTCAACGTATGCGTATAGCAGCATTGCTGGATGAAGTAAAATTTTATAAATCGAAGGTACAAGCTGAGGAGATCATGCAACGCTATAGCAAGATCGGTACCATTATTCAAAAATGTGTAGTAGAAACCAGCCCACTGAAACGTAGTGTATACAGTGAAAAGATAGATAAGACACTATTGCACCCAATTTGGGGAAATGTGATATTATTAGCAGTACTTTTTTTACTATTTCAGAGTATTTTTTGGTTAGCAGCATATCCAATGGATTGGGTAGAAAAGAGTTTTTCTGCATTGAGTGGTTGGCTGGGAAGTATGATGTCAGACGGATTGATAAAAGATCTGCTGATCAATGGATTATTAGCAGGTATCAGCGGAATAGCGGTATTTATCCCTCAGATAATGATACTTTTTGGTTGTATCACTATACTTGAGGATAGTGGATATATGGCTCGTATCAGTTTTCTTACAGATAGAATGATGCGTAGTGTAGGATTGAACGGTAGATCTGTAATGCCCTTGATAAGTGGTATGGCATGCGCTGTGCCTGCAATTATGGCTACACGTACCATACAAAACAGGAAAGAAAGACTGATAACCATACTGGTAACACCATTAATGAGTTGTTCTGCACGTTTGCCGGTTTATACCATCTTGATAGCATTGGTAATACCTAATCATAGTGCATTGGGTATTTTCAATTTGCAAGGTTTGGTATTGATGGCATTGTATTTATTAGGCTTCTTCATGGCTTTGATAGTTTCCAAGGTCATGAACATGATCATCAAAACCAAAGAGCGTACTTACTTCCTGATGGAATTGCCGGTATATAGGGCACCACGTTGGAAAAACGTAGGTATCACTATGATAGAAAAAGCAAAAGTATTTGTATCTGATGCAGGGAAGGTTATTATGGTGATATCCTTATTGTTATGGGCATTGGCTACTTTTGGCCCACCTTCATCTATGCGTAGTTTGGAAGCAAAATATGCTACCCTGAATCAGCAATACCCGGAAAGGCAAAAAGAGTTCAAAAAAATCTATGCTACTGAAAAACTGGAGCATTCCTTTGCAGGTATGATGGGTCATGCAATAGAACCGGCTATTAAACCATTAGGTTTTGACTGGAAAATAGGCATTGCCCTCATTACTTCATTTGCTGCCAGAGAAGTATTTGTAGGTACAATGGCTACGCTATATAGTGTAGGAGATGATACTGTAGTAGCGACTACGCTAAGAGATAAAATGCGTGCAGCCCGCAGGCCTGATGGAACAGCTGTTTACACATTGGCTACAGGCTTATCCTTGCTTATTTTTTATGTTTTTGCCATGCAGTGCATGAGTACAATGGCTGTAGTGCGCAGAGAAACGCGCAGCTGGAAATATCCACTTATACAGTTTACATATATGTTGGGTATCGCCTATACCTGCTCGTTCATAGTATACCAACTACTGAAATAAGGCAAATAAAAAATCTCAGGTGTATTTTTCTGTATTACAGTAACTAGTATTATATTGCTATATCGATTAGTTAATCCTATACGTATAAATAGCGAATATGAGTATGAAAAAGTCATTCATAACATTAAGTATACTAGCTGTTATTTCTATATTCTTTAGTTCTTGCGTAACATATGATCGTGGTTACCACAGACGACATAAGTTCTATATGCAACATGACCATAACCACTACCACAGTGGTAAAAACTATAAGTACAGAGGATATTAATATCTTATCGTAAGATATCGAGGTATTTATCTTTTGGAACAGGTTTGATGAGAAAATCCTTAACGTCGGTATAAGCTTTTGCTTTATTAGTTTCTTCTTCAGAGATGCTAGAGCTTACCATGTAAATAATGATCTTTTTTGGGAATCCTGAACGTATGGTTTCATACTTATCCAAAAATTCCCAACCATCCATATATGGCATATTAATGTCTACCAAGAGTATGTCAGGAAGTAATTCGACATTGTGAGCATTATTCAATAGATATTCATATGCTTTTTCTCCATCGGTAAAAGACATGATCTCTTTTGCCATTCCGGTCAGCTCAATCATTTTTTTTGATGTGAATTGTATCACCTTGTCATCGTCAATAATGCATACAATTTTATCGTTCATGTGGATTTGGTTGAATAGGAATTTAAATTAATGGCTAAGGTAATGTGAATAGTGGCTATAGTGCAAATTTTATAGTTGTATTTATTATTAATGAGGTTCATTACTACAAACTAATGACACAAATTATATGAGTATTCGCATCTTGCTTCTTGCAAACGGCTTGTTAATGCAAAGAACTAAGCTACTAATATTAGTAGCTTAAGGAGTGGTTTTCATATATTTATGACACGCTTACAAATTAAAAAAATTTCTATAAACCGAAATGATGGTTTTATTAATATCAGATGATAATGATGAAGTTATAGTACTTAAAAAGCAGTTATTAGCTTTAGGGTATGATGAAAACAATATCATTTGTACATCTTCGTTGAGTAAAGCTACATCTTTAATAACGGATACTATAGAAATTGCAATAGTAGAGATCTCCTTATTACAAACATCAAGCGAAGTACAAAAATCCTTTCTACAAACAGTAAAGCATATCCCATTCATTGTAGTATCTATTACGGATGATCTAGAACAATTAACACATGGAATAGATGAAGGAGCGCAAGATTATTTACTAAAAGAAGACATACTATCTGGTAGCCTTGATAAAGCTATACAGAAAGCTATTCTAAGAAAAAGATATGTACTGAGCAATACTGTTTCGAAAAATAAGCATAAGAAAGACAGTATAGCCAATGCTACAGAAGTAACTACAATATTGGAAAGTATCACCGATGCTTTCTTTACTGTGGATGCTGAGTGGAATTTTATTTACGTAAATAAAGAGGCAGAAAAATTATACAAGCGCAAACGTGAAGAGCTGCTACATAAGCCAATGTGGGAATATTTCACTGAAGGAAATCAATCAAAATTCTTCACTGAATTTCATCGTGCAGTAAGAGACCATGTAAGTGTACATTTTGAAGAATATTCCAGTTCTACAGAGATGTGGATAGCTACTAATGCATACCCTACAGGTAATGGGTTGACAGTATATTTTTCTGATATTACAGAACAAAAGAAGTTGCAGGATAAGATAGCTAAGGATGAACAAAATCTGAGAGCGATCATAAATAATACAAGGGATATTATTTGGTCTATAGATCGTGAGTATAATATCATTTCTGCTAATCAGGCATTCTATAAAAGAATGACCAATAGCAGGGCAGAGAATTTTTACTACATCCGTTTAGCTACACAAGATTTTGATAATGAGGCTTTTGGTAAATGGATAATTTATTACAACAGAGCATTTAGCGGAGAGACATTCAAAGTAGTAGAAAAAACGGTTCTGGATTATAACGTGATATATGAGGATATCAGTTTTAACCCTATTTATGATAATGAGGATAATATCATAGGTGTAAGTTGTTTTTCAAGAGATATTACAGAACGACGTAGCCATGTGTTGAGAATAGAATCGCAGAATGAGAAGCTGAAAGAGATAGCCTGGATACAATCTCATAAAGTAAGAGGCCCTGTAGCCAGTATTTTAGGTTTGGTAGAACTATTCAGTCATAATATACCAGCAGAAGACAATAACAAAGAGATGCTTGAAGGTCTGAAAACAGTAACAAAAGACCTGGATGATACTATCAAATCGATAGTAGAGAAGGCCAACACCATCGAATTGTAATTATTTAATATAAGATTTGACTACAAGTACATTATATCCCCTACATATTTGCTTTTAAATCATTATGTCTGGTTTGTAGGGATTTTCCAATATTTTTTTATATTTTCAGCCCCTAAAGTTGCGCAATAGATAATACTGCGTAGTGATATTATTGTATGCATTGTATATGCAAGTGGTAAGCACTATGTAAGGTTCTATACTAAGCTGCAATTTTTCAAATAATACAATTATGAAAAATAAGTTACAAAAAAGCATTCTTTTTCTATTTACGGCAGTAGCTGTTTGTGGTACTGAAGTTAGCCATGCTCAAACAATATCTACTGTTGCCGGTAATGGTGTAGTAGGTTTTGCGGGTGATGGTATGGCTGCTACTACAGCTGAGCTGAACTATCCATACGCTGTGGCTTTAGATACTACAGGTAATTTGTATATCGCTGATGAACAAAATCAACGTATACGCATGGTAAGTAAAGCAACCGGACAGATCAGTACCTTGATAGGGAATGGTGTTGCCGGTTTTGCAGGCGATGGTACAGATATCGCATTAGTAAATAAACCACAGGGATTGGCAGTAGATAAATTAGGTAATATCTATTTTGCTGATAAGAATAATCATCGCATTCGTTCTATCAGTACATTAGGTATTGTACAAACTGTAGTGGGATCTGGTGTAGGTGGATACTCTGGAGATAATGGACCAGCCCTTTTAGCAAAATTGAATTACCCTACTGATGTGATTTTAGATACTGCAGGTAACTTATACATAGCAGATTCTTATAACAATGCAGTACGAAAAGTAAATATGACAACAGGTATCATTACTGCTTATGCAGGCAATGGTTATAATGCAGGAACAGGCTTGGGTGGCTATTCAGGAGATATCGGACCTGCAACTTCTGCACATTTATGGAATCCTACAGGTTTGGCATTTGATACAAAGGGTAATCTGTATATAGCAGATAACCAAAATAACGTGATACGCAAAGTGAGCAAAACAGATTCTATAACTACTATAGCAGGTAATGGTGTACAAGGTTTTGCAGGTGATGGTCAATTGGCAGAAGGACAGGGTGCTGAATTGTCTCATCCTAACAAAGTAACTGTAGATACTGCCGGTAATATTTATATTGCAGATGCTGCTAACCATCGGATACGCAGAATAGATGCTGTAACAAAGAAAATAAGTACGGTAGCAGGGAATGGAATAGGTGCTTATAATGGTGATGGAATATTAGCTACTAACGCTGAGATATTTACACCAACAGGTATCACTATTGATAAAGCTGGTCATATCTATATTGCAGATAACGGTAATTATCGTGTACGTAGCTTGACTATCCCAGCTACCAGTGTAGTAGCTATCAACGGAAGTAACAGTACTGTGAAAGTATATCCTAATCCTACTAATAACAATGTAACTATTAAGGGTCTGGATCTGAATGATAAAATATGTGTTTACGATATGATAGGCAGAGTAGTATCTCCTGTAGTAACTGTAAGCCAAAGTGAACAAACTATTAGTGTAAAGGAATTGCCAATAGGTACTTATATTATTAATATCTGGGATAATGCAGGTAGTAAGAAAGAAAGTATCTCTATTCTGAAACAATAATTAGAGATTTCCATATTTCATGGCCCCGTCAGTGTTTTCCTGACGGGGCTTGTTTTTTCGATAAAAAACAGATTTAACGTTATTAAAATCTGTCATGTCACAATAAACCATACATTTCCATACCTTTGCACCCTTATTTTTACCTTTCATGGATCGTAATTCAGTCATTGGATTTGTCCTATTAGTAGTGTTGCTGATAGGTTATATAGTATACAATAACAAGACACAAGAGAAATATTATGAGCAAAAAAGAGCTGATTCTATTTCCTATGCAAAGGCACACCCGAAGCCTATCATAGACAGTACCAAAGCTGCCCAACAACTGGCAGCTGCTGTGGTTGATTCTAATTTGATAAAAAGCCAACCGGCTGCTTACCATGGTACAGAACAAACTGTAAAACTGGAAAACAAAAAGCTGTCGCTTTCTTTCAGTACTAAGGGAGCTTTTCCTACAGAGGCCCAGGTAAAAGACTACAAGACCTATGAGCAAACACCACTCTATATTTTCAAAGGGAAAAGTAATCAGTTAAGTTTAGTACTGCCTATCAACAATGGTGCTGTAGCTACATCTGACCTATATTTTGTACCTGTAGAAAAGACAGAACCCAATGGTGATAAATCGATAGATTTTTCTGCTGATCTGGGAGAAGGTAAGAAAGTGGGTATAACCTATACCTTGGCTGCAGATGATTATATGATGCGTTGTAATGTTCGTATTACAGGTATGCCCTCTAATAATCTGTTGATGAACTGGAATACGGATGCAGTACATACTGAAAAGGATGTAACGAATGAACGTATGAGCTGCCAGATATTCTACCACTTCAAGAATAATGAATCTGACTATTTTACTATAAAGGGAGAGAAAAAGGAACTAAAAGATGCTATACATTGGTTGGGTTTTAGAACCCATTACTTTAACAGTACCCTTGTGGCAGATGATGCCTTTACCAAGGCGAATGTAGATGCTACATCTACTCTTACAGATAGTACTATAGTAGCACGCAATCATACTACTTTCGAAATACCCCTGAAAGCAGGTGGTGATCAATCTTTTGGTTTCCGTTGGTTTATAGGTCCTAATGACTATAGATTATTGCAGAGCTATAAGATAGATCTGGAAGAAATGGTGCCATTAGGTAGTGGCATTTTCGCATTTGTAAAGTATATCAACAAATGGATGCTGGTACCGATATTCTATTTCTTGGGTACTTATATCAGCAATTATGGTATCATCATTATGTTGATGACGATATTCATTCGTTTAATACTATCCTTCTTTACATATAAGAGTTATTTGTCAGCAGCCAAGATGCGAGTATTGAAACCTGAGTTGGATCAACTAAGAGATAAATTCAAGGATGATCAACAGAAGTTCAGTATGGAGCAAATGAAACTCTATCGCACTGCGGGTGTGAATCCGTTAGGTGGTTGTTTACCTACTCTTTTCCAGATACCGATCCTCTTTGCGATGTATTACTTATTCCCAACATCGATAGAATTGAGGCAGAAGCACTTCTTATGGTCGCATGATCTTTCTACATACGATTCAATACTCAACTTCTCATTTAATATACCACTATATGGAGACCATGTGAGTCTATTCACATTGCTGATGACAGCTTCCAGCTTGTTCCTGGCATTATATAATAGAAACATGACCCCACAAGATCCTAATAACCCTATGATGAAATGGATGCCATTCATATTCCCTATCATGTTGTTAGGTGTATTCAATAAGATGGCAGCAGCATTGACTTTCTATTATTTCTTCTCAAACATGTTGAGTATTGCACAACAATTCATCATACAGAAGTACATTATAGATGAAAAGGCCATACATGCACAAATACAAGAAAATAAAAATAAGCCACCAACAGTATCTAAATGGCAACAACGTCTTGAAGAGATGCAAAAAGTACAACAGACAAAAGGTAAAATAAAATAAATAGACAAGGCATACATAGAAAAAGGGCTGGAGATTTCTCCAGCCCTTTTTTGTTATTCATCTCATTATACTATCAAAGCACCATCTTCAATGTCTTTATAGCGTTTTACCTGATCTAAAGCATCAGGTACCACATCGCTGATAACTACAATGAAAGAGTCTTTTACAGCATTCTTGATGGCATATTCAATAGCTTGGTTCTCATTTCGTATAACAGTGATCTTCTTCTTCGGATCTATATGGTTAATACCTTTTACTATCAAATCAATAATTTCCTGTTCTGTTCGACCACGAAGGTTTTTATCTTGCCTGATAATGATCTCATCAAATATTTTAGCAGATTCTTCGCCCAAAGAAATGATGTCTTCATCTCTACGATCACCTACACCGGCTACCAGTCCTACTTTTACAGAAGCATCTATAGCACTTACGAACTTGCCTAGGGCATGAATGCCATGCGTATTATGCGCATAATCCAACATCACAGTAAAATTCTTGAAGTGGAACATGTTCATACGGCCAGGAGTATGTGCTGGTGATGGAACGAATGTTTGTAATGCTTGCTTGATATCTTCGGTTTTGAAATCGCGTACATAAGCAGCTAATGTAGCAGCCAATACGTTGGAAATATTGAATTCTGCCTTACCCGAGAAAGTAAGAGGGATCTCAGTAACTTTTTCAATACGGATCTTCCATGTGCCTTTGAGTAAAGTGATATAACCATTTTCGTAAACAGCAGCGAGTCCACCTTTAGCACAATGTTTTACGATACGAGGATTCTTTTCGTCTAAAGAAAAGAAAGCTACTTTACAGTCTACTTCTTTATGCATGGCATACACCAGATCGTCATCGGCATTCAGCACCACATAGCCATGTGGCAATACGGTTTGTGTAATAACAGCTTTTACTCTAGCTAGTTTTTCTATGGTATCTATTCCTTGTAAGCCCAAATGGTCTTCTGCTACATTGGTAACAACAGCAATATCACAATTGTGGAAACCAAGTCCGGCTCTAAGTATACCACCACGGGCACACTCTAATACAGCAAAATCTACTGTGGGGTCTCGTAAAACAAACTCAGCTGAAACCGGCCCTGTACAGTCGCCTTTCATCATGAGTTGGTTTTGTATGTATACGCCATCTGTTGTGGTATAACCTACCTTATGGCCCATTTGTTTTACTATATGTGCTATCAGACGAGTTGTAGTGGTTTTACCATTAGTACCTGAAATGGCTATGATAGGAATACGTGCACTATTGCCCTGAGGGTACAACATATCGATAACAGCTTCTGCTACATTGCGTGGCAGCCCCTCAGTTGGATCCAGATGCATACGGAATCCTGGTGCTGCATTTACTTCCAGCACAGCACCACCATTTTCGGTAATAGGTACTGATAGGTCATCGGCCATAATGTCAATTCCACAAATATTCAAGCCTATAATACGTGCAATACGCTCGCACATGAAAATATTAGACGGGTGTACAAAGTCAGTAACATCGGTAGCGGTACCACCAGTGCTGAGATTTGCAGTTGGTTTCAACCAGAGCTCTTCGTTTTTTTCTATAATTGTTTCTAATGTATATCCCTTCTTTTCCAGGATATTCATGGTAAAATCATCAATCTTGATAGCAGTAAGGACTTTCTCGTGCCCGTATCCTCTGCGGGGATCACTATTTACAATATTTATGAGTTGTTGTATGGTGTGTTTTCCGTCGCCTGTAACTAATGCAGGGGTTCGTAATGCCGCAGCTACGAACTTATAATTTACCACCAATACACGAAAATCTCGTCCTGTGATGAATTTCTCACAAATAACAGAACGTGAGTATTTTTTAGCAGCGGCTAATGCTTCTATAGCATCTTCCCAATTGGTGATATTGGTAGTAGCACCTTTTCCATGGTTGCCATTTACAGGTTTGGTAACTATTGGATAACCTATTTTATCAATAGCTTCCTTTAGTTCTTCTTCATTGAATATGATCCTACCTCTAGGTACAGGTATCTCTGCAGCATCTAGCAGATTTTTAGTTTCTTCTTTATCGCAAGCTATTTCTACAGCTATACTGCTAGTGGTACTGGCAATAGTAGCTTGTATACGTAATTGATTCACACCATAGCCTAGTTGTACTAAAGAGTGCCGGTTAAGCCTTATATGGGGTATCTGACGGCGAATAGCTTCTTCAACAATAGAACCTGTGCTAGGCCCCAGACGTTCATCTTCACGTATCTCGCGAAGGGTTTGGATGTCATTTTCTAATGCATAGTTTTCTCCATTTACCAAGGCTTCTGCCATTTTAACTGCAGCTTTTGCAGTATAAACACCAGCTTTAGCCTCCTGATATGAGAATACAACATGATATACTCCTTTTTTATCACTTTCTCTTGTTCTTCCAAAGCCGGTATCCATTCCTGCCAGAGTTTGCAATTCAAGAGCAATGTGCTCTATTACATGCCCCATCCATGTGCCTTCTTTAACGCGCTGGAAAAAGCCACCAGGATCGCCTTCAGAGCAACGATGCTCATATAAAGATGGCATGAATGTTTTCAGTCGTTCCAGAAATCCCGGTATCTTATCAGTGGGTCTTTCTTCCATTTCTTCAAGGTCTAAGAGCATTACTATCAGCTTATGTCTTTTTGCTGACCAGTAATTCGGCCCACTCATTACTTTGATATCCAAGATCTTCATAGGCATTCAAATTTTGTATTAAGTTAAAGAATAATAATCCATACAACAAATAGGATAAAATCGATAAATTTGCAGCTTTCATTTTTTGGTCAAAATTTCAACTATTGTCGACACCTATAGGGTATTTGGTTTCAATTGGCGGTGCAGAAGATAAGGGCACGGATCTGGAGAAAGGAATTATAGAACGTAACAGGCTAAATTTCTTTGAACTAGGCATACTTAAGAATATCGTGAAGTTATTGAACCATACGGAAGCTCCAGTGGTAGAAGTGATCACAACAGCATCATCAATTCCTGATGAAGTAGCAGAGAATTATGTTCATGCTTTTAGTAAACTAGGTTGTGCCAAGATAGGTCATTTACGTATCCGCAATAGAGAAGATGCCTCAAATCAGGAGTATATACAAAGACTAAAAGAATGCGATTGTGTAATGTTCTCCGGTGGAAACCAATTACGCTTATCTTCTATTTTTGGTGGTACACTATTCTTAGATATTCTTAAAGAACGTTACGATACAGAGAAGTTTGTAATAGCAGGTACCAGTGCTGGTGCTATGGCTATGAGCAATACTATGATATATGAAGGCAATGCAGCTCAGGCACATCTGAAAGGTGAAGTAAAGATCACTACAGGGCTTGGCTTAGTACAAAATGTGATCATTGATTCGCACTTTGATAAAAGAGGTAGATTCAACAGACTAGCACAGGCCGTAGCTGCCAATCCCGGAACAATAGGTATAGGCCTTGGTGAAGATACAGGCGTAATAGTAACTGGAGGAGTGCAGCTACAAGCCATAGGATCCGGTAGTGTAGTGATCATCGATGGTAAGAGCATCCACTATAATAACATAGCCGATATTACATTTGGTCAGCCCATATCTGTAGAGAATATCATTGTAAATATCATGTCTGTAGGAGATATTTACAATATAGCAACCCGAAAATTCGAAGGCAGAGAGATCATCATTAACGATGAGGGTTAATCTTTGTAAATACTAATTATTGCTTCTGCATCCTTAATACGACTAGCTCTGTACATACCTTCACTATTGAATGGCATTGAGATATTACCTTGATGGTCTATGGCTATTAGCCCACCTTCTCCGCCTATTTTCACAAGTTTGTCCATTACTACTTTATCGCAGGCTTGCAGTAAGGATAGGCCGGCATACTCCATTAGGCAGGAGACATCATATGCTACTACAGAACGAATAAATAATTCGCCATGCCCTGTGCAGGAAACAGCACAAGTATGATTGTTGGCATAAGTGCCAGCACCGATGAGAGGACTATCGCCTATACGACCAAATTGTTTATTGGTCATTCCACCTGTGCTGGTAGAGGCAGAGAGATCCCCATTCATATCAAGTGCTACTGCACCAACAGTGCCAAATTTCTTTTCACTATGATCTAGTAGGATGCTACCTTCTTGTAAGGCTTCCTGCCATTGTTTATAACGAAGTTCACTATAGAAATAATCGTCATCAGCCAAATCCAAACCATGTTGTTGTGCGAATTGCTCAGCTCCCTGTCCACATAATAATACATGTCCGCTTTTCTCCATTACAGCCCTTGCCAGTTTTACCGGATTCTTGACATATGAAACACCACATACTGCGCCTGCTTCCAATGTTTTACCAAACATGATAGCTGCATCCATTTCATGTGCGCCAATATGGTTAAATACAGAACCTTTACCTGCATTGAATAAAGGACAATCTTCCATGGATGTAACAGCTGCTTCTACTGCATCAAGACTGCTACCACCATTTTTCAATATAGTATAACCTTCGTTGAGTGCATTTTCCAGTGCCTTTTCATACTGATGTTGCAGTTTATTTGTCATGGTACTTTTTAGTATAGTACCTGCACCACCATGAATAGCTATTGCAAAATTGGAAGAAGACATTTTATAAAGTATTTGAAAGTTAAAGGGCTTTTTATCTTTCGTTAAGAATAAAAAGCCCTTTCAAATCTTATTTATAATGAGATATATTACACATCTATTTTAGCGTACTTAGCATTTTTTTCTATAAAGTCGCGACGTGGTGGTACATCCTCGCCCATTAGCATAGAGAATATCTCATCTGCATATATAGAACTTTCGATAGTCACCAACTTAAGAGTACGAGTAGCAGGATTCATGGTTGTATCCCAAAGTTGCTCTGCGTTCATTTCACCAAGACCCTTATATCGTTGTATAGCTACAGCATCTTCTTTCCCATGACCTAGCTTTTGTATACCGTTCTTACGGTCCTCTTCAGTCCATGCATACATTTGTTCCTTACCTCTTTTCAGCAAGTATAATGGTGGTTGTGCCAAGTATACGTGACCTTGTTGTACTAATTCCTTCATATAACGGAAGAAGAAAGTAAGAATAAGGGTTGCGATGTGAGAACCATCCACATCGGCATCGGTCATGATGATGATCTTATGGTAACGAAGTTTTGTAAGGTTCAGTTCTTTAGGATCGTCAGGTGTACCAACGGTAACGCCTAAAGCGGTGAACATATTTTTTATTTCCTCGTTCTCGTAAATTTTATGTTCCTGAGCTTTTTCTACGTTCAATATTTTACCACGTAAAGGAAGGATAGCCTGATAGCTACGGTCGCGACCTTGTTTGGCAGTACCACCGGCCGAGTCCCCTTCTACTAAGTATAATTCACACTTTTCAGGGTCTTTTTCTGAACAGTCGGCCAGTTTGCCGGGCATTCCACCACCACTCAATACACTTTTGCGTTGAACCATTTCACGTGCCTTACGTGCGGCAGCTCTGGCCTGTGCAGCAATGATGATCTTATCTATGATCACCTTAGCTTCTTTAGGATGTTCTTCCAGATAAGCTTCTAATGCACGGCTAACTGACACATCTACTACACCCATTACCTCGTTATTACCCAGCTTTGTTTTAGTCTGACCTTCGAACTGAGGTTCAGGAACTTTAACTGAAATAATTGCGCTTAACCCCTCGCGGAAGTCATCACCTGTAATTTCAACTTTGGCTTTTTCAAACAATTTGTTCTTATCGCCATAAGATTTGAATACACGAGTAATGGCACGGCGGAAACCTGCTACGTGTGTACCACCTTCTATGGTATTAATGTTATTTACATAAGAGAATATGTGCTCACTGTAACTGGTGTTATAAGATAAAGCCACATCTACCGCTACGTTAGTGTCCTTATCATGTGCTTCTACATATATAGGACTAGGAAGTAACGGGTCACGTTTTGCATTGTTATCCAGCATCTTCACAAATTCTACTATCCCACCTTCACTATAGAAGGTTTCAGTAGGTAATTGCCCTTCTTCAGTCATTTCGCGGGCATCAATGAGTATGATACGAATACCCTTGTTCAGGAATGACAACTCGCGTAAACGACCTGCTAATATATCGCGATGATAATGAGTGTCTTTGAAAATAGTAGCATCAGGTTGGAAATGTACTAAAGTACCTGTAGCTGAAGAAGGAACCCCAGTTTCGCGAACCTGATACATTGGTACACCTTTTTGATACTCTTGCTCAAAGGTTTTACCCTCTCGCGCTACGGTAACATGCAAATGAGAGCTTAATGCGTTAACGCAACTAACACCCACACCATGTAGACCGCCGGAAACCTTGTAACTATCTTTATCGAATTTACCACCAGCATGTAGTATGGTCATTACCATTTCCAATGCAGATTTGCCTTCCTTTGCATTTATACCTGTAGGGATACCACGACCATCATCCTGTACACTGATAGAATTGTTTTCATGGATAGTAACGGTGATATTATTACAATAGCCTGCGAGCGCCTCATCAATTGAGTTATCTACTACCTCATATACTAGATGATGTAGACCTTTTACTCCCACATCGCCTATATACATGGATGGGCGCATACGCACCGCTTCCAATCCTTCTAATACCTGAATGCTATCCGCACCATAGTCTGCCGGTGCCACTTGTAACGCTTCGTTTTCTGTGCTCATATGATTCTGTTTCCGAAGTTTTCAGTTTTTTAAAAATGTATAAAAATGCCAGCTTCAGAATCTGGCATGTACCTACTTTTTGGGTGGTAGATATAACCTGACAAATATAACGAAAAAAGCCCGTTTTAACAAGTAAAATAAGGCCTTTTAACAGCTATTAACAGGTAAAAAGGAGATCGCTTTTTGAAAGCAAAGGAAGACTATTTTATGTAATAATAATTATATGTAATTTATTGTGTGATGAGTGCTAAAAAAGTGGTTTTTTTATGAAAGGAGAGCAGCAATTTTTAGCTCACCGCCTTTTTTGTGGTATTTACCGATAAACTACTATTTCTAACCGAAATAATATTTCTAAAGCTGGTTTCGCATAATAGATTTGCAGCCATATTCATAGAAGATAAAATCATGCAACAACTATACACTGCCCCAATAACATTAAGAACAGTACTAATGACAATAGTGGCACTTTTGTTGAGTAGTTCTTTTGCTAACGGGCAATATAACATAAGCGGAAAAGTAAGTGATGATAAAGGAAGACCTTTATTAGGTGCAAGCGTGTATCTGGAAAACACATTAGATGGCAGTACTTCTGATTCATTAGGTCATTTTCATTTTAGCACTACAGAAAAAGGTAATCAAACAATTGTAGTGTCTGCTATAGGGTATGCTACTGCAGGTAAACCCATAGAAGTAAATGCCAATATCAGCAATCTGGAATTCAAACTAAAATCTACAGCGCATGACCTGGAGTCTGTAACGGTTACTGCTGGTAGTTTTGAGGCATCTAATGAAAGAGATAAGACAGTATTGAAACCACTGGATATAGTAACCACCGCAGGTGCCAATGCAGATATAGTAAAAGCCATACAAACATTACCGGGTACACAACAACAAGGCACACAAACAGGATTGTTTGTAAGAGGAGGTGATGCTAGTGAGGCTGCAATGGTGGTAGATGAGCTGATAGCTCAAAGTGCATTTTTCACTACAGCACCCGGAGTAGCGGCACGTAGCAGGTTTTCTCCTTTTCAATTCAAAGGAATTGCCTTTAGTAGCGGTGGATATAGTGCTCGTTACGGACAGGCACTGTCATCGGTATTAGAGCTGAATTCACTTGATCTGCCCGATAAAAGTAATGTGAATTTAGGGATCAATATGGCAGGTGTATACGCATCAGGCGCCAAACTGTACAAAACAAGTGCAATAGAGGCTACAGGATATTATAACAATCTGCAACCATTTTATGGAATAGCAAGTACCAATTTTGATTTTTATAACGTACCAAAAGGTGGTGGCGGCTCAGCAAAATATACCTACAAACCTAATAAAGACGGTATTCTCAAGGTATTAGTAAATTATGCACACTTTGAAAGTGGTACTATAGTACCCAGCCCATTCGTAGTAGGAGAGAATTTAAACTTTGGTATCAAAAACGATAATGCATACAGCACCATATCCTATAGACAACAATTCAAAAATAAATGGAGTTTCTATACAGCTGCTTCATATAGTTTCAATCAGGATGATGTGAATTACGGCGCTTATACTTCTTTGGGCAAAGATGATAGAGCACAGTTTCGCGCAGAAGCTAAATGGTTTGCAGCAAGTAAACTGAGTTTTTTAGCTGGTGGAGAATTGCAGAATTTTAATTATAGTAAGAAATTTGATACTGCTAAATGGTCTACTAAGAATAGTTTTACTGAAACACAGGCTGCAGGCTATATAGAAGCTGACTGGAGCCCAATATATTGGTTTGCTATAAAACCGGGTATCAGATATGAACATAGTGCAATGTTGAACCAAACTGATCTGGGACCAAGACTGGCAATGGCTTTGAGAGCGGGAACTCATGGTCAGTTCTCATTGGCAAGTGGATTGTTTTACCAAATACCTGATATATCATACCTGTTATATGATAATAAGGGACTGCAAATGCAACAATCTACCCACTATATAGCCAACTACCAATGGATGAAGGGAGATAGAACCATACGTGTAGAAGCATACTATAAGGATTATAATCAATTGGTAAGAGAATTGTTAGCTACCAATTTACCATTTGATCCTAACCCATATAGAACACTGAATAATACTACCCTTGTTAATAATTCGGGTCATGGTTATGCAAAGGGTTTAGAGTTTTTTGTAAGAGATAAGAAAACAATTAAGAACCTTGACTATTGGATATCTTATAGTTATATAGATACACGCAGGTTATATAAAAACTATCCAATGGAAGCCACGCCAGACTTCATTTCTGACCATACACTCAATATCATTACCAAGTATTATATTGATCAATGGCATACACAATTGAACGTAAGCTATGGCTATGGTAGCGGAAGGCCGTATTATAACCCGAATTATGACTATGCGGCACATCCTGAGAAATTTATGAGTGACAGAACACCTGATTATCAAAACTTATCATTGACCATCAATTACTTGAGAACTATTCATAAATGGTTCTCGGTAATATACTTTGGTGTAGATAATATTACCAACCAGCATAATGTATTTGGTTATAGATATTCAACTGACGGTAGTACCCGTTATGCTTCTGTACCAGCACTATACCGCTCAGTATTTGTCGGTGTAAATTTTTCATTGACTGAATTCAATAAAGACGAACTTTAATTATCAACTAATACATAAACATGAAAAGGTACATCCTCCTTACAGCTGCCATTGCACTACTGATAGTGAACGTACAGGCACAAAACTTTAAAGAAACATTGCAAAAGACATTTGTCACTTTTGACACTAGTTTTAATATGCAAACCAAGATCGAGCAAAGCAATAAGCTGAGCATGATAGCCAAAAAGTGGAATACAGAATGGGTAACACATTATTATGCATCATATGGTAAGGTAATACTCTCTTATAACGAAAGGGATGAAGCAAAACGTGACGCTTACTTAGATGAGGCTGAAAAGGAAAAAGATGAGGCAGTAAGTATACTGACCAAAGAAAACGATGAAACATATGTACTAAATGCCATGATAGCTAATGCGAGAATGGCTGTAAATCCAATGAATCGTTGGCAGAAATATGGTAAAATATTCACTGACAACCTTGATAAAGCTAAAGCAGCCAACCCGGATAATCCTCGTATATACTATATTCAAGGTACCAGTAAATTTTATACTCCTAAGGCATTTGGTGGGGGAAAGAAAGCTGCTATGCCATACTTTGAAAAGGCTAATGGCCTATTTGCTAAAGAATCGGATGCTGACATAACTAAGCCATCATGGGGCAAAACCGCAAATACTTACTTTTTTGAGCAATGTAAAATAGAAGATTAAGAGTAATATACTTCCCATAGTATATATATCAAATCCCGGCTACTAATAGTGGCCGGGATTTTTGCTTAAGAAACTGCTTAGTAGTATTTTCATACATTACTACGATCATGCAACAGCGTTTACAAAAATTACCATATTTCCTCACTTATCTACTTGCCTTCGTATTTGGCATCAAGCAATTGCGCGAGCCCGATGTTTGGTGGCAGCTATTGTCCGGCAAGTGGATGCTAGAACATCATGCAGTTACCCATAGTGATATGTTTTCTTATACTATGGCAGGTAAACCATGGATAAATGTGAAATGGCTCTATGAAATCATAATAGCAAGTATTGAAAAGCTTACAGGTCCATTAGGTGTTATTCTGTTACAAGGCATAGTGAATGTGGCCATAGCATGGCTTCTTATAAGAATTGCTAAACATTTGACAGAAACTTTCAAAAAACCATACTCTCCATTTTTCACTGTACTCTCAGTACTCTTATTCTTCATTATTAGCGAGTACCGCATGTCAGGCAGGCCGGAAATGGTAAGTCATTTGTTATGCACAGTGTTCTTATACAAATTGCTTACTACCACCCATACAAAATGGAAAAAACTACTTTGGATAATACCACTACAATGTCTTTGGGCCAATATGCACGATGGCTATCCGGTTGGCTTAGTAATGATAGGAGCTTATGTAGCTGCTAATGTACTGTCTTACTTTTTCCAAAAGGAAAAGCTGCAACTGCAACAAGTAGGTATAGGGTTGCTATTATTGCTGGCAGCAGTTCTGGTCATACTTATTAACCCCAATGGCATACAACTTTGGAAACAACCTTTTGAGATATATAGACAAGTATGGGCGAATAAGTATACTACCGAACTCTTTTCATTTTCTCAAGCAGAGTATTGGACCATACAAGCAAAAATGCATATTGCAATTTTGGCTGTAATTATTGTCTTCTGGCTATTCAAAATTTTAAAAGAACTGAAACAAAAGGGTACAGACACATTCTTTACGCCTACTATTTGCAGCTATCTTTTAATGATACCATTGTTTGGCTATTTATCCTTAACAGCCAATAGAAATATCCCTTTTGCTGAGATCATTTTATTGCCTTCTGTACCCATGATGTTCATGGAATTGTCTGCTACACTGAAATTGAATCAACAGAAAGTGTATCAGCTACTAAGCAAAAGATCAGTTATTATCTCCTCTACCATAGCAGTAATGCTATATGTAAGTGTTGTTTCCAATGCTTTTTACAAAGCTACAGGCTCCCCCAACCGATATGGTATACATATCAGTATGTTGCATAATCCTACAGGTGCTGCTACATTCTTAAAAGAGCACAATATCAAAGGAACAGGCTTTTCAGACTACTTTGTATCCTCATACCTCTTATGGAGTATGTATCCCGATTTCAGGTCTTATATAGACCTGCGCGATCTGGATGTATTCCCAGTTGCTTTCTTCGATGATTATTTCAGCATGTACCAACACCCCGAAAAATTTGCAGAATTGGATAAGAAATACAATTTCAATTATGCAGTCATTAGTACATCACAATTATTGGGTTTACAACAGCAATTATACTGGAAAGAAGGCTATAATATGATATATGTAGACCCTGTTGCCGCTATTTTTCTCAAAACAAATGATGCCAATAAATCTCTGAATGACAATGTACAAATACAGAAATTGTTTACTTGGCCACAACTATCAGACGAACCTTCATGGGCCACCGGCATTACCAAATTATTGAATCCATTTACCGTCTATGATGAAGAGGATGAGTTTCACTCCCCTGTATATGCAGCTATGTATTACAATGCTGTCAACAATTACCCATTGGCAATAAAAATATTGCTACCACAAATGGGCATACTGCAAGATGATCCTAAAGCAAATCAGACATTAAGCAGTACATATGCAGCATATGCTAAGGTAACTAACGACCCACAACTAAAGCAAAAACGGGCAGATAGTGCCCAATATTATATGCAGCAAGCAGAGGCACTGAAGCATTGATAGAAAACAAAAATTGTCTCATTCCTTACATTATTGCATTTTTACAGTATGAATTGGTCCAGTCTGTATAGCTCAAGACGCACCGGCGATCCGGAACGTAAAGATGCCAACCCCGATCATATTCGCACATCTTTCATGCGCGACTATGACCGTATCATTTTTTCTTCTGCATTCCGTCGTTTACAGAATAAGACACAGGTATTCCCATTACCTGGCCCTGTCTTTGTACACAATCGCCTTACGCATAGCTTAGAAGTAGCCTCTGTTGGACGTTCTTTGGGCAAGTGGGTAGGTGATGAACTGGCAAAAAAATATGCGAATGAGGGAGCAGATTTTACAGAGTTCTATAGGTATGAACTATCATCTGTAGTAGCTGCAGCCTGTCTGGCACACGATATTGGTAATCCGCCATTTGGCCATTCCGGCGAGGATGCCATACGTACTTATTTTTTAGAATTGGAAGGAGACACTAAAAACATCATTCACGATTCTCTCAGTGAAAATCAGATAAAGGACTTGGAATGGTTTGAGGGTAATTCTAATGCCGTGCGTACGCTCACACACAATTTTAATGAGAAAGAAAAGGGTGGTTATAAACTTACCTATGCTACATTGGCTTCTATTGTCAAATACCCCTGCACTTCTATCGAAGGCTTTAATAAGAAGACTGGACTCATATCTACCAAGAAATCAGGCTTCTTTGATAGTGAAATAAGTACTTATGAGGATATAGCAACTACAATGGGTATTCCCAAGAAAGAGGGCTACCGGCATGTATACGCTCGTCATCCGTTCGTATATCTTACTGAAGCTGCTGACGATATTTGCTATCGTGTTATAGATCTGGAAGATGCACACCGTTTACATATCGTATCTCTCGATCAGATAAGAGCATTATTCATGCCTTTCTTTGAGAAAGAGAACGACTATAACTCACTCAGTTATGTGGAGAAAAAGCTCAACAACATCAACGATGATAATCAGAAAGTACAATTCATACGTGCCAAATGGATAGGCCTTATGATTGAAAAACTATCACGAATTTTCATAGAGCAGGAAAGCCAATTACTAGCAGGAACATTGGATATGGATCTGCTGAAATGCTTACCTGAAGCCGATAGAGCATTGATAGATAGAATCAATAAATACTCTGTAAAGCACGTGTATAATTATCAATCAGTAGTCGAAATTGAAATAGCAGGTTATAACGTGATAGGTGGTTTGCTCAAAGAATTTGTGCAAGCTATACTTCACCCTACGCATACTAAGTCAGATAAGATCATAAAACTGATATCATCTCAATTCCCAATAACGCAAAAGCCTGAATATTTATATAGTGATCTGCAATCTGTTGTAGATTTCATTTCGGGTATGACAGACTTATATGCCATAGACTTGTATAGGAAGATGACAGGTATCACTATCCCTCAGATAAGATAAGTATGCAACATCCAAAGCATCTGCGAATAGAGGATTATACCTATGAGTTGCCTGATGATAGGGTGGCCAAATATCCTTTGCAGGTAAGGGATGCCTCGAAACTACTGATATACAAGGATGGAGAGATACAAGAAGATACATATGTACATATAGCTGCTCATATCCCACAGAAATCACTATTGGTCTTTAATCAATCTAAGGTGGTACACGCACGTCTCTTATTCCAAAAGCTAACCGGTGGTATCATTGAGGTATTTTGTTTAGAGCCCGATGATAAGTATGCAGATATTCAAACAGCTATGCTTCAGAAGGCCAGCGTTAGCTGGAAATGTATGGTGGGCGGTGCTTCTAAATGGAAGCATGGTATGGTACTCACGCTTAATTGTACAAACCCTGCTTTTACTGTATCTGCTTCTGTTATTGAAAAGAATGCAGGCTCTTTTACTTTGCAACTGCATTGGAGTGATCCTTCTCTCACTTTTGCGGAGGTATTACATTTTGTAGGCAAAGTACCTTTGCCTCCTTATCTGAACCGTGATGCTGATATCAGTGATGAAGACCGTTACCAAACCATTTTTGCCAAGGAAGAGGGTAGTGTAGCTGCTCCAACTGCGGGTTTACACTTTACAGAGCAAGTGCTACAAAGCCTTGCAGACAAGCACATTGATACTACTTTTGTCACTTTACATGTGGGTGCAGGTACTTTCAAACCGGTAAAGAGCGAGACCATGCAAGAGCACGATATGCATGCCGAATGGATAGAAGTAGATCAGCATACCATTAATCAACTATTACAACATTTACAGTCTGGCATAGTAGCGGTAGGCACTACTTCCTTGCGTACATTAGAGAGTTTATACTGGTTAGGTTGCAAAATATTGAATGGAGAGAATATTGATTTTTCAGGCATTGCAGTTTCTCAATGGGATCCGTATGAAAAGGACTTTTCGTATACTGCTGAGCAGTCTATGCTCGCCATTTCAGATTATTTAAAGGCAAATAATAGGAATAGGCTCATCACACGCACACAGATATTGATTGCGCCGGGTTATAAGTTCAGAATAGTAAATGGCCTTGTTACCAATTTCCATCAGCCACAATCTACTTTACTGCTATTAGTTGCAGCACTTATAGGTAAGAATTGGAAAAATGTATACCACTATGCTTTAGTGCACAATTATCGATTTCTCAGTTACGGCGATGGCAGCCTTTTTTGGGCCAAATAGCACCGATTTTGAACTACTTCAAAATTTAACACAGATTTCTTCCCTTCAAACAGGTATTTAGTAGTTTTGCAGCCGTTAAATACTTGCCCGTGACTACAAGAGAATTTATTGCAGCTGCTTTATTAGAAGATATTGGGAAAGGTGACTTTTCTACATTGGCATCTATTCCTTCCGATGTAAAAGGAAAAGCAGTACTGAAGATTAAAGAAAATGGCATCCTTGCAGGTGTAGATCTGGCACAGGAGATTTTCCATTATTTAGAGCCTGAAGCACAATTTACTTTATATAAGAAAGACGGAGATAGAGTTGTAAATGGCGAAACTGCATTTGAGGTGATTGCAAAAGTGCATACCATTTTACAAGCAGAGCGCCTGTCTCTTAACTGTATGCAGCGCATGAGTGGTATCGCTACCCTTACCAACCAATTTGTAGAAAAGATCAAAAACTATCGTTCTGAAATATTAGATACTCGTAAAACAACACCTTTGTTCCGTGCTCACGAGAAAGATGCAGTGCGCATAGGTGGTGGTTATAATCATCGCATGGGCCTATATGATATGGTGATGCTTAAGGATAATCATATCGATTTTTGTGGTGGTATTGAAAAAGCTATTGCAAAAACAAATGAATATCTACGTGCTAATGCCCTGGACCTGAAGATAGAAGTAGAAACACGTACAATTGATGATGTAAAGCGAGTATTGGCTGTAGGTGGCATACATCGTATTATGTTGGATAATTATACGCCTGAAATGTTAGAAGAAGCAGTAAAGTTGATAGATGGTAAGTATGAGACAGAGGCGTCAGGTGGTATCAATATTGACAATATAGAAAGCTATGCCCGCACCGGTGTTGATTATATATCTGTAGGTGCTATTATTCACCATGCTGTAAGTATGGATCTAAGCTTAAAAGCTCAATTATCATGACCCGTAAGCACTTAGTATTTATAGTCAACCCTAAGTCTGGCGTTGAAAGAGAAAAAGTGATTCAGCAAGCTATCGATACTCAACTCGATCAGGATAAGTATTCTTACGAGATACAGCATACCGAGTATGCCAAACATGGTATAGAGCTGGCTAAATCTGCTGCTGCAAAAGGTGCATTTGCCGTAGTAGCAGTAGGTGGCGATGGCTCTGTGAATGATATTGTTTCAGGGCTATTAGGTTCACAAACAGCCTTGGCTATTATACCAAAGGGCTCCGGTAATGGTATGGCTCGTGCCATGAAGATCCCTTTTAAAGAGGTTGAGGCCATCGAGATTATCAATAAGGCCAATACAATAATGATGGATGTGGCTTTTGCCAATGGTCAACCTTTTATCAGCAATGCCGGTGTAGCTTTCGATGCCTTGATATCCCGAAAATTCTCAAAAAGCCTAAGACGTGGATTGGCTGTATACAGTTGGCTGGTCACTAAGCATATGTGGACCTACAAAGAATGGGATTGGGATATTGTTATTGACAGCGAAAAGATGAAAGAAAAAGCATTCATTATTAGTATTGCAAATGGCCAACAATTTGGTTACAATTTCAAGATAGCTCCTACTGCCAGCTGGACAGATGGTATACTGGACGTAGTTATCATTCGCAAGTTCCCTAAGATATTAGGTGGGCAATTAGTACTCCGTATCCTAGGTGGTACTATCTATAAAAGTAGATACGTAAAGCATTACAGAGCAAAGGATATCACTATTTCACACAGCGGATTGGAGCTGATGCAAACAGATGGTGATGCTCACAAATGTGAGAATACTATTCGTTTTACAGTGCAGCCGGCTGCCCAGAAAGTGATAGTACCTTAATTAGCCTACTCCTCATTTTCATTAAACTCAGATACACTACCTGTAAGGTCATATATCTGTTGTATTTCTTTCAGCTTACCTACAAAGTTGATCTCCAGATCTTTTAATACACCCGTATGTAGGTCAAAGACCCATCCGTGTACTACAGGAAATCCTTTTTTCAGATATGATTTCTGTACCGCTGCCGTTTTAATGATGTTGATACTTTGTTCTACAACATTCAGCTCCACTAATCTATTATAGCGCAGGTGTTCATCTTTGATACTGTTTAATTCATCAGCATGCATACGGTACACATCGCGTATAGTACGTAGCCATGGGTTCAATAGTCCCATATCTTGTGGGGTCATGGCTGCTTTTACACCTCCGCAATTATAGTGCCCGCATACAATGATATGTTTTACTTCCAGTTGTTTTACTGCATAATTGATCACAGACATCACATTCAGGTCTGTATTATTTACCAGATTGGCCACATTTCTGTGTACAAAAAGTTCCCCTGGTTCCAGCCCCATGATCTCATTGGCAGGTACACGACTGTCCGAACAGCCTATATATAAATAATCAGGCTGCTGGTCACGTGCCAATTTTTCAAAAAAATCAGGGTCATTGGCCTTCATATCAGCCACCCATTTCCTGTTATTCTCGAAGATCTCTTCGTAAGAAGCCATAGTTTACGCTTTTGGTTCAGATTTCTAATGCAATGATACTTCAAATAGGACTAATCATATATTATATGCAAATAAAGATTTCTGATACGGCATTATCTGTTATTTTTACCCCGTAAATTACCTAGATGAAACGACCATATTAATGCAATGGGAG
The DNA here is from genome assembly GCA_037144255.1 of Bacteroidota bacterium. GTDB lineage: Bacteria > Bacteroidota > Bacteroidia > Chitinophagales > Chitinophagaceae > JBAWXE01. Next base: position 18,890 of record JBAWXE010000002.1, on the reverse strand, counting down.
TTCCATTAGGTAATTGAAATAATATAAAATACATTCAAATGAAACTAGTTACATATTCTAAAAATGGCAAAGAACAACTGGCCTTTTGTATTAATGATAACCTCTACGATACCAATGTAGCAAATACCTCCCTTCCGAGTAATATGGCAGATATGCTCAATGGCTGGGAAACAATGGTAGACATTGCTCGTAGTGCAGAGGCTGATATTAAATCTGGCAAGAATGCTATGCCTGCTTCTGCTACTTTTACAAAAGCCGAAATTCTGGCTCCTGTTCCGCACCCTACTTCTTGCCGCGATGGCTATGCCTTCCGTCAGCACGTAGCTGCAGCTCGTCGCAATCGTAAAGTAGATATGATACCTGAGTTCGATCAATATCCTATTCTTTATTTCACAAATCATAACGCTATTCAAGGCCCCGGTCCTATTCCTTGTATGCCCGACCACTTCCAGAAACTCGATTTCGAGCTGGAAGCCGCAGTGGTAATAGGTAAGAAAGGTCGCAATGTGAAAGCTGCTGATGCCGATAAATACATTGCCGGTTACATGATCATGAATGACATGAGTGCTCGTACCCTGCAAATGGAAGAAATGCTATTGAATCTGGGCCCTGCTAAGGGTAAAGATTTCAGTACGGTCATAGGTCCTATGCTGGTAACTCCCGATGAACTGGAACAATACAAAATATCAGCAAAACCTAACCACGTAGGTAATAGCTACGATCTTAAAATGACTTGCAAAGTAAACGGTATTCAGGTAAGTGCAGGTAGTATGGGCGATATGGACTGGACATTTGCAGAGATCATCGAGCGTTGCGCTTATGGTGTAGATATTTTCCCTGGCGATGTTATAGGCTCCGGTACTGTAGGTACAGGTTGCTTCCTTGAACTCAATGGTACCGGTAAACTCAATGATCCTAATTACAAGGAACAATGGTTACAAGCCGGCGATGTGGTAGAAATGGAAATAGATGGCTTGGGTAAATTATCCAACACTATTATTGCAGAAGCTACTGATTGGAGCATTTTAAAATTGAAAAAGAAATAAACTCATTACTAAGTCATTTTCTATGTCTGTTCTTACTAAAGATACTATTGTCGGTGTAATTGGCTCTGGTGCTATGGGCGCGGGTATTGCACAGGTAGCTGCTACTGCTGGGCATAGGGTGGTACTCTATGATAACAATACTGATGCTTTAGACAAAGCAAAGGATAGTCTTACTGCTACATTGCAAAAACTGCAAGAGAAAGGCAAACTTGCCAGTGCCGATGAGATATTACAACGTTTCACTTTTGCATCAGATATAACTTCTTTTGCTGCTTGCGGTCTTATCATTGAGGCTATTGTAGAAAAACTGGAAGTCAAGAAAAGTGTTTTTGCAGAAGTAGAAAAAGTAGTGAACAATTCTTGCATACTGGCTAGCAATACTTCTTCTTTATCTATTACTTCTATTGCCGCAGCTTGTACACATTCATCTCGTGTATTGGGTTTACATTTCTTTAATCCCGCGCCACTTATGGCTTTGGTAGAGGTCATTCCTGCTATACAAACAGATGCTGCATTGATTCCATTGGCTAAGTCGCTCATGGAAAAATGGGGCAAAACACCCGTAATAGCTAAAGATACACCCGGCTTTATTGTCAATCGTGTTGCTCGTCCTTTTTATGGAGAGGCACTACGTATATACGAAGAAGGTATTGCAGATATGGCCACTATCGATTGGGCTATGACTGAGTTAGCAGGTTTTCGTATGGGGCCGTTTACTTTAATGGATTACATAGGTCACGATGTCAATTATGTAGTTACCGAAACAGTTTTCCAATCCTTCTTCTTCGATCCACGTTATAAACCTGCTTTTGCCCAAAAACGCTTGCTGGAAGCAGGTTGGCTAGGTCGTAAATCAGGTCGTGGTTTCTATAATTATGCCGAAGGCGCAGCTATGCCCGAACCTAGTGATGATAAAGTACTCGGTAATCAGATAGTAGAACGCATTCTTGCTATGCTCATCAACGAAGCTGTAGAAGCCCTGCATCTCAATATCGCTTCTGCTGACGATCTGGAACTAGCCATGACCAAAGGTGTCAATTATTCTAAAGGCCTATTGCATTGGTGCGATGAATGGGGTTTAACTAAATGCCTCGATACCCTCGATGGCCTCTATTTTGAATACCATGAAGATCGCTACCGTGCCAGCACTTTACTGCGCAAGAAGCTGGCCGATAGAAAAAAATTCTTTTAAGGATTATGGGTGTTGAGTAGTATCAGCTACAGGTTTGCATTTCCTCAGTTCAGGGTCGTCCATTAGTTTTTCAGGATGCTCCAATATCTCATTCACATCCGGATATTTGGTCATCACTTTCTCCAGCATGCAATCACAGTAAGTTTTTGCTTCTTTAGGTGATGCTGCCCATCTGTTCGCATCTTCCATGCACGACTGTGTATATAGGCTTTTTGCTTCTTCATCCCATGTGCTCTTACAGGCACTCAGTGATAACACACATATTGCTACAAAACAAAGTCTTTTCATAATTGATGTTTGAACAGATGACATATATCTCTTTAATTCGATGCTTATAAAGTTACAATTTATGATCACACTTCTATAAGCATATCGCTGAAATAATTATCTCACAAATAACAGATACTATTTCATACTCTGCATTTTTGACACACTCTTTTCCTTAAATTTGCACCCTCATGAACCTGCAAGTATTGCTGGGATTATATCAAAATGATATCCGCTTGAAACAAATAGCGGCGGGCATTACTTTGCCCGGCCCTAAGCTTCGCATCGCTCTCGACGATCTTCGGGGTTCTGCCATCAATTTCATTGCTACTACCATTTGGCAGCTTTCAGATGCCAATCACGTATTCATCCTCAATGACAAAGAAGAAGCAGCCTATTTCCAAAATGATCTTGAGCATCTTACCAATGCCTTAGATATATGCTTCTTCCCCGATTCTTTCAAGAAACCCGGTGCCTACCACGATCTGAATAGTGGCCATGTAATGCTTCGAACAGAGGCCCTCACAAAATTCACTGGCAAGAAGGTCAATAAGAAAGTACTCGTTACTTATCCCGAGGCTCTGTTTGAGAAGGTAGTAAATCCTTCTTCATTATCAGATAATATCATCAATATAAAGGTCAGCGAGACCCTTCAGGCCGAACCGCTCATGCAGAAGTTCGTTAGTCTTGGGTTCAAGCGTGAGGATTTTGTGTACGAACCCGGCCAATTCGCTATGCGTGGTGGCATTCTCGATATCTATTCTTTTGGCAACGAGCACCCGTATCGTATAGAGCTTTTTGGCGATGAGGTAGATAGTATCCGCATCTTCGATCCCGAGACACAATTATCAGAGCGCAAACTCTTACAGGTGTCTATCCTTCCTAATATAGAGACCAAATTCGATGCGCATGATATGGTATCACTCCTCGATTCTTTGCCTGAGAATACGGTTATTTGGGCTAAGGATTTCGAATTCACTATTGGCCGCATAGGTAAGATGAGCGCATCTTTACCTAAAAAAATAGAGATCGGTCAGGTAGCAATAGATCATGAGGAGCATTGGCTCAAAGAGCTTACCCCTGCAGATTTCGAATCTGCCGAAACCATCAAAGAAAAATTACATTCCCGTCATCTGATAGAGTGGTACAACCATTCTCTGGAGCGCATCACTGGTGATGACATGACGGCCATATTGAAATTCGCTACCGAAGAACAACCGGTTTTCAATCGCAATTTCAATATGCTCATCGATGATCTTAAAATACAATCTGCCAAAGCATACGTACCCTACATTTTCGCAGAGAACCCTAAGCAATTAGAGCGTCTGCGCAGTGTATTCGAAGATCTGAATGCAGAGATCAACTTTGTTCCTGTACCCACTTCCATCAGTAAGGGCTTTATAGATCACGAGAAAAAAGTACTCTGTTATACAGATCATCAGATATTCCAACGTTACCACAAATACAAGGTAAAACAAGCATACAGTAAGGGTAAGGCACTCACATTACGTGCCCTGCGCGAGTTGCAACCCGGCGATTATGTTACCAATATAGATCATGGTGTGGGCGTATATTCTGGCTTGCAGAAGATAGAGGTCAATGGCAATTTGCAAGAAGCTGTCCGCATTATTTATCGCGATAATGATGTCCTCTATGTCAATATCAATTCCCTGCACAAGATCAGTAAATACACCGGCAAAGAGGGCACTCCTCCTAAGGTCAACAAACTGGGTTCCGATGCTTGGGAGAAACTGAAGAACAAGACCAAGAAACACGTTAAGGATATAGCTGCCGATCTCATTCGTCTCTATGCCAAACGCAAGGCCTCACAAGGTTTCGCACACTCGCCCGATAGCTATATGCAAACAGAGCTGGAAGCGTCTTTCTTTTACGAAGACACGCCCGACCAAAGCAAAGCTACCGCCGATGTGAAACGCGATATGGAATCCCCATCACCTATGGACCGCCTCGTTTGTGGCGATGTAGGCTTCGGTAAGACCGAGATAGGTATTCGTGCTGCATTCAAGTCTGTGGCCGATTCTAAACAGGCTGCTGTCCTTGTGCCCACTACCATCTTGGCTTTTCAGCATTATCAAACCTTCAAGGAACGCCTTAAGGATTTCCCTTGCAATATCGATTACATCAATCGTTTCCGTTCTGCTAAAGAAAAGAAAGAGATACTCAAACGTGTGGCCGAAGGCAAGATTGATATTCTCATAGGTACACACGGTATCTTGGGCAAGGATGTCAAATTCAAAGACCTCGGTCTGCTCATTATAGATGAGGAACAAAAATTCGGTGTAGGTGCCAAGGAAAAACTCCGTGAGCTCAAAGCCACTGTCGATACCCTCACACTTACGGCTACCCCTATCCCTCGTACCCTCCAGTTCTCTCTCATGAATGCCCGCGATCTCAGCATCATGAACACTCCGCCTCCCAATCGCCAGCCTGTGCATACAGAGGTCATTATGTTCAATGAATTCGCTATTCGCGATGCTATTTATTACGAGGTAGAGCGTGGTGGTCAGGTATACTTTGTACACAATCGTGTGCAGAGCCTGCCCGATATGGTCACACTCCTCCGCAATCTCTGTCCCGATGTGGCTATAGGTATGGCTCATGGCCAGATGGAAGGCCACCATCTCGAAGAGGCGCTTTTCGATTTCATCGAGCGCAAGAACGATGTGCTCTGTTGTACCAATATTGTAGAGTCTGGGGTAGATATCCCTAATGCCAATACTATCATTATCAATAATGCGCACCAGTTCGGCCTTAGCGATCTGCATCAGCTCCGTGGCCGCGTAGGTCGTAGTAATAAGAAGGCCTTTTGCTATCTCATGGCACCTTCTCTTATTTCCTTGCCTAATGATAGTCGCAAACGCTTACAGACCCTCGAGCAGTTCAGCGAGCTGGGCTCCGGTTTCCAGATAGCCATGCGCGATCTCGATATCCGCGGTGCGGGCAATCTCCTCGGTGCAGAGCAGAGTGGTTTTATTGCAGAGATAGGTTTCGAGATGTATCAGAAGATACTGGAAGAGGCCATGCACGAACTCAAGACCAAAGACTTCAAGGATGTTTTCGCCAAAGAGCTGGAACGCAAAAAAGATTTCGTTACAGATTGCACTATCGATACCGATCTGGAGATACTCATACCCGATTCTTATGTAGAGAGCATCACAGAGCGTTTATCCCTCTATACCAAACTCGATGATATAGATTCAGACGACGAACTGAATAAATTCGCCGTAGAGCTGCGCGATCGTTTCGGCCCTATGCCCTCCCAGGTCGAGGATCTGTTTATTACCATCCGTTGTCGCAAAATGGCCAAAGAACTGGGTTTCGAAAAACTCATTCTCAAGAACCATCAGTTGCGTATGTACTTTATCTCCAATCCCGATTCCCCTTATTTCGAATCAGAAGTATTCAATCATATCCTCTCTTATATCCAGACCCAGACCCGCAATGCCCGCCTCAAACAAGTAGGTAAGAACTTCATCCTCGTTGCCGATAATATCAAAAAAATGAAGGACGTGCATTGGTTCCTCGATGGTATGGTCACTTCTCAGGTTGCAAATAAATAATAACTTCGATACTTTAGTTGGGCATATCCCCCTTTTCTCCTAAAAGGCACTTTATGAAAAACGTTTGCCAAACACTACTATTTGTAATTACTTTCGTTTCCTTGGCTTGTACTGATAAGCGAAGTAATATTGATGATAAGAAACTTTGTGGTGTATGGATGACAAATTGCAATAGTGGCCTTGGAATTATCACAATTCCGGAATCACTTGATACTACATTAATGGAAATTAATTCCAATCAGATTTACATTGATTCAAAAATTGATATACTACACACGAAAGATCGAACGAGCTTATTATTTAGGCTTATTACACCAGATGATTTAGGCGCAGGTGGTGCACGATTGCATTGGGATGATTTTTCACGAGACAGTATAATAGCAATAATGAATATTATTGATACAAAACACGCAGATCTAAAATGGTTTGGTTTTTATGATACAAAACTTAAAAAGCGAGTTTGGTTGCATGATTATGAATTGCTGGATTTTGATAGCACTATAAATCACGTCTTAATTACTAAGTGTAAAGGCTAAATTATTGTATGTATCCCGCCTGCTAAATATCCCCTCTTTTGTAGTGTTTTCCTTTTTCGGTATATTTATATACCTACTTCAGATAATCACTAAACTCCCCCTATATGAAAATTACACTTTTCACATTATTATTTTTCTTGCTCTCATTGCAACCCTTATCAGCACAGCATAGGTGTATTGATTTTTCCATAAAATGTTCAAAAACAGAAATGACAATGGCAGATTTTGAAAATTTGACTGTTCGTTATTATGTAAAAAACTGCGCTACTGATACACTTTATATTGACGATTTTAATTTCGGATATGAAGCCTACGACAATAACGTCTTTCTCAGATTGTATATGATTGTGAACGGCCATAATTTTCAGATAAATAATTATGTAAAATCTGATATTGATCCCATTGTCGGACCAGAAATAGTACTTGCTCCTGGTAATGTTGATAGTACTTGGTGGTTTCAGGTGGAGTCTTATTTTTATAATTGTGCTGCTCCCGGCAACTATGTTATTAGAGGCTATTACAAAACTAAAGAGAATGGCAAGGAACATATCTACGTCAGCAACGACTGTAAGTTCACAATAAAGTAAACACCTAGTTGAGCGAAGTGTTATAGTCGCTAGTATTCCTCCCGTTTGTTCAGCGTATGTCTTCAGACTACGCTGCCGCGGAATCTAATCTGCAGATTGGGCAAATAGAGGTATTTCCAATTCAATATTTTATCAACCCTTCCCCTATCAAATCTCCTGATTTGTATAATAGACCCCATCTATAATATGCAAACAAATATTTGTTAGCCCCTACCTCCATTTCGTATATTTGTACCCAATCATGAACCCATAAAAAATCATGATGCTAATAACTACACACTTTGAAAAACACAAAAATGCACATTCCATATCTAACACATTAATTACCAATCTTTTAAATAGTGCATAGCTTCAAAAAGCACAGATAATGCACAAAAGATGCACGGATAATGCACAGATGTTGCACATATAATGCACATTCATGCACACTAAATGCAAGCCAATTGCACAGATATTGCACGATCAAGGCCGTCATATCGACTGTAAGGAGATATCTCCTGAGCCTATGCAATGAGCTTTCCAAACTATCGGTAATGATCGGTAATCTGTCGGTAACAAACCGGTAATCCATCGGTAATGATTGGTAAAGAATCGGAAACGATTCGGTAAAAATCGGTAACATTCAGTAATACCCATGTCACCTAAATGTAACCCTCTGTAACCTGCAATCACTTCATTATCAATCACTTCCATTTTTCATTGTCGAAAAAAAATTTCTCATTAAAGTAACCTTTTTACAAAACACAAGATGATAAGAATTCCTGTCTCCCAGCCCATGACACGCGCCTTTGAGAATGGCGTAGACACGACTTGTTGTCGCATAGCAAAAGATATAATGCCGACACGCATACCATAGCTTAATATGTGTTAATGATAGCTAATTCTCCGGGGCTATGTCGCTGCATAGAGCTGGTCATAACAGCGTATAGCCTCCCCTTTGGTCATGCGGAGCATTCGACCAAAGGTCGCCTTTTCTTTTGCTACCTTTTCTTTTGGCGAAGCAAAAGAAAAGTAGGACTACGCAGATGACAAAATATAAACTATGCAGTCGGTAAAAAACCGGAAATCCATCGGAAATCCATCGGAAATCCATCGGAAATTTTTCGGTAACAATTCGGTAAAAATCGGTAAGAATCGGAAATAACAATTCATTCTAATAAGACCGTCAACACTACATTTCTGACCATCATCACCCCCTGCAATTGCTATTATCCCTACCTTTACACTATCATGAAAAAATTATTCTTCTTCCTCTGCTCCATCATCACTTTACAGGCCAGCGCCCAAAGCGAATTTGTAAACCTCACTACCTCCACAGATAGTACCTATGGCTATACAGTCAAAAATCCCATGCGTATGAAGAACGGGTCTGTAGACAACAGTGTTATCTATGCAGAGCATTTTCTCATGTCCCTCAAAAAGACCAATGACGAAAGTCTCCAATTCATATATAAAGGCATAGCCAAAGACCCGGATCACAAAGACCATGCTTTTGCTCTCGGCGATGCTTATACCAATAAGCCCCTCACTGGCAAGGGAGGTATACTCGATGCCTATCATTTTGTATCAGTAAAAACCCGCGATAGCATTACTATATATGTAGATTCTTATCACAAGGCCGCTCTCTATATACCTATGGGTCTTAAATATGTAAAAAAATATTAGACCATAACTTCGGCCTATCTGTCTATCTCTTATTTGTAAGCCGGGGCAACTCTTTTTACCTTAATTTTGTTATTCAATCAAAGTTTTTTCATGCAATTATCTATGCTGTATGAACGCGCAATGCGGTTTGAGTTCCTGAGTATAGAAGAAGGGATGTTCTTATTTGAGAAAGCCCCTCTTACAGAACTCATGTTCCTTGCCAACGAGCTGCGCAAACAACAAGTACCTTCCGGCAAGGTTACCTGGATCATAGACAGGAATATGAACACTACCAATGTGTGCATAGCCAACTGTAAATTCTGTAATTTTTATCGCATACCCGGCCATCCGGAAGCTTATATCACAGATATAGAGACTTACAAACAAAAGATAGAAGAGACTTTCCGTTACGGTGGCGAGCAGCTCCTGCTACAAGGTGGTCATCACCCCGATCTCGGTCTAGATTATTATACTTCTCTGTTCAGACAGTTAAAGCAATTATTCCCTACTCTTAAACTGCACACTCTCGGTCCGCCTGAGGTAGCGCATATCTGTAAGATATCCGGTGTTAGCCATCGCGATGCTTTACAGGCACTCAAAGATTCGGGTATGGATAGTATGCCCGGCCCGGGTGCTGAGATACTCAACGATCGTGTACGCCGCCTGATATCTAAGGGTAAATGTGGCGCGCAGGAATGGTTAGATATCATGCACGAGGCGCATAATGTAGGGCTTACTACTACAGCCACTATGATGTTCGGGCATGTAGAGACTCTGTACGAGCGTTTCGAACATTTGGTAAAGATACGCGAGGTGCAATCTCGCAAACCGGAAGGGGCAAAAGGTTTCATCGCTTTCATCCCTTGGACATTCCAGGATGTAGATACTTTGTTGCAACGCATTCGTGGCACTAAGAATCTCACCACACCGGAGGAGTATATCCGTATGATAGCCTTAAGCCGCATCATGTTGCCAAACATCAAGAATATTCAGGCATCATGGCTTACAGTAGGTAAGCAAACAGCTCAGATATGCCTCAATGCAGGCGCTAACGACTTCGGCTCTATCATGATAGAGGAGAATGTGGTAAGTGCAGCAGGTGCGCCACACCGATTTACAGCTCAAGGCATTCAGTCTGCCATTCGCGAGGCCGGTTTCGAACCACAGCTCCGCAACCAGCAATATGAATTCCGCAAAATGCCGGAACATATAGAAGAGCAGGTCATTACATATTAAGCTTCGCAGCACATCATATACTTATAGCAACGCCACTCCTAGAGTGGCGTTCTCATCTGCCTCAGGTATTACAAGCCATTCACTTTTTTAATAGCTTGCACAGTATATGGTCATACTCTTACTCTGTTGCTTTGCTTTTATGGCGGGTTTTATAGATGCTATGGTTGGTGGCGGTGGGCTCATTCAGTTGCCTGCTATGTTCATCTTGCAGCCGCATCTCAGCCTGGTACAGACCCTCGCAACAAATAAGACCGCCTCTTTTTTCGGTACATCAGTTGCTACTGTTCGTTACATCAAGCGTGTCCAAATGGACTGGAATCACCTACTGCCGGCTATTATCAGTGCTTTTGTAGGTTCTATGGGTGGGGCTATGCTGGTCAGCCATTTTCATAAAGAGTATTTCATGCCCTTTATTATTTGTGCTCTGGTGCTAGTACTCTTATATACCATCTTTAAAAAAGAACTGGGTCTGCATCATCAGTATAAGGCATTGACTAAAGGACGTTATTATCTGTACGCCATAGCTACAGGTGGTCTCATAGGTCTCTACGATGGTTTGATAGGCCCGGGTACAGGTAGCTTTCTGGTATTTGCTTTCATCATGCTTTTTGGCTTCGATTTCCTACACGCATCTGCCAATGCCAAGATCATCAATTGCGTTACCAATTTGTCTGCGCTGTTACTGTTCTTTGTAAAAGGCTATATACTATGGAACATAGCTATACCGGTAGCAATAGCCAATATGCTGGGCAATTATGCAGGGTCGCACCTGGCACTGAAAAAAGGGAGCGGTTTTATTCGTGTGTTCTTTATAGCAGTAGTCGCAGTACTCATTATCAAGCTCAGCTACGATTATCTGTGATCCTTATAGAGTACGTAGTTTGCTAAGTCTGTTAACAGCTTCTTGCAAGGTTTCTTCTTTCTTGGCAAAACAGAAACGTATCAGTTTGTCATCCTTCTTATTACTGTAAAAAGGGCTTACAGGTATAGTGGCTACACCATATTCTCTAGTCAGCCATTGTGCAAATTCCAGATCAGATAGTGTGCTGATATTTTCAAAGCCTACTACCTGAAAATAACTGCCAGATGCAGCTTGTGGTACAGTAAAAGGTGTTTGTTTGATCAGCTCTAAAAAATGATCGCGCTTTTGTTGCATCATGATGTTTACCGGAGCAATAGTATCATCTGCCAAGTGTTGTGCTATGGCGTATTGTCCCGGTGTATTTACAGAGAAACTCAGGTACTGATGCACACGACGGAAAGCCTGTGTATAAGCCGGTGGGGCAATACAGTAGCCTATCTTCCAGCCTGTATTATGAAACACCTTACCAAAGGAGTAGAGTACAAAACTACGTTCACGTAGCTCTGCATGATTCAATACTGTATAGTGTTTTTTGCCATCGTACACCAGTTGTTCATACACCTCATCAGATAATAAAATGATTTCAGTATCTCTTACTATCTCTGCCAATGTATCCCAATCAGATAATTGCCATATAGCACCAGTAGGGTTATGTGGGGTATTAACGATGATAGCACGTGTCTTAGAGGTAATGGCAGAGCGCACTTTATTCCAGTCCACATCGAAAGTTGGGGCAGACAAAGATATAGGCACCACCTTAGCACCGTTCATTTCTATATTGGGTATATAACTATCGTATGCAGGCTCTAGTACTATCACTTCATCACCTGCTTGTAGTATAGCAGTAAATGCAGTATAGATAGCATAGGTAGCCCCTGGAGTGATGGTTATCTCATGATCGGGATCTATATCTACCTGGTAACGTTTCTTGAAATTGGCTCCTATAGCCTGACGCAGCATAGGCAATCCCGGCATAGGCGCATATTGATTGAAACCTTTTTTGGCTCCATCATACAGCCATTTACCTAGGGCATCGTCTATAGGAAAATCAGGGAATCCCTGAGAAAGATTGATAGCATTGTATTGCGTAGCCAGGGCACTCATTACTGTAAAAATGGTAGTGCCTTCGGCAGTGTGTTTTTTAGGGAATTGCATTACAGGTATTTTTCGCCTTTGTTACGTTTTACCTCTGCCACGTACTCTTTTATCTGTTGTTCGCGGTTGCGCTCACAGATCAGTAATACATCAGGTGTATCTATTACTATAAATTGTTCCAGACCTTGTACTACCAGTAGCTTGTTGGCAGGTGCTTTTATCATACATTCGCTGGCATCTATCACCATTACGTTGTCGCCATATACCGCATTACCCAGATAGTCCTTGCTCGAGTTCTCATAGGCAGATTCCCATGTACCCAGATCGCACCAACCAAAATAAGAAGGTACTACATACACATTCTTAGCTTTCTCCATGATACCATAATCTATAGAGATATTGGTACATTGAGAATATAGCTCGTCTATGGTCTCGTGTTCTTTATCTGTATTGTATACGTCTTTAGCTTGCATGAACACTTCGTGCATCTCCGGCAGGTACTTCTCCAATGCTTCCATGATGGTTTTTACATTCCATACGAAAATGCCTGAGTTCCAAAGAAAATCGCCACTCTTGAGGAATGTACGTGCCAGTTCTAGAGAAGGTTTTTCTGTAAATGTTTTTACACGATATACTTTATCTACCTCATCTTCTACATCGTACTGTATATAGCCATAGCCTGTATCTGGGCGAGTAGGTTTGATACCCAGTGTGAGCAATGCAGGATGATGTGCTACAAAATCCAAAGCATCGAAACAAGTACGTTCAAAAGCACGTTCATCCATAATAAGATGATCGGCTGGCGACATGATGATATTGGCTTTAGGATTGAGTGCCATGATCTTATGTGCAAAGTAGGCGGCACAAGGAGCAGTGTTCTTACGAGAAGGTTCGCTGATGATGTTGGCATCATCTATCTCAGGTATCTGAGCCTTCAGTGTTTTGATATAACTCTGATTAGTGATGAAGTAGATATTCTCCTTAGGGCAGATATCCTTATAGCGGTGGTAGGTCCACTGTATAAGAGAACGGCCTGTACCTAGCAGATCCAAAAATTGTTTAGGAAGTGCGGTGCGACTAACCGGCCAAAAACGACTACCGATACCCCCGGCCATAATGGCCACGTAATTATTTTGTATACTCATTGCTCAATATGATAGATAAAAGTACTAATTCGAAGCCTCTTTTAAAACAAAATACTACTGTTATGGTACGACTATCGTAATAATAATATGTTAATTTGAATGTATAGCCTATAGCTTCTTCCTAATGAGTAAAGGCATAGTCTAGTGCAGCATCTTTACCTTTAATAAAATCAGCAGCAGTTTCAGGTATTTTTATATCAGGTTGGATGGCCCCATCGTTATGTTTGTCTAAAACAAAGTGTTTGGTAGAATAATATACACTCATCCCGGTATTTGAGAGTTTAAATGTTCGTATATCACCATAATGATTGATACTGCCGCTGGTTTCCTCTCCTATGATAATAGCATGAGTATGATTCTTGATATACATAGTATTATGGATGGCTGAAGAAAAGGTATGCCTACCGATTATCACAAAAATTTCTCCGAATGTATTTATATCTGATTTGCGAATCTTATCGATCAATGGTTCTAATAAGGTACTATTTCCACCCCCATTTTCTCGCAGATCTATGATCAACTTTTGAGGAAGGCTATCATTGATAATAGAGATCAATTGATTTCGCACATTCTCAAAAGGATACATTTTGTTATCTACACAAGTAGAATAATTGAAATAAAGAGATTTTTTTTCAGAGTTATAGTTATACCAATATCTTTTAGGTACACTATACTTATAGAATTTGTAGACCACCATAGGGCAGTCCAATTTTATTTTTAATGCATTTTCTGCTATTGCTCTAAATCGTAAAGTGTCTCCATCTTGTTTTACAAATGTGTATTCAATAGAGGACGTAGAACCAATAATTTTTAATCCATGAAGTATGTGTGGGTCTGTTAGGTATTGAGGAGCTATTTTGCGTATGGAGGCTGTGTTTTTATTAGCAATAATTGTTGAGATCTTTTTTATTGCCGTATCAACAGGTACATTGTCAATTGCAATAAGTTTCAAGAGTTGCAAACTGTCGTATTTGGGAAGTGTTTCCATAGAATAAATACCCTCCTGGAACCAATAAAATGTAAAAGGGAAAAGGTCTCTGAAATGATACCCTATATCTGTATGTTCATCACCTATCAGAGCATTTACCTGAAATAGTTTTACAAGCAATTCATCTATATCGTAGTATACAGCACTATCTTTTATTCTGCTTATTTCATTCAAAAAATCTTTATGGTTTATTTTGCTAAAAGGGTCTACATGATACTTTTCAATACCATTAGCATATTCATCTATATCCTTTATCAGATTTTCCTTAGTAAGTGAATAGCTTTCTACCAATTTTCTTTGTGCATGAGAGCTATTGACAGTCAATATCACTAAAAGAGATAAGAGAAGTATAGGCAGTTTCATCAATGATATTTTAGTGATAACAAGCTACAAAAGATATTGCAAAAAAAATCCACCCCGTAAGAGAGGTGGATGTTATCTTTTATTTAGGGGGTGGAATTATTCTGCTTCTGCTACTACTTCTTTTACCTCAGGTATCATCCGTTTCATCATACCTTCTATTCCAGCCTTAAGGGTGATCATAGAAGAAGGACAACCTGAGCAAGAGCCTTGCAACATAAGAGTAACAGTACCTCTGTCATAACCTTTGAAGCTGATAGCACCGCCATCCATTTCAACTGCAGGTTTCACATAATTTTCCAATAATTCCTTTACACGTTTAACGATATCGCTATCATCGGCATGCACGGTGTTAGTATCTGTCTTTACTATGATCTCGTCTTCGTTGATGATGATCTTACCCTCTTCCAGATAGTTCTTTAAGAACTCGCGGATAGAAGGGATGACATCATCCCATTTAGTATCTACAGTTTTGGCCAGAGTGACAAAATTGCTGGCTATGAATACACTGCGTATAAAAGGGAATGCAAATAATTCTTTGGCTAAGGGAGATGGGGCTGCAGTAGTCTCATCCGGAAAATCGATACTCTTACCAGGATACAAGAGTTTGTTGGCTACAAACTTCATTGTTTCCGGATTAGGGGTCATTTCGGTATATATACTTACTATGGTATTTCCTGTTTTAAGCATGATCGCTAAATTTTTATAAAAGTACTTAATTATTGAACTATCTATATTTATTACACTGCAAAGCTTTCTCCACAGCCGCAGCTACGGCTGGCGTTAGGGTTGCTGAAGTGGAAACCCTTACCATTCAAGCCATCAGAAAAATCTAATGTGGTATCGCAGAGATATAAAAAGCTTTTAAGATCTGTAACCAATTTCACACCCTGATCTTCAAAGACCTGATCTTTTGGCTGGCTTTCGTTATCGAAATCTAATTTATAAGACAAGCCTGAACAACCGCCACCTACAACACCTACTCTAAGGAAATAATCTTCGCCCAGATCAGCATCTTTCTTTAGTTGTATTACTTTATCTCTTGCCTTGTCACTAATGTATATCATACAAAATATTTAATAGAAGTAATGAAGTTCGTATTCACCGTTCCTTTCTTTTCATTACAACTGAGGTACTCCTGAATAGTATTAATGCGCTTTTTCGTCTAATGCCAATTCAGGAAGACCATTTTTTACACGGTAATCATTGATAGCTGCTTTGATAGCATCTTCGGCCAAAACAGAGCAGTGGATCTTTACCGGTGGCAGATTAAGCTCTTCTACAATATCCATATTATCTATTGCCAGTGCCTGATCTACTGTTTTACCCTTGAGCCACTCTGTAGCTAAAGAAGAAGAAGCGATAGCAGAACCGCAACCGAAAGTTTTGAATTTAGCATCCATGATAAGGCCGCTGGCTTCGTCTACTTCTATTTGCAGACGCATTACGTCGCCACACTCAGGTGCACCTACGAGGCCTGTGCCTACATTGGTCTTACTTTTATCCAGCGTACCTACGTTCTTAGGGTTGCTGTAGTGGTCAATCACTTTTTCTGAATATGCCATGAGATTGAATATTTTATACGGGTGGTTATATTAAAAGATATTGAGTATTAGTGGTGAGCCCATTCTATTTTATCCAGATCGATACCTTCTTTGAACATTTCCCAAAGCGGGCTCATTTCGCGAAGTTTTAAAACTGTTTCTGTGATTGCCTTAATAGTAAAATCAATTTGTTCGTCGGTAGTAAAACGACCGAGGCCAAAGCGTAAAGAGCTATGTGCCAGATCGTCGCCCAATCCCAGAGCTTTCAATACATAAGAAGGCTCTAAAGAAGCAGAGGTACAAGCAGAACCGCTGGATAAAGCGATGTTCTTATTGAAACCCATCATCAGACCTTCGCCCTCTACATATTTGAAAGAGATATTGGTAGTATGAGGTAAGCGATGTTCGCGATTACCATTGACATAAGATTCTTCTAATTGTGTGAGACCTTTTTCCAATCTATCTCGCATAGCGCTGAGGCGTTTAGCTTCGCTTTCCATTTCGTTCATGCAGAGTTCGCAAGCCTTACCGAAACCTACAATGGCAGGAACATTCATTGTACCGCTACGCATACCACGTTCGTGGCCGCCACCGTCCATTTGTGCAGTAACTTTTACACGAGGGTTTTTACGACGAACATATAATGCACCAACGCCTTTAGGGCCATACATTTTATGTGCGCTGAAACTCATAAGGTCTATACCATCTTTCTGAACATCAACCGGAACTTTACCAACGGCCTGAGTACCATCTGTAAAGAAGAGTACACCATGTTTGCGGGCAATAGCACTGATCTCGTGAACAGGTTGTATAACACCTATTTCATTATTGCCATACATGATAGCAATAAGAATAGTCTTATTAGTTATTGCTTTTTCGAGGTCATTCAAGTTGATCAAGCCATCGGAACCTACTTCGAGGTAAGTAACTTGTCCACCTATTTTTTCAATATGTTTACAAGTATCTAACACAGCTTTATGTTCGGTAGTGCAAGTGATGATGTGGTTACCTTTGGAAGCATACATTTCGTATATACCTTTGATAGCCAGATTATCACTTTCGGTAGCACCGGAAGTAAAGATGATCTCCTTAGGGTCGGCATTAATTAATTTTGCCACTTGTTCGCGGGCATAATCCACAGCTTCTTCTGCTACCCAACCATATTGGTGGTTACGAGAAGCAGCATTACCAAATTTTTCGGTGAAATAAGGTATCATAACATCTACTACCCTTGGGTCGCAAGGGGTAGTTGCATTATTATCTAAATATATCGGCAATTTCAAATCCATACAAGTGTATATATTTCGGGGGTGGTTTCTTGAAGCAAAGTTATGTCAAATGTGCTACTTTAGCGCATGGGAAGGCATCGTAGCTTTATATACTCCCATTGTTAAAAATTATTCTCCCGATGTTGAAAATCGAACATTTAGGCATAGCAGTTAAGGAATTGTCACAATCCATCCCATTATTCGAGCAACTGCTGAATACGCCCTGCTATAAGAAGGAAAGTGTTGATAGTGAGGGAGTTATGACTGCTTTTTTCCAAATTGGGGACTCTAAAATAGAACTTCTGGAAGCTACTAAGCCTGAAAGCCCAATAGCGAAGTACATAGAAAAAAAAGGAGAAGGTATACATCATATAGCATTTGATGTAGATAACATAGAGGCTGAGATGAACCGTCTGAGTGCGCTGGGTTTCGAATTGCTGAACCAGGTACCGAAAAAGGGAGCAGACAATAAGCTGGTCTGTTTCTTACATCCAAAAACAACTAATAGTGTACTGATAGAATTGTGCCAAGAGATCAAATAGCATATAAAATAAATTAAATTAATGTATTCTCTATATCAGTCATTTAGCTAATATTGATAATCGAAACACAAAAAACACGTATGAAAAAAACGTTACTTGTTCTAGTTGCAGTAGTAATGATGAGCACCCAGGTTTGGGCACAGAAAAACAAAGTAGTGATCACTACGGAGTATGGCAAAATAGTAATGATGCTGTATGACAACACCCCGCAGCATCGTGACAACTTTATAAAACTAGTAAAACAGCATTTTTATGATAGTACACTTTTTCATAGAGTGATACCAGCGTTTATGATACAAGGAGGAGACCCTAATTCTAAACATGCGAAAACAGGAGAGATGCTGGGTAATGGAGATGTAGGATATACAGTACCTGCTGAGATCAACGAAGTGAACTACCACAAACGTGGTGTACTGGCAGCTGCAAGAGATAATAATCCGGCGAAAGCATCATCCGGTTGTCAGTTCTACATAGTGGTAGGAAAAAAATTCACTGATGCTGAGCTAGATAATATATCTAAGAGCAATGGACGAAAGTATACAGCAGAGCAACGTGAGATGTATAAGACCCAAGGAGGTACACCACATCTAGATGGTAACTATACCGTATACGGTGAAGTGCTGGAAGGTATGGATATAGTAGATAAAATAGTAGCAGAGCCACGTAACGGACAAGACCGACCTAATAAGGACATCATGATGCAAACAGTGCGTATGAAGAAGAAGAAGTTCTTAGGTATATTTTAATGAAAGAAAGCCCTGGCAAAATACATAAGGGGAGCTCTGAAATACAGGACTTGAAAAGACTGTTAGACGAAAAAGCAAGGCTGTACAACCAGCCTTCTTTTATTGATAGAGACCCTATATCTATACCCCATAGTTTTGCTAAGAAGCAAGACATAGAAATATCTGGATTGTTTGCAGCAGTGCTGGCATGGGGTAACCGTACCAGCATTATCAATAACTGCAAACGACTGATGGTATGGATGGATGGGACG
>JBAWXE010000001.1:0-97459 GCA_037144255.1 Bacteroidota bacterium | reverse complement strand
TAGTAGGTACTGCACCTTTGAATGCTTCATGTATAGGTGTATTGTCTACGCCCATACATACAATTGCTCGAGCTTTTTCTTTTACCAATTCCAATATTTCATTATAATCATTCCCTTTATCCTGGCCACCCAATATCAATACCACAGGCTTCTTCATACTCTCTAGTGCAAACCATACAGAGTTCACATTAGTGGCTTTGCTATCATTGATAAAATCCACACCGCGTACAGTAGCTACAAACTCAAGCCTGTGTTCCAAGCCCTCGAATGAAGTGAAGCTCTCACGGATCTTTTCTTTACGAATACCTGCTACGCGAGCAGAGATACCAGCTGCCATGCTATTATATTGATTATGTTTCCCTTTAATAGAAAGATCGTGAATTGACATATCCATATCATCCCCATCTATCCGTATGTGCATTTGCTCGTCGTGGATATAGCTCCCTTCGTTCGGAATGTTATGTTCGCTCATCGTGAAAAATATTTTTTTTGCGTTAGGTGAATGGGAAGCCAAGTAATCTTTAATAACATGGTCATCGAGGTTAATAATGAAATAGTCTTTTGATGTTTGATTTTCTGTGATCTTAAATTTGGCTGCAGTATAGTGTTCAAACTTGTAATTGTACCTATCTAAATGATCCGGAGTAATATTCAGCAGCACCGCAATATCCGGGCGAAACTGATGTATATCGTCCAACTGAAAACTGCTTACCTCCATCACATACCATTCTGTAGGTTGCTCTGCTATTTGTTTAGCAAAACTGTAACCGATATTTCCAACCATTGCCACATCATAGTCTGCGTTTTTCAGCAGGTGGAACGTTAATTTCGTAGTGGTACTTTTACCATTACTACCAGTTATCGCTATTATCTTACTATCCCCTTTATATCTAAATCCAAACTCTATCTCACTACATACTTCTATTTTAGCAGCACGAATTTGTTTCATCACCTCTACTTTCTCACTGATACCAGGGCTTTTCACTACACACTGTGCAATCAATATTTTGTTCATAGTATGTTTACCTTCTTCAAATTCTATCCCCGCATGTAGCATCGTTTTTTTAAATGCTTCTTTAATAGTACCCCCATCACTTACAAACACTTCCCAGCCCTGCTGTTTACCCAACAATGCAGCACCTACGCCGCTTTCTCCGGCGCCTAGTATCACAAGTCGTTTTATGTGATTTGTACTCACTATTGCATTTTTAATGTTACAATACTCAATATTGCCAGTATAATCCCCACTATCCAAAATCGTGTTACTATCTTACTTTCATGATATCCTTTCTTTTGATAATGGTGATGCAATGGTGCCATCAGAAATATCCTACGACCCTCTCCATATTTCTTTTTTGTCCTCTTGAAATATGCCACCTGAATCATTACTGACAAATTCTCAACTAAAAAAACACCACAAATAATGGGTATCAATAATTCTTTACGAACAATAATGGCAAGAGAAGCAATGATACCACCTAATGCAAGGCTACCTGTATCACCCATAAATACCTGAGCAGGATATGCATTATACCAAAGGAACCCTACACAAGCACCTACAAATGCACCAATGAATATGGATAGTTCACCCAAATTAGGTATGTGCATAATATTCAGGTAATCTGCAAAAATGTAGTTACCTGACACATATGCAAATACAGCAAGACAAATACCAATAATAGCCGACACTCCTGTTGCAAGACCATCTAATCCATCAGTAATATTGGCCCCATTCGATACAGCCGTGATGATAAAAATCACAAACAATACATATATTATAGGTGTTGCAATATCTAATCCTTTCTCTCCGAATATGCTGGCGACTTTAGCATAACTAAACTCATGGGTTTTCACAAAAGGTATAGTAGTGGTAGCTGTTTGTACCATCACATATTGGTGCTCTTTACCTGCTTCATCTTTACGGATAAATAGAGTACCAAGTGATTTTTCTGTAGAATTTCTGCATACTTCTTTTCCCGGCAGTACCTCTCGTGTTGTTACTACATGCTGATTGTAATACATAGTAACACCCACTATTATACCTAGACCCACCTGTCCCATTATCTTGAATCTACCAGCTAGTCCTTCTTTATTCTTCTTGAAAACTTTGATATAATCATCTATAAAACCTACAATACCTAACCATATAGTAGATACTATCATTAGTACGATATATACATTCAACACTCTCGCAAATAACAGAGTCGGTATCAACGTAGCTGCTATTATGATAAGCCCGCCCATTGTAGGGGTACCTTTTTTCTGATTTTCTCCCTGCAATCCCAGATCACGGACAGTTTCACCTATCTGTTTTCTTTGCAAGAATTTTATTATTCTCTTTCCCATCACAGTAGTGATGATCAAAGAAAGAATAATAGCCATAGCTGCACGGAAAGTGATGTAGTAGAACATCCCGGCACCGAATAATCCGAAGTGCTCTCGCAGATATGTGAACAGGTAGTAGAACATTTACTGTTTATATTATTTGTTTAGTAGTTCAAATGTTTGTGTTAATACTTCGCGGTCATCAAAAGGATATTTCACCCCTTTTATTTCCTGATATGTTTCATGTCCTTTACCTGCTATCAGCAATATGTCTCCCGGCTGCGCCAGAGAACATGCCGTTTTTATTGCTTCTTTTCTATCAGAAATGCGCAATACTTTCCTCTTTTGCGGTAGTGATAAGCCTGTCTCCATTTCATTCAATATCACTTCCGGATCTTCACTCCTTGGATTATCAGCAGTCAATACTACTTTATCACTGTGCTCGCAAGCCACTTCAGCCATCAAAGGACGTTTTGCTTTATCCCTGTCACCACCACATCCTACTACAGTTATGACTTGCTGCCCGTTAGTACGCAATTGTTTTATTGTAGCTAACACATTGATCAATGCATCCGGGGTATGAGCATAATCTACTATACCCAGCACTTTATCATTGGTAGACATATAGGTTTCAAACCTTCCTGCTGCACCATGCAGGCCACTTAATACAGCCAGTACGTTCCTTTTTTCTTCTCCCAGTAGTACTGCTGCACCATATACTGCCAATAGATTGTAAGCATTGAATGTGCCAATCATTCTAAAATGCGCCTCATGTCCATCTATTACCATCACTAGCCCTGTAAGGTTATTCTCCAGAACTTTACCTTTTATTGTAGCTAATACACGCAGACTGTATGTGTTTTTTTCTGCTTTTGTATTTTGCAGCATTACCATACCACGCTTATCATCTACATTACTAAGTGCAAATGTCCCTTCAGGCAATTCGTCAAAAAAGCTTTTTTTAACACGTATATATTCATCAAATGTTTTATGATAATCTAAATGATCGTGTGTGATATTAGTGAACACTCCACCTTCAAATCGTATACCTTCTATTCTACGCTGATGAATTGCATGAGAGCTCACCTCCATAAATACGTGTGTACAACCCGCTGCCTGCATACGTCCTAACAATGCTTGTAGAGTTACGGAATCAGGTGTTGTATGGGTAGCTATCTCTATCTGATCATGAATGTGATTCTGCACTGTAGAGATCAGTCCGCATTTATGTCCTAATGTTTCAAACAACTTATATAATAAAGTAGCAGTAGTGGTCTTACCATTAGTACCGGTTATTCCTACAACATTCATATGTTTTGATGGAAAGCCATAATAAGCATCTGCCATCAATCCTGCTGCTGCAGCACTGTCCTTTACTTGCACATAAGTCACATTCTCATTTCTCTTAATTGGCAATGTTTCACAAACTATTACTGCAGCTCCCTGAGAAATTGCTGTGTCTATGAACATATGTCCATCAACTGTAGTACCGGTTACAGCAATAAAAGCACTGCCTGCATTTGCTTTGCGAGAGTCTATGCAAAGACTGCTCACATTAACAGACAGATTGCCTGTCACCTGCAATGGCTGTACATTTACTAATATGTCTTGTAATGCTGGCATTTATTTAGCTTAACTGCAATGTTATTGTTTGTCCTTTTTCTGCTTTTACTCCCGGGGTTATTGACTGTGCTTTTACAGACCCTTTACCCATTACCTGCACTTGCATTCCCTGACGCTCCAGCAGATAAACTGCATCTCTCAGTCCCATACCTGTTACATCAGGCACTCTTCCTATATATACAGCCCTACTTTTAAGTGTTACTTGCTTACTGGAGTCTGTCACTATCTGCGCTATTTCATTTTTCTGTAGGTCTGTCGCTATCGGCTTTCCAACAGCACCTAGCAGTATCTGGTAGTTCTTGGTAGTTGATAGTTTGGCCAGAATTTTATGATTGTCGCTTTTTGAAAAACTATCCAATGCGCCACCCCAACCTTCTTCTCCTGCTGAGAAAACCTTATCTGCTATCATCCGAAACACAGGTGCTGCAATGGTTCCTCCATAATAAGCGCTGGAATGCGGTTTGGTACGTATCACTACGGCTATGGTGTATCGTGGTTTATCTGATGGAAAATAACCAACAAATGACCCCTGATATACGCCATCTGTATATTTGATACCTTTATCTGCTACCTGTGCTGTTCCGGTTTTTCCTGCTATGCCATAATATGGCGATTTGATACTATTAGCAGTACCCGTCAATACCACTTCTCGCATACATTCCTGCAACTGTGATATAGTACTGGAATCTCCCACTTTATCTACCAATACTCTAGGCTCATATTTTTTTACAACTTTTCCATATTCTCTTACAGCACTTATCAGGTATGGCTTCATCATCTTTCCACCATTTGCTACTGCATTATATACCATGCAAGTATGTAGTGGTGTTATCAACACTTCATAACCCGTAGCCATCCATGGTAGTGTGGTAGCACTCCATCCATCACTTTCCGGAGATTTTACCAGTGGTCTCCGCTCTCCTATCAGGTCAATCCCTGTACGCTTATCCAAATGAAGGTCACGTAAATGCTGCACATACTTATTAGGTTCTTTATAATAATATTGAAAACCCAGTTTAGCCATTGCCGCATTAGAAGAGTGTGCAAAAGCATCTTTGATAGTAATTCTACCCAATCCTAGATGTGAATCCTTCATCACCCTATTACCAAAATGTATCGCTCCACCTTGAGCATCTACTATGTCGTGAATATTGATGTATTTATCATTCAATAAGGACATGAGTGTTACCAGCTTGAATGTAGAACCCGGCTCAGTAGGCATCATCGCATAGTTCAGATCTTCCCAGTAGCTACCATCTGTTTGACGGCCAAGGTTTACCAATCCACGTATTTTACCGGTTTGCACTTCCATCACTACACAAGTGCCATATAAACATTCATATTGTTGCAATACACTCATTAGCGCATGTTCTGCAACATCTTGTATGCTGATGTCTAATGTGGTTACTATATCACGGCCATTTTGTGGCTCTACTTCCGATCCGTCTACCGGCATCCATACTCCGCCTGTAGCTTTTTGCACCACCCTACTACCATTTACTCCTGTAAGTATACTATCATAAGTTGCTTCCAATCCTATCGTTGGACTATTCTCTCTCCACAATCCTATTGTACGATAAGCCAGCATTCCATAAGGATTGATACGTTTCTCTTTAGGATCTTCAATGAACCCTCCATGGTTTTTGCTCTTAGAGAATACCGGCAATGATCTGATTGCCAAGTACTGATAATAAGGCAAATTTTTATGTAATGGGAAATACCTGTCTGTATCATTAAATCCCGCTATCAATTTTTCTCTGTATTGATCGACAGTACCATCATTTATTATTTGAGATAGTTTCGCTGCTATCGTATCTACATACTTCTGAAAAGTATCTGGCTGTATCACAGAGAAATCCACATGTATATCAAACTGAGGAATTGATGAACATAACAGCAACCCATCCTCAGTATATATATTACCACGTTCCGACATTAACGTATCTGTTCTAGTGTGCATTTCCTTTGCCAACAGTTTCAGATCATGGCCTTCTTTTACTTGTATTAGAGCTGCTTTGAAGAGGATAGCTACCCCAAACAGGCATACACCTGTAAAGGCAACATAAACACGAAACCGTATATCCTTCTTAATATTCAAAACTTCTATCGTTTTGTCGTAGTGGTGTCAACTGTTATTTTATAAGCAGGCAGCATCAATGGTTTCAATCCTATTTTAGCTGCATTTCTTATCACTTGTGTTTCCATCCCCGCATACATCAATTGCGATTTGATGTCCATATACTTCCATCTCAACTCTTTCAACACTTTGGTATTCTTGTTCAGTTCTCTCTGTGTTTCTATCACTCTATGACTATTCGTGATATACACTACACTCAATAATGCAAGGAACGCTAGATAAGGGATGTTATTGACGATACCTTTGTAAGACACCTTATTAAGCAACGCTTTCCAGTCATTGCGTACACGCTGTGCAGGTGTTTCTTTCTGTTGTGGTATGTCCTTTTCGTCACTCATTATTTACTTTCTCTGCTATTCGCAAACGAGCACTGCGTGCTCGGGGATTTCTCTTTATTTCTTCTTCCGTTGGCTCAATTGGTTTTGCATGTATCTGTTTCAGCGGTGGCCTTTCTTCTACCATACCGGGAAAACTTTCTTGCTCATCCCATCTGCCTTTCTTGTAATACTGTTTCACTATTCTGTCTTCTAGCGAGTGAAAGGATATGACACTCATCCTTCCTCCTATCTTCAGACATTGTGAGCCTTGCTGCAAAAATTCTTTCAGCGCATCCATCTCTCCATTCACTTCTATCCTCAATGCCTGAAATAATTGCGCCATATAACGATTCGGGTTTCCTTTCATCACCGGCGCTATCATTGCCTTTAAGGCTTCTATACTCACCAGTGAAACTCTTTTACGGTTCGTTACCATATGCTTTGCCAATTGCTTTGCATTACGCACTTCACCATACTGTTCAAACAACTTTTGTAATTGTATCTCACTATAGGTTTTTAATATCTGTGCAGCGGTCAGTTCTTGCCTTTTATCCATGCGCATATCTAGCGGCCCGTCAAAACGTATAGAGAAACCTCTCTCTGCAGTATCAAATTGAAAAGAACTTACTCCCAGATCTGCCAGTATCCCATCCACCTCATTAAAACCATGCAATCTCAAAAATCTACGCACATAACGAAAGTTCTCTGTTACTGGTATCAGCCTGTTATCATCTGGTATGTTTTTCCAAGCATCTTCATCGTGATCAAAGGCTATCAGCTTGCCTTCAGGCCCCAGCCGCTTCAATATCTCTCTGCTGTGCCCTCCTCCACCAAATGTGGCATCTACATATATACCGTTACTTTTTATCGCCAATCCGTCCACAGCTTCCTGCAAAAGGACCGTCGTGTGGTAAAAAGTGGGTTTACCCATTATTTAAAGACTATCAAATGGGTTAATAAAATCTCCACCGGCTACCTCTGCTGCCAAATCGCTAAAGCTGGCAGAATGTTGTTGTATATAATTGTGATAAGTATCTTTATCCCATATCTCCACTTTATTGCCTTGCGCAGAGAAAATGATATCCTTTTTAATACTCGCATATTCCTGTAATGGCTTAGGTAGCAATATGCGACCTGCATTATCTACATCTACCATAGTTGCTCCATTTAAGAACAATCTCTTGAACTCACGAACCTTAGGATTAAAATCGTTAAGTCGATTTATTTTTTCTGATAATATATTCCAGCTATCCAACGGATATACTGTTAGGCAATGTTCAAAACCTCTATTGATGACGAAGCTCTCAGCTGCACCTTTAGGTAATTGCTTACGGAAAGCCGAAGGCAGCAAAAAGCGGCCTTTGGCGTCTATAGCAACTTCATATTCTCCTAAAAAGTTCGTCATCAATGATTATTTACATTTCTTCCCACAAATTAACACACTTTCCCACAAATATACATCTAAAATGAAGAACATATTTATCCACAATCACATGTGACACCCAAACCCTTTACCACAAAGCGTTTTATGTCATTTCAGGCCACAAACTCACAATTGAATGTGCATATCTATAATTAAATGTGAATAACCTGTGGAAGATCGAGCCAAAATGGTGGACACCTTATATTTTAACACACTTTTACCAGCACAATTAGGGAATAAGGCCTGTATTACTTATTTTTGCGACCCATTATGCATAATCGTGCCATCCATTTTGTGTGTATTTGCCTCAGCTTGTCTGTGTTGTTGAGTTCTTGCGGTAACTACGAAAAAGTACTCAAGAGCCATGATGTGAACTTTAAGCTCACTAAGGCAAATGAATACTACGATAAAAAGGAATACTTGAAGGCAAATCAGCTTTATGAAAAGCTAGTACCTATTATGCGTAATACACGCAACTATGAACAGCTGTACTATCGCTGGTCATATAGCTTTTATTACATGAAAGATTATCTTTCTGCGTCATATCATTTCAAGAATTTTGTAGAGTTTTTCCCAATGAGCAAGGATGCCGATGAATGCGAATTCATGCATGGTGTATCCTTATTTAAAATGTCTCCAAAATACTCTTTGGACCAAACAAATACCGAAAAAGCCCTAGAAACTCTACAATCTTATGTAAATACTCATCCTAACAGTAAGCGTATAAAGGATGCTAATACTTATATTGATGCCGGACGTGCCAAATTAGAGATGAAACAGGCAGATGCCGCTAAACTTTACTTTAATATCAATCAATTTAAGGCCTCTGGCATTGCTTATAAAAGCGTATTACGTAACTTTCCGGAATCTGCTAGCAGTGACTTCTATCAATTTATGATCATTAAGTCGTTTTATAACTATGGCAAAGCCAGTGTTCTTGAAAAACAGGAAGAACGCTTTGCAATAGCTTTAAATGCTTATCATGAACTGGTAGAAGGTTATCCAAAATCGAAATACCTGCACGAAGCAGAAAAATTATATACTCTGACCGATTTAAAAATTAAAAAAATACGCAATGAGCACAAGTAAAAGATCACTCGCTTCTGTTAACACATTGGTTGAAACCCGTGATGTTATCAAGATAAAAGATAAGACAGGAAATTTGTACGAATCTATTGCTGTTATGGCTAAACGTGCAAATCAACTTTCAGTTACTATGAAGGAAGAATTACATCGCAAATTGGATGAATTTACTGTCCATGGTGATAATCTGGAAGAGATCCACGAAAACAAAGAACAAATCGAAATATCTCGCATTTACGAACGTATGGCAAACCCTGCGTTACAGTCTGTAAATGAGTTCTTTGATGATAAGATATACTATCGTAAAAAATAATATTGAGCATACTCTTTTTTTAGAGCCGCCGTTAACGGTGGCTCTTTGCTTTTATTCCTACTTTCAGATGGCTAAAGTATATAAACATCTTTTCTTCGATCTCGATCATACCCTTTGGGATTTTGATAAGAACTCTGAACTCACTTTACAGCAGTTATTCAAAGAATACAAACTGCAAGATCGTGGCATTACAGACTTTAAGACCTTCTACGATATTTATGTCGTTCACAACGACAGATTATGGGAACGCTTTCGCAATGGATTTATTAAACGTGAGGAATTACGTTGGAAACGTATGTGGCTTACACTGCTCGATCTCAAAGTAACAGATACTGCTCTGGCCTATGAAATGAGTGCAGCATATTTGGAAATACTACCTACCCAAACCTTACTGATACCTGATACCAAGGCACTTTTAGAGCATTGTAAAGGACGCTACGATATGCATTTAATTACCAATGGCTTTGAAACAACCCAATGGCAAAAACTGCAATATTCAGGTATCGCTTCCTATTTTTCTCAGGTCATTACTTCAGAAAAAAGTAATAGTATGAAACCTCATCCGGAGATATTTGAATATGCTTTGAATACTACGGGTTCTATTGCTGAATTCAGCCTCATGATAGGTGATGCTTTGGAAATTGATGTAATGGGCGCACAGAATGCCGGTATCGATCAGGTATACTTTAATCCTCTTGCTATCCCTCATAATAGAAAACCTACTTATGAAGTTCAAAACTTAAAGGACATCATTCAAATTATATAATTAATAACCCTCGATATTTACATAACCGATAGTAACTTTATTTCCAATAACTGTCAATTATGTCTTCATTATTTCGCATTATATTTCTAGTTTTAATAGTTGGTTGCCCCTTCTTTTCTATGGGTCAACAATACACTATCGAACAAGTACGCCATAATGCAGATAGTATAATGCGATCTTTGGTGGGAGAGTCTATTTTCAAACGCTGCACTTACGATCCTCATAC
Organism: Bacteroidota bacterium; assembly: GCA_037144255.1. Classification (GTDB taxonomy): domain Bacteria; phylum Bacteroidota; class Bacteroidia; order Chitinophagales; family Chitinophagaceae; genus JBAWXE01. The sequence goes on along the minus strand of JBAWXE010000001.1, from coordinate 87,246 downwards.
TTATTACAACTATAAAGGTCAACGAAAAAAAGAAGCCGAATGGTCTGTATTAGACACCGATTTTTCTACCCGAGGAAAAGTACAGAACATCTTTGTTCGCTATAATGTCAAATACAGTTATCCACATTGCCCCGAATACAATACAGTTACCGGTGTAGTATCCTTAGACCTAGACAACAAATTACAACTCAACGTTGCTCGCGACCTGAATATCATACCGGACTATATGCTCAAAGGTGAAGAATGTCATTTCATTACAAAAGAAGAAGCAATAGATACCGCCACTAAAAAAGGTATGAGAACCTTGGATAAACCCCAAATAACCCTCCATTATGTCCATTTTCGCAAACAATTCCTTTGGCAACTGGTTTACTTACAAACAGATTCCACCATGCCCGATTCCCGAATGTTTGGGGCATGGCATACTATGTCTGTAGATGCTGAAAAAGGAATTTTCATTTCTGATATACTGGGCAAGCCATCAAAGTAATATTTCACATATATAATGTTCATCATTTAATAACAATTCCATACAGCTATTTAGACTATATTTATATTCCAAAAAACTCGTTATGGACAAAAATACAAATGCGTTGAACTGGTTTGAAATACCGGCAACTGATATCAAACGTGCTAAAGCATTCTACGAAAACATCTTCAGTATCACAATGGATACTACCAGTATGATGGGTATGGAAATGGCTTTCTTCCCCGGCGAAAACGGTAATGGTAAAGCTTCCGGCGGATTATGCCAAAGCCCTATGCACAAGCCTTCAATGGACGGAAGCGTTATTTACCTTAATGCCAACCCTGACATGAGCCCAGTTATAGCAAAAATTGAAGCCTCTGGTGGTAAAATAATAATGCCCAAGACCAATATCAGTCCAGAAATAGGGCATATGGCATTCTTTGTTGATTCTGAAGGCAACAAAGTAGCCTTACATTCACAAAACTAGTTTTCACAAAATTGTTCTTGAAAAAGGATGCCTTATAGGCATCCTTTTTCATTTTCTGTAGACTTTACCCCATGCACATCTAAAAAAAATGTATATTGTATGGCATACTAATTGTAGTATTTTTAGTAATACCATTCAGCTCTATAATTATTTGACAGTAATTAAACTGTCATTATATATCTCAAACAAACTCAATTATGAAAAGAATATACTACTTCATTTTAGTTACCTCTGTTCTAGGTATTAGCTGTATCAAGAAATCTGACTTTGCTTTTAATAATTTGAAAATTGACAACTGGACACCCGATTGGGCATTCCCATTATTGAATGCACAGCTAACCTTAAAGAACTTAGTTAAAAGCAATAATGTAGTAACTGAAGATTCTACTGGTTTGTATTCTTTGCATTATGATGGTAAACTGTTCTCAGCAAAAGCATCAGATTATATTTTTATTCCCAACCAGAGTTATAGTTCAGGCCCTATCAGTTTACATACTCCATTATCCATACCTAGTTTTACAGGCACTGTAAGCGATTCGTTTTCAAATCATTTCAGCTATACTGATACTAGTGGCGCTCAACTAGAGCATATTAAGATTAAAGCTGGTACCCTCAATTTTCATTTAGCTTCTACATACAGGCAGAACATATCATTACAACTTTCTTTTCCTAACATTATTAATACTAGTGGTAGCGCATTAAATATAAATGCTAATATTTCTTATCCAAGTTCTACTAGTGATGTATCCATAGATTTGTCTAATTACACTATAGATCTCACAAATGGTAATACTACTCGCAATTACATGGCCTATAAGATCAACTATGTAATTAATGGCTCTGGCCAAAGCATCAACAGCTCAACAGATTCTCTTTCAGCAGCTATCGATCTTACTAATATCAAGTATAGCTTTATTGATGGTACTTTAGGTCATTATTCCATTCCTATTCCGCACGATACAATAAATGTTGCTGTATTTAATAATACTCTTACTGCTCAGATATATTTAAAAAATCCCAAACTACATTTGGCATTCGCCAATTCATTAGGATTAGGTGTATCTGCGCAGTTCGATAGCTTATATGGTCTCACAAATCACGGTGTATATGTAAATATGAACATCTCTCCTATCTCAGTGGCTGGCGCAACATCTATAGGGTCTACAGATACTAGTAATTATACGGTAGATAGTACCAATAGTACTATCCAAAATATATTTAACCCGGCACCTAATCAGGTGATCTATGTTGGGCATATCGATATTAATCCGGGGGGCGGAATGCCTTACAATTTTATTACAGATCAAAGCACTATCTCGCTCAGTGCTGATGCAGAATTACCTGCATGGTTCAAGATCATAGAATTCTCTCTACAGGATACCTTAAAAATGTCTTTGCCAAAGGACACCAATATCCTGCAAAAAGCAGAATTCAAGATGTTGGTCAATAATGCCTTCCCTGTATATGCTTCTATACAATTATATTTTGCAGATAGTGCATATAATATTCTCGATTCACTGATAACACCTACTAACAATCTCATACCTCAGGCACCTGTCAATTCATCTGGGGTAGTAAATGGCAGCACATTAGCCACCAGCGATTTCATTTACGACCACGATAGGTACCATATCATGGCTTCTAAGGTCCGATACGGTTTTATACGTGGAAACTTAAAAAGCAGTGGCACTAATTCTGTGCAGATACATTCATCTGACAACATCAACATCAAATTGGGATTTCGTTTCATGTTAAATGTCTCAACTAGCTTATAAAAACTACTTTATGAAAAAACTACTCATATTCCTTTGCTGTTGTTTACCAATTACATCTTTCTGCCAAGATTCTTATACCTTAAAATTCTTGCCACAATTACAAGAATCTCAGTGGTTCAATGCCAGTAATCAGACCGATGCAAAAGTTTCAGTTGGGCTACCTGTATTCTCTTCTGTATCTATGTATATATATAATACTGGCTTCAGCTACCATGATGTATTCCATAGGGTAGATAACAATACTATGGGCGTAGATCTAGGTAAACTGATTGATAAATTGGATAGTAAGAATTTCTTGGCATTTGGTGCCTCAGTCTCTCTTTTCTCATTCAACTATGCTTCACATGGATTCTCTGCCGGATTGTCTATCAATGATAAATTAGATTTTCAATTTGCCTACCCCAACGATTTTTTCAAACTATTATGGTATGGTAATGGTCACTATATTGGACAAACTTTGAACATAGGCAATTTCGGAATCAATGCCACCTATTATCGCGAATATGCTTTACACTTATCTAAACGATTTGGCAACTTAACAATTGGACTCAGTCCCAAAATGTTATTTGGAAAGACAAACATTAATAGTAAAACCACTTCCATACAATTATATACAGATCCATCTTATTATCAGCTCACAGCAACTGCTAATATGAATGTTCAGATGAGTGGAATACCTGATAGTAACGATAAAAAGGATGGTTATTTCGGTGCTGATTATATCATGAATAATAAGAACAAGGGTTATGCAATAGACTTAGGGGCCAAATATGAGATCACTCCTAAATTAAGTTTATCAGCAGGCATCAATGATCTGGGTTATATCAACTGGACCAGCAACATACATAATTATACTGCCGGACCAGCAGCATTCACATTTGATGGTTTCCACGCTGAGAGCTTTTTTCAAGGCAACACTGATATCGTCTCATCCCAAAATCTTACAGACTCACTAAAAAAGCTGATCAAATTTGCAGAAAACAATAGTTCTTACGCTACCACATTACCTTATAATTTCTTCACTACAGTTAATTACAATACAAAACACAATTTGTTTGGATTACAGCTCAGCGGTACTCGTTTCAATGATCAAATCATTTATGCAGGCACCCTTTGTTATCAATTGAAACTCGGCAATCATTTTACAGGTGCATTATCCTATACTGCAAAGTCCACATCCACTTTCAACGTGGGCGGTGCTGTAATTTTACAGTTCCTAAATATGCAATGGTATGTTGCTACTGACAATTGGTGGGCTGCTGTAACACCACTGGATAGTAAAAATATGAACCTGCGTATGGGTATGAATTTGGTATTCGGAAAAAATATTAAAGAAGAAGACAAAGAAGAACACTTCGATGGCGCATCCAAAAAAGATAAATTCTGGTAAAAGATTACCCCACTTCTTGTTTCCTAAGCAGGTATTTACCTAGTACATCAAACTCTATATTTACAATGGAGCCTTCTTCTATGTTTTGGAAATTAGTATGTTCGTATGTGTAGGGAATAATAGTAACCGTACACTCATCTTTACCTACATTAAATACCGTAAGGCTTACTCCATTGATACATATGGAACCCTTTTCTATTACTAATGCTGCAAATGCAACAGAGAAACGAAAACGAAATAACCAACTACCATCTATTGTCTGCTTTTCTATACAGGTAGCTCTGGCATCCACATGCCCTTGTACAAAATGCCCATCCAGTCTATCCCCCACTTTCAGCGATCGTTCCATATTCACTAGGTCACCCGCCTTCCATTTACCCAGATTGGTTTTGGCTATGGTCTCCGCTACTGCCGTTACTCTGTATTTGGTTCCCGATATTTCCACAACAGTCAGGCACACTCCATTATGCGCCACAGACTGATCTACTTTCATTTGAGACGTGATCAGACTTTCTATCCAAAAATCAACATTCGTACCCGAAGTTATGATCTCAGATACAGTACCCATTGTTTCTATAATGCCGGTAAACATGTTGTAAATCTATTGTTTTATAGCCTGACCGCTATGTATGGTATATCCGGTGTCGCTCTGCACCTTGAAACTGATCTGAAATCCTGCACTATCTATTACCAGATTACCGGTCAGGGTATCTAGTTGCCTACAAAAGAACTGGCCACTTACAGCGTTCGTATCCGCGGTGGCCATACCATACTTGCCTGCTGTGAATTTCAGCGAGTCTGATGTACCGCAAAAGCCCATCACAGCCATATTCACATGGTTGATGGCTATTACATTCAGGGTATATGACTTTACAAAAGCCAATGAGTCATCCGGCAGGTAAACAGAATCCTTAAAGGTATAAGTGCCCTTGAATACATCAGTAGGATAGTAACATACCGTATTATCCGGCGTACCCGGGAAACCCCAATTATAATTCACTGCCGTAGGGTCATTACAATACTTATTACTCAGGTGCGGATCTGCTGCAGGCTTATCCTGCCACTTCTGACAAGAGTACAATACAAGCACACTACACAAAATAAATAGTATTTTTTTAATCATATGACTGCCCTTAAGGCCACTTGTACGTATATAACGTAATATTACACCCAAAATTATTCAGTTTTCAGCTTAGTCCCTAAAAACTTTTGTTCAAATAAAAAAAGTTCCTAACTTCGCAGTCCTCAAAGACCAAAAGGGGGTATAATATTATGTTGATCATAGATTCAAAAGATTGCGAAAACATTGACAAAGCGCTTAAGAAATACAAGAAAAAGTATGAAAAATCGCGCATTCTCAATCAATTACGTGACCGTCAGTTTTTCACTAAGCCATCTATTAGACGCCGTACTGAAGTTCTGAAAGCCGTATACCGCCAACAAATGGCAGCCGGAAAATTCGAGGATTAATCCTAACTTATTCTCATAAATAAGATTTGTACCTGCTATTGTAAATTTGTATATTTACAATAGCAGGTATTTCTATGTTAGAGCAATGGCAAGCGGTTTTTCTGCAGTACCTTAGGTTTGAGAGAAGATATTCTCCACTCACCCTAACAGCTTATACAAATGACCTGGAGCAATTCAAAGCCTTCATGCTCCATCAGTTCGATTGTCAAGACGCAAAACAAATAGAACATTTTCACATTCGTAGCTGGTTAGCATCTCTCAAAGATGACAAACAATCCGCTCGTACCATCAACCGAAAGATCTCCACGCTAAATTCATTTTATAAATATTTATTGCGTCGACAATTAGTTGACAAAAACCCCGTTAGACAAATGCATGCCTTGCGCCTGCCTGAACGCTTACCTGTGTTCATGAAGGAAAGCGAAACAGAGCATTTGATGGAAGAATTGCAATTTGATGAAGGTTTTAAAGGCAATACAGAAAGATTGGTATGCGATTTGCTTTACCAAACTGGAATGCGTCGCTCTGAGTTGTTGCAACTAAAAGAAACAGACATAGAATGGAGCCTCAAACAAATTCGTATATTAGGTAAAGGAAACAAAGAACGTTTAGTACCGGTAAGCCCAGTGCTACTGGACAAAATAAAAAATTATATCACTGAAAAAAAGAAACTCATAGCCAATGACGATAAACACCTGTTAGTACTAGAAAGTGGCGAACCTTTATATGCAGGCTATGTATACAGGGTGGTCAAAAAATACCTGACCATGACCTCTACTCTCAAAAAAAGAAGCCCGCACGTATTGCGTCACACTTTCGCTACACACTTATTGAATAACGGCGCCAATATACAGGCTATAAAAGACCTCTTGGGCCATAGCAGCCTGGCAGCCACACAAGTTTATACGCATAATAATATAGATAAACTCAAGGAGATACATAAACTCAATCATCCCCGTGGGTAAATAAGTTAACCTTTTAAACAGTTCAATTATGAATGTGCAAATCCGTACCGTGCATTTTGATGCAGACACTAAATTGATGGAACATGTAAACGAAAAAGTACAAAAGTTCTCCACCTTCCACGACCAAATACTCAGTGTAGAAGTATTTTTGATCCTCGACAATGTAGTGCACCAGATAAAGGATAAAGTGGCTGAGATAAAAGTGACGATACCAAAACATACACTCTTTGTAAAGCACGAAAGCAAAAATTTCGCAGAATCTTTCGACCTTGCCTTCAACTCTATGGTCACACAGATAAAACGTCAAAAAGAAAAAGCGATGGTATAACCATATCATCTTACCATATATTTATATCTCAGGCGGACCTCTTACGAGGTCCGCTTTTTTATATCAACATATCCATCTGTTGTGTTGATTCTTAACTTAACTTAGCAATACTTAGCCTTGTCATCGGCTAAGTCAATTTGAGGCGCACAGATGTTATATGCAGTAGTAGATATCGAAACCACAGGTGGCCAGGCCTCAGGCAATGGCATTACCGAGATAGCTATCGTCATTCACGATGGACAGGAGATACTGCATCTGTACGAAACGCTCATCAACCCTCAACAACCCATACCGTACTTCATTCAGGGTCTTACAGGCATTACCAACGATATGGTAGCTAATGCCCCTACTTTCGATGAGGTGGCTGAGCAGATATACCAGCTACTGCACGATAAGATATTCATAGCTCATAATGTCAATTTCGATTACTCTTTTATCAAGTACCAGCTACAACGTGCGGGTTACGATTGGGATGTAAAGAAATTATGTACCGTCCGCCTTAGTCGTAAGATAGTACCTGGCCTTAAAAGCTATAGTTTGGGTAAGCTCTGCCATCAGTTAGAGATCACACATGGCAATAGGCACCGTGCAGGTGGCGATGCTATGGCTACTGCACATCTGTTCACTTACCTTATGGAACGCGACAAGGACAATGCCGTGCTGGATATGCTCAAAGGTCGTAACCGCGAACAGTACCTGCCACCTAATGTACCTGTAGAACAGGTAGACGGCTTACCCGCTACACCGGGGGTATACTATTTCTACAATGCTACCGGCAAGGTGATATATGTAGGCAAGGCCAAAAATTTACAGAAGCGTATCAAAAGCCATTTCTCTAACAACAAGACCAATAAACAAAAACAGGATTTCCTGCGGGAGATATTCCGTATCACTTACAAACCCTGTGCTACCGATCTGATGGCACATATTCTGGAGAGTACAGAGATACGCAAACTATGGCCTGCACACAATCGCAGTCAGAAAGGCTATCATCCTAAGTTCGGCCTCTTTGCTTACGAGGACAGACAAGGTTATTTGCGACTAGCTATAGACAAACACAAAGAGCACTTCAAACCTGTATATACTTTCAATACCATTGCCGAAGGGCATCATTGGCTGCGACAGCTCATTACAGAGTTTGGCCTGTGTGCCCGCTTATGCAATATTGCCAAAGATGCCGATTGTAGTAATGGCGAGGCTGCTGACACATGCACAGGTACTACTTGTATGGCTACTGCTACACCAGAGGTATATAACGAAAAAGTAGCGCAGGCCATTAGCTGGATTCAGAAACACTTACCCACTTTTGCATTAGTAGATATGGGCCGTAGCGAGGCCGAGCAAAGCTGCATACTGATAAAACAAGGTAGCTTTTATGGTATGGGATATATCAATTCTGATAAGGCACTGAAGAATATAGATGCACTACAGGAACAACTGGAACCTTATCAGGACAACGACTATATACGCAACCTTATATACAAGCACGCTGCCAGCTACCCCGAAAAATGTATTAGGTGGGAAGGACATTTGGTGTAAAATAACTCTCGCATAAATATTACTGTCTTATAATAACAAAGTCTGCTTTCTCTCTATACATATCTTCGCCATCATAGTTAGGCACAGAAGCCCATTCAAATCTCACCTTTTCAAGTAATTGCCACATTTCTTCTCTTAATTTCTTTGTTTCTTTTGCAAGAAATAATTTAGAATGTGATACTACCAATACATAGTTCTTCTCCTCTAGCCAGTCGAGGTCATTAATACACTCATCTAATGCATTCATATTCTTACCATAGTAACTAGGGAAACGGAATGCTACACCAATTTGTATAACAAATGAATTTAAGGTAGGGCAGTTAACTGCGTCTAACAAAGCTATATAATAACCTTTATCACTATATTCATTAATTATACTCATCATTGAATCAGACTTATTTATTGCTTCGCTATTCTGGAGCGTTTTTTTATTTTTAACCCAGAAAATCAGTTTTATCAATAAAATAATTACAGTTATTGGCGCTAAGAAAAAACACAGTGTATAGAATATCCATCCTGAATTTATCTTTTCTGCAAGCTCCATATAATAGATAAGAAATGTGTACACCCATTCACAAAGCAACACACGTAGCAAAGTATGTATATGAGCAGGAAAGCTCCTATCCTTCGGAGGTTTCAATACATAGTTAACCTCTAGTATTAATATTGGGAATAAAAGCGAATACACATAAAACATAATCAGTCGATTAAATATTTATCCGTTATTATTAGCTCGACAGAAGTGTACTCAATGTAAACATCCCATATAAATACTAGCCTTGACTACATAACCATTACCACTTATAGGCTTTATCGCTTGCAGTACAGAGTCAGCACTTTGCTTATTGGTAAATAAACCTGCCACTAGGCACATATTACCTTCTTTTTCAGTACTATCATACAGGGTCGTACGCTCGATACTCAAGAAATCATCACCATCTCTTCTTGGGTAATACTCACCTCTGTACATTTCATCTTCATCATTTTCCGGCAATACTATCTCCTTTTTTATTGCATTATAGTACCGTCCCAGTGTATCTACTTTCATATGCAAAGCATTACCGATGCTATACATCAATCTGTCAAGTGCATAATAGTCATAACCCTTATCAACTATAGCAACATAATAGTCTGCAAAATCATTTTCAGTATCAGCAATAGCGTTTTGTGAGGAGTCTGTTTTGTTTATAGGTACTTTAATGCTGTCTGCATTAGAGGTGCTTCCGCTAGGCGTGTTTTTGCACGCTGTCAGTACTATGCTTACTGATAAAAATACAAACAACTTTTTCATTGCATCATAGATTAATACAACTTATCAATATTCCCTTACTGTGCCAGCCAGTATTTACGTAGCAGCCATTCTCCCACAGCTATGGCTAGTATCAGGAAGAAGAACCATTTCCAGTCTACCAAAGGTACGGTCTCCGTATTGGTTTGTATCACAGGTTTTATGCTCGTATTATGGCTAATGCTGTCATACAGATAAGAGATATTTTTAGCTGGTACAAACGCACCGCTGTACTTTTTAGCCAGCCCGTATAGCAGGGAGTAGTCAGCACCTGTCTCCATCAGTTCCAGTGGCACGCTCTCCACTACAAAACTCCCGTTCACTGCATGTTCCTTACCATCATAGTTTACATGCGCGGTATAGGTATAAGTACCACCTGCCCATACACCTATATTTATGCGGTAGGCATTCCCCGCTCTTTCCAGCGAGTAGTTTTGTTTGCGCCCGGCACTGTCTGTTATGGCCAGTTGTGCTTCGGGTGTATTTACTTGTTCATTATTGGCATTCAGCAGGTAGGCATTCAGTGTTATAGATTCCTGGTCGCTCCATACATACTTAGGCAGCTCCACACGAAAAGGTTTTTCATTAGTAGCACAGAGAAATGAAACTGTTTGCCTGATGCACTCATCTACTACCGTATGCTGTCCAAACTGCCTGTACTCATACAGTCTCCAGCGCCATATACCCTCACCTGCCAGCATTGCTGTAGGCACTGCACCTTGTTTCAGCATCCATACCGGCTGTGTGGCATTATTACGCTGGCGAAAGAGGACCATAGCATCGGGCATAGCTTGTATATTACCTGATAGCATACCGAGCGGTGGCATCTTATCCATCACCGCTTGTGTTTTCTGTGGCAGTGTAAATCCTGTAAAAGCTGTATTCAGTGTAGCAAACTGATCTTGCAATTGTCCTTGGCTTATATTCAATGTAGCCGGCTTTTGCAATGCTGCTATATTAGCTACTCCTGTCTGGCTGCTCAGTATATACCATGTAGGCTTTTTAGCAGCCTGTAGTTGCGGTACTATATTACTGTTCACAGAGGGTAGCCCGTGCAGTACGATTACATTATACTCGCTCAGCGATGCAGGGAAATTATCTATCGTCTTTACTGTTATCGTATATCCTTCCAGGCTGCTCAGGGCTTCTTTTATAGCATTCACATCGGGGTGAGGTGCTGCTGATACTATCAGTATATTCTTCTTCTCGTCTACTACTTCTACAAATACATCTCTGCGGTTATTGGCCACATTCTGCTCACCATCTGCCACCGGCACACTGATGATATAATGATGTAAACCTGCTTTCTCTGCCTTTACAGTAAACGATACCGAATGATCGTACCTATCACTGATGATGTTCAATGCACTATTGCCTAGTATGCTTCCATCTACTTCTTGCAGGCGCACATCATTCTGATAGCCCTTGCACAGTGTAGCCACCATATCTCCTCTTATCTCAAACTGGCTATTCAGCGATACTCTCTTATTGGCATATACTTGTGTGATGCGCAGGTCCTTTTCTGCGGCACTGTCGCCCAGTGCTACTGTGTACACAGGATTGTGCAGCGATAAGCTCTGGTATTGCGGATTAGCACCTTCGTTGAAATGCCCGTCTGTAGCCAGTATGATAGCTCCCAGATTTTGTTGCCCGTAGAACTCTTGCGCCCTGCTCAGTGCAGTAGCTATATCTGTAGCCGATTGTTTGTAGTGATACAGGCTATCTGCTGTTACTGTATTACCAAAACCCCATTTCACCACTCTGTACTTGTCGCTTAGTTTGGCCAGTAATGCTTCTGCATTCTTGCGGTATGTAGTAGTATCCGCTTTCAGTGCCTGTGCTATAGAGCGCGAATCATCCTGCAGGAACAATACCACAGGCTTCTGCACTTCATTGCGCGATATAGTGATGGCAGGCATCACCAGTAACAGTAAAGTAAGGAATACCACCAATGTGCGAAGTAAGGATGTGATCCACGGATAGGGCACTGCTCGCTTCTTATCAGCGCGATACACCCAATAACCTGCTCCTAACGACAAAAGCACAGCCAGAATTACGAATAGCCATTGCATAAGACAGCAATCTAATCAAAAATCAAAAAGAAACCCTAAATATGCTTTGCTAAAATCTGCCATTAAACTAAGTTGTCTAATTTTGGTCAAACTGGCACTTATTCATTTTTGTAAAAAACAGCATATGAAAACGCTAACCATTATCCTTATTTGTCTTCTCATACTATCCCCCATGGCGGGTTTTACATTCTCCGCCGCTCATGCCTGCGCGCATAGCGGCCACACATGCGCACATGGCGGTGGTGGCTATTTGTTAATTACATCCCATAGCCATAATTACTTCAACAAATTTGATGAAATACGCAAAACGAATTACAATGGTTACGCGGTATACAACAACGATACATTACGAGGCACATTATATATAAAAGGGGAAACAGTAACCATCACTAATGCCGCAGGTACCGGCACCAAATACAAGCTCATAGATACCAACTTGCATACCCTATACCTTACCGATAAGGATAACCAACGCCTGTTCCTCACCAAATTCGATGCTAAGGAAAACACATTTTACAGGCTGGTATATACCGGCAAACTCAGCCTCTACGACTATTCCTATACTTTCGATTATAGCCACCGTGGCATAAAACTGGATGATATGAAAGTAGCCTACAACAACAAGATAGAGGATATGAATACCTTCTGGACCACATTTCCTAAGAAGAGGCTGGTATATTATATCAACAAAGTATATGGCCAACAGCTCAATCCCAAGGAATACTCTAAGGCCGAAGTACTGGATTATTTGAAGAAACTGGGCTAGTCTGCTCATGGCTTTTCATAATTCCGTATCTTAAAGCCCCAAAAGCAGATAGCACATGCACATGCAGGAAGTAAGCACAGCTGCCGATAAGCAACTGTTCTTGCAAATAGCCGTAGACTTATACAGAGATGATAAGAACTGGGTCCGTCCATTGGATAAGGATATAGAGGAGGTATTTGATACTACTAAGAACAAGTTCTTCAAGAAAGGGGAATGTGTACGCTGGATACTGAGAGATGATAACAATAAGGCCATAGGCCGTGTGGCCACATTTGTGAATAAGCAATACAAGATGGAACAGCCCACAGGTGGTTTCGGTTTCTTTGAGTGTGTGAACGATCAGGTAGCTGCCAACTTTATATTCGATCATTGTAAACAATGGCTGCAAGAGCGTGGCATGGAAGCTATGGATGGCCCCATCAACTTTGGTGAGCGCGACCGCTGGTGGGGCTTACTGGTTGAGGGCTTCTTTGAGCCTCTATACTGCATGAACTATAATGCCCCTTACTACCAACAACTGTTTGAGAACTATGGCTTTCAAGTCTACTTCAATCAGGTATGCTTCGGTATGAAGGTGCAGGACACACTACCTGATAAATATCAAACACGACATGCAGAAATAGCCAAGGATACAGATTACAGAGCAGAACGGATCAATAAATCAGAGCTGCGTAAATATGCCAAAGACTTCACACATGTATACAACAGAGCTTGGGCCGGCCATGGTGGCGGTAAGAGCCTGGACGAACGTACTGTGCTGAAGATGTTCCAAAAGATGAAACCTGTAATGGATAGGAACATCATTTGGTTTGCCTATTACAAGCACGAACCTATTGCCATTTGGGTAAACTTACCCGATCTGAACCAATTCTTCAAACACCTGAATGGTAAATTCGGCTTGCTGGAGAAACTGCGCTTCTTATGGATGCAGAAGTTTGGTAAGTGTAGCCGTTTTGTGGGGCTTGTATTTGGTGTCATACCGGAGTTTCAGGGTAAGGGTGTGGATGCTTATATAATAGTAGAAGCAGCCAAAGTAGTACAGCACCCGCCTAAATATGACGACTACGAAATGCAATGGATTGGCGACTTCAACCCTAAGATGATCAACATTGCAGAGAACCTTGGCACACATCGTAGTCGAAGACTAGCTACCTATCGTTATCTGTTTGATAGGAGTAAGGAATTCAAACGACACCCGATGCTTGGGTAGGCTAATTGTCTATACCTAATCTGTTAGAGATACTGTTGGATTTACGAACAATATCTGTGATGATCTCATCCAGACCTTCTGTAACAGTAGTGATACCCTCTATCACCTGCTTATTGATTGGGTCGGTTATATCATCATTGTTCAGTAGTTGTAACAGGCCAAGAATATTGGCTATAGGGCCTCTTACCTTGTGAGATTCTATTGCTGCTATCTCTAATAATGTTTTGTTCTGAGCTTCTATTTTGTCCAGATATTCTCTTTGTTCGGTAATGTCTCGGGCAAAACAACTGACACCTATCATTACTTCATTGCTATCGTATACAGGATGGAAACGAATGGCAGTGAACTTTCTTTCGCCATCTATAATAACATCTTCTACTGCTCTAAATGTCTTACCTGCCAATGCCATTTTGTAGCAAGTCTCAAACTTATCCATGTAGGCCCTGCCAAACTCTGAAGAAAGTACATTATCGCCTTTATGTAACTCTGTGCCTATAAAGTGAGCTATCCATTTACTAAATGCATTATTACATAGAATAATATTAGCACTGACATCAATGGCCCAAATAGGATCGTCTGTATTATTAATGAGCAGACGCATGTTGTGTTCATCAGCCTTTATTTTTTCACGAGCCTTTTTCTCTTCTGAAATATCTCTATAATAAATTGCCAATCCGTCATGAAATGGGTATGCCTTTACGGAAAGCCATTTTTGTAAAGTAGGAGAGAATTCTTCGAAGTGAACGGACATTTGCTCCTTCACTGCCTTATGGAATTGAGGTCCGAAGGAACGCTCCATAGACTTAGGGAACACTTCCCAATATTCCCGACCTATGTACAATTCTCTACGAAAATGGTACATGCGTTCAAAAGCGGAGTTCATATAGGAAAATCGCCATGACCTATCCAGTATAAAAAAGCCGTCGGTAATACTTTCCAGTATCATTTCAAAATCCTGCTTAGTAGAATGTCTCATCAAATCTTACGCATTATTATCAAAAACGTATTCGTGCTTATATAGCCGAAAGTCTAATAATAGGAAAGGATGTATAGACAGCTAAATTATAAAATATATTGATAATAAGCAATAGCTTACTGACATACACATATATATTATTTGCAATTATCTATTTGAATGCTTGCTCCAGAATGGCTGCCAGTCTGATACCGGCTATAAATAATTGTGTTTCTACTGTCTTAATATTGCGATCTACGTAAGCCTGATCGATGGTATTATTGTTGAAATCGTATACTGCGGTCAATAAAGGACGTTCAGCATTTACCCAATTCTCGATATTGATCTTTTTGAGCTGTTCCAGTTGTGCAGGGGTATAATTTGCCTCCTCCCTAACTACATCTGAAAGAATAACCTTTTTATTTTCTATGATACCATTGTCCCAAACCCAATGCAGATTATCTGCTTTGTCGATAAAAGTAAGTTTGATCGCATTACCGCCTTTATCATCAGCATAACCTACATGTAAAGGTTGATGCAGATCGCCTACGAGATGGAAAAGTATGAGTATGTCCGTTTTTATCTGTTCATCAGAGAGTTTGCTCTTATTATTCAGTTCGCCAATCACCTTGTTCAGTTCATTCACCAGATTTTCCTCAGTATTGGCATTATATAATTTCCCTTTAGGGAAATCTACATAATGCCATGGTTTCATGTAATCGTAACTATGGTCGGAGCGCATCTCGTCCATCCAAGTACTGGCCTCGTCGAAAGTGGTGGAACCCAGATAATGTTGTACTTTTTTGCGGGTAGCATCATCCATATAACGGGCAGCTACATCGGCCACGAGATTATGGCCTTTTTTGCCCCAGGCAAATGATGACAATGGTGTGGCAAATATTAATATAAAAGCTATGAATATGAGAGAGATGCGATGCATAAGTATTGTTTGTGGTACAAATGTATAGTGTAATGAGTAGAAAAAAGGTGAAGAGCGTTTATGGCTTAGTTAAATTTATGTTGAGCGAGCTGAAATTCAAAAGTTACATTCTGAGAGAATTTTTTAAGGTTACAGGGGAAGTTGAATAGTTGATAATCAATGAGTTGTGTGGATTCAAAAGTTACATTTGGGTTACATGGGGTATTTGAAATCATTTCAATTTATCCAATTCTTTACTCCAAGGTTCTAGTACTACTGTTTCTTCACCCTTAGTATTACCACCTGTTTCTATATGTGAAACTGTATAATCTGAATTAATAAAATACATTGTAGGGTAACCGTTATCCAATTTACGTTTATGTATCATTGTATCTTGGCCACAAACAACTTTAATATTCCCTAAGCTATCTAAATGCATTGAGGATAATTCTTTTTCGAAGTTGTTAAGCCTGTCCTTAGTTATATATACAAAATGATAGTTTTTATATTTTCCCATCTTAGATACTTTGGCTAATATGGGCAATTCAAATTCACAAGGATGACAACCCCAAAAACCTAAGAAAACAATTAAAGGTTCGTGGAGGTTTTTCAGATCAATTAATTCTCCAGTGATTGATGTAAGAATTTCATTTACAGGAAAAACTTTACCCAAACGCGCTTCAATAAATTCATTATCGTGCATTTGAAAAACTTTCTGTTTATCCTGTGCAAGTGAGTTAATAGAAAGGAAACAAATACAAATAATAAATAAGCAGGATCTATTTTTAATTAAAGACATGGTATTCATATTGAGTATGTTCATAAAAGTATTGAATTGACATCTATAAAAAAACGTAAGGTTACATTCTCTTAAAAACTTTTTTATGGTTAGCGAGAAGTTTGAGTGGTTGATAATCAGTGAGTTGTGAGAATTCAAAGGTTACATTTGGGTTACAGTGTAACATTTGGTAATCGACAATGTGTTGTGGGTATAGCTAAAATAGTTACTGAATCTTTACCGACTGATTACCGAAAATTACCGATGGATTTCCGATTTATTACCGATCGTTACCGAATAATTACCGATGATATTTTTGCAATATAAAGGACGTATGAAAGGAAAAAAATACGTCTTGCAGGCATGGTAAAAGTACGAAAAAAGGTCGGCTTTTCCAAAGGAAATAATGTGTAGCATCGGCAGTATATCTTTGGTGAAAATATTCATCGACTCTGATATTATGAGCATTCGCACAGTTGCCATCATTATATTATTCTACATATACGCGGTAAACGGATATGCACAGGGTACACTGAAGAATGGTGTAGTGAAAGTAGATCTGGAGAAAATGAGTAGCAAGGATAGTGTGGTACTGTATGAGGTAAGCGGTGAAGTATATAGCTGTATAAAACATACTGGTGTAAGTAGCGGCAATGTACATAGCAGGTACTACTACCCTGATAAAAACATACTGATACTAGACTGTGTAGAGACTGCCGATAAGTATTATAAAGTGCTGGTAAATAACCGAGTAGTACTGATACTAAGAAATGTAGCCGGAGAGCAAGTAAGCTATATGCCCTGGCAGGTGTACCTGAAAGGCATGATACTGAAACTGGATAAAAACACTTCTTTATACACTGATAGTACATCGCACACATTGATAGCAGAAAACAATACTAATACCTATACTATAAAACGAGTAAAGGGTGAATGGTGCTATGTAGAATGTAATACAGCCTGTAATGAATGCCCTGCAAAAGGAATGAGCGGATGGGTAAGATGGAGAAAGGGTAATAAGTTGCTAATAGATATTAGATTTGGATGTTAATATTGAGCCTATGAAAAGGAGCATGATACTATTTTGTTCAATAATTGCCATATTAGGATGTAATAACCCAAATGTGCAAAATGATAAATCTACTCATGCTGATACACTAAAGAATAAACAAAGAACAACAAAAGAGATTGTCATTCAATATATGGACCCTGGAATGGAAACATTTATTGATATCAGTTGTAATGCCTTTATAACATCTTACACAGATGAAAAAAGAAAAATTATTGTAAAAGAAAATTCTCAAGATTATATTGAAATTGACAGCCTGTTTAATCTATTCAAAGATAATTCAGCAATAACAAGTATTGATGTAAGGGCTGAAATAATAAATAGGAACAGTAAGGACAGTATAGTTTGTATGGCTGGATTTGGTCAATTCTTCTCAAAAAGCAGCGGCAAGTTTATGATCAACAAACCACTACATGCCAAACTCATAAAAATGATCAACCAAGCGATGCGTGATAACAAAATAGCTCATCCTGAAAATTAAATCACGTTTGACGCTTGATATACCTCGCTTAAAACATCCACAAAGCATAAAATTGTCTGTGAAAAAAAAATGACTACTTTCTGCTATCCTGTTTCAAGTATATATATACGGGCGTGCTGATAGTGGTGGTGGCATCTATATACTGAGTCATATTGCCTGAAGTAATTTTTATACGAGCAGTATTGGTAGGTTCTGAGCCCTCGTTGATGGCTATCACCTTTAAAGTATCTGTTTGATTGGCTGAGAGATCGATGTGTAATAATCTATGATCTCGTTGCAGGGTATAGTTTTGCAAAATATACTTAGTATTCTGCATGATGGTAATAATATCACCATCGATATTCTTATCATCCCATACTTCTAGATTCAAAGTATTAGAAGGACAATGCAAATCGAAAGTTTTTCCGGGTGCCAGTTTTATCACATTCGTAATGTTACTGTTTTCCCTGTGCTCAATTTTGCTACTATCCGCCTTTTCCACAGAATCTCTTTTAGGTGCTATCTTTAATAACTGATCTAATACATCGTTTGCACTGAATAATAGGAGTTCACCTTTTGCGCATACAGTTTTAGCATCTTCTTTATAACCTGTAAAATGGCCTTTGAGAGCAGTAGCTCCCTTTATATTGGTAATTTTCAGATCGGCATGTAAGTAGCAGAAATTGTCTTTAGATTCTTTAGACTTAGTGTATATGATCTTACGTTCCCTGAACGAAAGCTTTTGTTTATCATTATCAATAGTACCCAATACTTCAGTCTTCGTTTCATTAGGCCCCATTACATCTGTAACAGAATAGCCGTATATTTTATTTGCAGAGTCTGTAAATTGTAATTTATAACTATATGACACACTACCCTTGACCTTAGCAACTCCAATAAAGATTAAATTTTGTGTCTGCGCCATAATCAACTCAGACTGTATTACAAGCAAAAAAAATACAGCAAAATATTTTAGTCTCATATATTGATTTTGGGAAACAAAGCTTATATATTTACAAAAAACTGTAAATTATGAAAAAACACCTAAAAATCGTTTTTGCGATCATTATTCTATCAATGATCGGCGGCACTATGGGATACGCAGCGTTCCCTATCGCTAACCAAAAGACAGAGATGACTTCTGTAAAAGAAGGAAACACATCTCAAAATTTATCTGAGCAACAGTCTCAAGAAGCTGTAAAAAGCTTTAATGATGCTACAGCAGCAAATGCTACTGCCCCAGCAGGCTCTGGTGGTGGCAAGAGTCAAGTTATTGCCTTAATACTTTGTCTTCTTGTTGGAGGTTTGGGTATCCATCGTTTTTATCTTGGATATACATGGCAAGGTGTTGTTCAATTGCTTACAGGTGGCGGATGCGGCCTTTGGGCATTGATAGATCTTATCCGTATCATCACAGGAGATCTGAAACCTAAGGATGGTTCTTACAGTCAAACTTTATAAGAATTGTTTAGTAAACTATACACAAAAAGTAAATTTCATTTGGCCAAAGCAATTGCTTTGGCCATTTTTCCTCTTATACTACTCATACTCCCTTTGGATTTTTTTGATAGAGGACAGGATATCTGCCTATTCACAAAATTATCCGGCTATCATTGTTGGGGATGTGGTATGACAAGAGCCTGTATGCATTTGATACATCTGGACTGGAGACAAGCAGAACAATACAACAGTAAGTGTTTTATTGTATTGCCTATATTAAGCGGTTTATTGGTTGTAGATTTCAGGAAAGCTATTTTAAAATATCGTGCTATCAAGAAAGTTGAAAACGAATTGCAGGAAACTACAACAGAGTGATATAATAACTCTGAATAAATAATTGATACAAGCCCTCTCCATTAGGAGAGGGCTTTGTGTTTTATAACTGTTCGTAGAGTTTGATAACTTCTACAGCTTCTTTTACATCATGCACACGTAGTATGTTAGCACCTTGCTGCAAGGCTACCATGTGTAGTGCAGTAGTACCATTGAGTGCTTCTTCAGGATTTACCTTCAGCACTTTACAGATCATAGATTTACGGGATATGCCAGCCAGGATAGGCTTACCTAAAATGCGGAATGTATGCAGTGAGCGTAGGAGGCTAAAATTATGTTCTACAGTTTTACCAAAGCCAAAGCCGGGATCGATGATGATATCTGCAATACCCGCTTGAGTGCATTGCGTGGTAATATCCCTTAGATAATCGCGCACCTCTGTTACTACATCGGCGTATTGAGGATCGTACTGCATGGTATTGGGAGTACCCTGCATATGCATGGCTATATATGGCACTTGCAATTGTGCAACTGTTTGTATCATAGATGCATCAAAGCGACCAGCACTGACATCGTTTATAATAGATACCCCTGCATCAACAGTAGCAAGAGCAATATCAGCATGAAAAGTATCGACAGACAGCCACACATCAGGAAAACGTTGATGTATGGCAGTAATTAATGGTAATACCCTACGCAACTCCTCATCTACAGGAATATCGGGTGCACCGGGGCGGGTAGATGCCCCACCTATATCTAATATAGTAGCCCCCTGAACCAGCATAGCCTCTGCCTGATGCAAAAGCTCGTCGGTACTGCTTTTCTGCCCCTTATTAAAAAAACTATCAGGTGTAGCATTGAGTATACCCATGACCCGAGGGCGGGAAAGATCCAATAATTTACCCCGACTTTGCAGCGTGGTTTGTATAGGTAAAAGCGTATTTTTGGAATTCATCGTATACAAAGAAAATGCAGGATAGTGTAAGCACCAACATTTCTGAACAAATGGCACATACTTTAGGGCAATATCGCAGTATAGTATCACAATGCAGGGATCTATATGTGAAAAAAGCCAAAGATTACGGTACATCGTGGAGAGTACTGAGACCTATATCTATAATAGATCAGATATATATAAAGGCATGGCGCATACGCCAGATACAGGAAACAGGCAAGCAACAGATAGAGGACGGTATAGATAGTGAGTTCATAGGGATAGTGAACTATGGCATTATAGCACTGATACAGGCTACCCTACCCGTAGATGCTGACATAGAACTGAGTGTGGACGATGCCAAACAATGGTATGAGCTGAAAGCCAAAGAAGTAGAGGACCTGATGCTGCAAAAGAACCATGACTATGGCGAGGCATGGAGAGATATGTCTCAGCAATCGTTTGTGGACCTGATACTGGTAAAGCTGCTGCGCATTAAACAGATATTGGCCAATGACGGACAGACACTGGTATCTGAAGGGCCTGAAGCCAATTTTTGCGATATCATCAACTATGCCATATTTGCACTTATAAAAATGAGTGAGAATTAAGAATTCTATAGCATTCTATTCAGTAAATTCACGTCATATTATCATAGCAAAACATACTACCTTATGAAGTATTTCCTTTGGTTATTAAGAATAGTAGTAGGTGTACTATTTATCTTCTCGGGATTGGTGAAAGCCAATGACCCACTGGGCCTAAGCTACAAAATGGAAGAATTCTTTGAAGTGCTACATATGACCTTCTTCAGTCATTATGCGCTGGCATTCTCTATACTGATGATAGGTTTTGAGCTAATGGCAGGTGTGGCTATATTATTGGGATATGCTTTCAGACTATTCTCATTCTTTACCTTATTATTGATAGCATTTTTCACTTTCCTTACGGCATTTGCTTTATACTCAGGTAAAATAAAAGAGTGTGGTTGTTTTGGTGATTGTATCAAGATATCGAACGAGGCTACCTTCTATAAAGATGTGGCATTATTGGTAATGATACTGATACTGTTTGTATATCGCAAACGTGTACAACCTTTATTCAGCAATAATTACATAGGTACATCACTGATGATATTACTAACGTTCTTCTCGTTCGGTATGCAGTGGTATGTATTGGAGCATTTACCGGTACATGATTGCCTACCTTATAAAGTAAGCAATAACATCTCTGAAAAAATGCAGATACCTGCAGGTGCCATACCAGATAAGTACGAGACTGTGATGATATATGAAAAGGATGGCGTGAAGAAAGAATTTACTATGAGCAATTACCCTTGGCAAGATAGCACCTGGAAATTTGTGGACAGAAAAGATAAGCTGATAAGTAAGGGGAATGCAGAAGCAGAGATCAAAGACTTTGCTATATCAGACTATCAAGGAGGAGATCATACCAAAGAGATACTGACAACAGCAGGTTATACTTTCGTTTATTTTATCAAAGACCCTGAGCATGCACGTACAGATAATATGGATAAGCTGCGCAAACTGTATGAAATGACCGTAAGACTGAACATACCTTTCTATGCAGTATACTCATGCAATGAGAAAACTGCCAAGGAGTTTCATGCAGCACAGAAACTGGGTGATATGCCTTACTATGTGGTAGATGTAACGGTAAGCAAAACAGCTATGCGCAGCAATCCGGGGCTGATGCTACTAGAACAAGGAACAGTGCGTGGTAAATGGAGTTTCTGCGATTATCCAAAGAACATAGCTTTTGAGAACAAAAAACTGAAGATCAATTAGTGTTAGCCTTACTGACACGGCGCATCAGGTACAGCCTATTGGTGCTGTGGGGGGTGGTCACTGTAGTGTTTGTATTGTTCAATGTATTGCCTGGGGACCCGGCGAGACTGACGATGGGTCAGCGTAGCGATCTGGCAACGCTTGAGAATATACGTCACGAAATGAATCTGGACAAGCCATTAGTGGCACGGTACTTTCTATACCTGAATGATCTATCACCACTGAGTGTTTACCCTAATAACAAGACTGCAGAACAAACATATCATTACCAAAGGCTGGTGCCATTGGGGCAATATTGCCTTGCTGGCAAATGGCCGTATCTGGGGCGTTCTTACCGTACCAAAAGAGAAGTGAATGCGGTATTGGGAGAGGCATTGCCGGGCACAGTAGTATTAGCACTCAGCGCTATGACCCTAGCCAGTATATTAGGTATATTATTGGGCATACTGGCTGCTCTAAAAAAGAATACATGGATGGACACAAGTGCTATTGCTGCCAGTGTAGCTGGCATATCGATGCCCTCATTTTTTGCAGGGTTGCTGATAGCATATGTATTTGGGTACTTGCTGCATAATATTACAGGGCTGAATATGACGGGCAGCCTGTGGGAATATGATCCATTTACCGGGAAGCACTTAGCTATTAAGAATCTACTATTACCGGCAATAGCATTAGGCATTAGACCATTGGCCATTATTACCCAACTAACCAGAAGTGCCTTATTAGACACATTATCACAAGACTATATACGCACCGCATACGCTAAAGGCTTATCTACCAGTAAAGTGATTTTCAGACATGCGCTTCCTAATGCCATGAACCCGGTAATCACTGCTATATCGGGTTGGCTGGCAGAATTGTTAGCAGGCTCCTTTTTCATAGAGTATATATTTGGATGGAAGGGAGTGGGTAAAATAACAGTAGATGCACTGGACAAATTTGATTTTCCAATGGTAATGGGCTCTGTATTATTGACAGCACTTATATTTATAATAGTAAATTTGTGTACGGATATCCTTTACAGCCGTATAGATCCCAGAGTCAGGATACAATAAACCGATCGATACGATATTACTTTAACCCAAAGGTTACTAAATTATTAATTCTATATTATTTTTATGTTCTGCGGCATAGGAGCAATACTTTTGTGTCCTTAAACTGATAGAAAGTTATGGCACTTGGTTCCTTTATAAAGCTGTTCATGCCTAAAGACAGGGTTTTTTACAGCCTTTTTGAAGAAGTTAGCAGCACATTGGTAGACATGGCAGAAGGATTCATGAAAGCATTAAATGAATCTGATATATCAAAGCGCAGAGCGATGCTGAAAGCTCTGGAGGAATTGGAGCATAAGAATGATGTATCTACCCATCAAATATTCATAGAATTAGGCAGGAATTTTATCACCCCATTTGACAGAGAAGATATCCATTATATGGCTACATCGCTTGATGATATTGCCGACTATATATGGGGTGCATCTAAGAGAATGGTGAATTATGACATTCTGGATAAGGATGAGATAACCTATGGTTTTGGAGAGATCATACTGAAATCTGTAAAGACATTGAATACAGCAGTGCATGAGCTACGTAATATGAAAGATCTGCGTGCGATAACAGAAGCATGTGTGCTGATCAATAGTTTGGAAAATGAAGGTGAT
This sequence comes from Bacteroidota bacterium, assembly GCA_037144255.1. Lineage (GTDB taxonomy): Bacteria > Bacteroidota > Bacteroidia > Chitinophagales > Chitinophagaceae > JBAWXE01. The sequence continues at coordinate 63,131 of JBAWXE010000001.1, read as the reverse complement.
GACCTGTTGGATAAAGCGATGATGGGACTGTTCTCGTCAAATATCAACGCAGTGGAGATCATTAAGAAAAAAGATTTGTACCAAATGCTGGAAACTGTGACCGACAAATGTGAAGATGCAGCAAATGCCATTGAGTCTATCATTATCAAATATGCTTAAACCGAGCAACTCTTATCTATGTCCATTTTGCTCATTATCATTATAGTACTGGCGCTGATATTTGACTATATCAATGGTTTTCATGATGCGGCCAACTCAATAGCAACTATTGTTTCTACTAAAGTATTATCGCCATTTCAGGCAGTACTTTGGGCAGCGATGTTCAACTTTGTGGCCTTTTTTATATTCAAAGACCATGGCGTAGCGAATACGATAGCCAAGACAGTAAAAGAAGATTTCATTACACTACCTGTAATTACATCTGGCTTACTGGCAGCCATTTTCTGGAATTTATTTACCTGGTGGTATGGCATACCATCGAGTTCATCGCACACATTGATAGGTGGTTTTGCAGGTGCAGCTATTGCGCATGCAGGCATACATTCTATCAATCCTGAACCGGTATTGAAGACATTGAGTTTTATCATACTGGCACCATTGTTAGGTATGTTGATGGCCTATATCATTTCGTTATGGTTCATCAATTCATTTCGTAAGAGCATTGTACCCAAATTAATTTCATTAGGAGTGATGGCACTAGTAGCCTACTTTTTATCGCAAATGATGGAATTCAGCCCTGACAAACTGAAAGGTCACTATTCCGCATACTATATGAATGTGATCATGGATACGAAGAATTTTAAATGGCTATTATTAGGAGCTATTATATTTGTGATGAGTATTTTCACTATGATAGCAGGTAGTTTGAATGTAGCACAATCGTCAGTGATGCTGAGGCGATTACAATTGGTATCATCTGCGGCATTCAGTATTGGTCATGGTGGTAATGACGCTCAGAAAGTGATGGGTATCATTACAGTGGCATTAATTGCAGGTAAGCAAATAACAACTTTCGATCAGATGCCTATATGGGTGCCATTAGCTTGTTATAGTGCCATAGCATTAGGTACTATGAGTGGTGGCTGGAAGATCATTAAGACCATGGGGACACGAATTACTAAAGTAACACCTTTTGAGGGTGTGGCTGCAGAAACAGCAGGTGCGATAACATTGTTCCTTACAGAAAATCTAAAAATACCGGTAAGTACAACACACACTATAACAGGATCTATAATAGGTGTGGGTGCTACTAAAAGATTATCAGCAGTACGCTGGGGAGTCACCATCAATTTATTATGGGCATGGATACTTACCATACCGGTAAGTGCACTAATAGCAGGTATTGTTTATTTCATATTTCACTTGTTCTTATAAAACATCTTTCTTTAACCCGGATTTAACCACAATTTTTGTGCGTTATCCACTTGTTTTTCGGTATCTTTGGAGTTGCCTTTTTTGAACTGTGCAATTTTCAAATGTCATTACCACCCATATTAAGATACGTATACAACCATGGCACTGAAGAGGTAATTCGCCGGGGTAAAAAGATTTTTTACACCGCAGGTGTTTCCTTATTAGATGTCGATCATTTATTGGAACAAGTACGGTTCCGGGTACGTAATGACCTGTATCAAAACTATTATACAGTAACAGTATCCAAATTCTCTACTCCAAAAGAGATATCAGTACGTTGTCAATGCCCTTATAATCTGGGGGATATTTGCCGCCATGAAGTAGCTGCACTTTTTCAACTCAATGACATCATGCAAAGTGGTTTCTTTGAAAACACGGATGTGAGTTATGACCAGAAACACACTGTGGTGCGGATGCGTCAGGTAAATATGCAGATATTGCGTGTATATGCGTCTGCAGAGATATTATCAGCTGCCGAATTACTAGTAGCAAAGAAAAAAGCAAGTATTGTACTAAATCAAAATGAAAAAATAGAAGCTGATATTGTAGATGGCGAAACTACCTATAGAGTAGTGATCAAGCAAAATGAAGAACGTTACTTTGACACATCCTGCGCTTGTAGCGAAAAGGGATTCCCATTATGTACTCATAAAGCTGCTCTATTCATACATATATTAAAAGAACATGGTGCTCAGTATTTTCAGACGATGAAGAACTGGGATGAGCAAAAGAACAAACTACTACGCCAATATGGCTACAGTATAAGTGATGATATTACAGACAAGTTCACTTTTACATACGAAGACGGAAAACCATTTCTGCGAGTATTAGACCCAAGTATTAAAAAGGTAAATACTCCTGATACCTACAAAACGGTATCTACAGCTGTAGAAGTACTGGAGGAAGAAAAAAGATTGGGCATTGTTGTTGATACTCAAGTAAACTGGTACCCATATGTAAATGTGGCACTGGTAGCCGGCTATGCGGTGGAAAATGAGAATAAATTTAGTGGTGCGATAGAATTATTGCAACTGAACCAATACATCAACCCAGCCAGATACAAAGAAGAGGAAAGAGACCTGCTACCAATAGTAAGGAAATTTACACCTGAAGAAATACTGAAATACTTACGAAAGAACCTACCTTTTGGTGATTTTTTAGATGATTATGAATCTGTATTAAAAGAAGATTCTACTCAGGATGTGCGAGATCAGGCATGGGAATATCTACTACCTAAGTATCATAAATTATTTGATAGATATTCAGACCATTCCCTTTGTTTTATAAAGACAAAAGGAAAGAACATCTCATCTACTAATATACAACCGGTTGCATTTGTGGGCAAACCTGTTCACCCGCAACTACATGTCAAAAAAGAAGACAATTCATATAGCATATCCCTACAATGGGCGATAGAAGGTTTTGCCATACCTTTTGAAGATGTAAAAATGCTGAATGGTGCATTGTTGATGTACGGCGATCGTTTATTCTGTGCAGCATATGCAGCAGAAGTAGCTATGGTAGAAGCATTCTTACCTGATGGCAATATGCATATTGCTGATAATGAATGGCCAGATTTTTTGAAAAACAAAGTGATGCAATGGAGCCAAATAGCCCATGTGCATTTCTCAGAAGAAATGGTAGAGCATGTAGATAAAACAAAACCTAGCTATCAACTACATTTACAAGAACGTGAACAAATGCTGGTATTACAACCTGCATTCAATTATAATGGCATAGAGCTAAAATGGGGTTTCTTTGGCAATGTGATACAGCCCCATAATGGTATAGTAAAGGTGGTGCAACGCAATGAGCCTGCAGAACTAGAGTTCCTGCATATGCTCCGTCATTTACATACAGACATACAACAAAACAATAAAGAACATTTTTTCTATTTACCTGCAACATCTGTACTAGCCAACAACTGGTTCTTCCGTTTTACAGATATCATGCGTGAGTGGGATGTGCAAATATTTGGTACCGAGGGGCTAAAAAATCTGCGTATCAGCACTTACAAGCCAGATACACGTGTACAAGTTAGTAGTGGTATAGATTGGTTCGATGCATCTGTTGAGGTTGTATTTGGAGAACAGATAGTATCTATAGTAGAGGTCAAGAAAGCTTTGGCTCAACGTCAGAATTATGTTAGACTGAACGATGGATCTATAGGCTTGTTGCCGGAAGAGTGGCTTAAAAAATATGGGTTGTTAGTGAAAATGGGAGAGGCAAAAGGCAATAAATTGCGCCTCAAGAAATTTCACTTCAGCGTATTGGATGAATTATTGAAAGATGTAGATGAAGATGCACTACAAGCAGAATTGGAAGCCAAGAAAGAACGACTGAGCGAAATAATAACCAGTGACTATAGCAACATACCTCCTCCTGAGCAACTGACAGCTACCCTGCGCCCTTACCAGTTAGGTGGTTTCCAATGGCTGACATTTTTGAAAGAAGCCGGTTGGGGTGGTATTTTGGCCGATGACATGGGTCTTGGTAAAACAGTACAGACACTAGCCTTCTTCCAACACTATAAGAATAATAACCCTGAAGCCAAATTCATGGTGGTATGCCCTACTACCCTGATGTATAACTGGGAGAATGAGATCAAGAAATTCACTCCTAATCTTACTCATATCATACACCATGGCCCTAAACGTAGTGCAGCATTTAGCTCTTTTGATGAAAGCGATGTGATCATCACTACTTATGGCACGATGCGTAGCGATATTAAATTATTCAAGGAATTCCCTCTTGACTATGTAGTATTGGATGAATCGCAAGCTATCAAGAATCCGCAGTCGCAAGTAGCAAAAGCTGCCTTACTATTGAATAGCAAGAATAGACTAGCACTAAGTGGTACCCCAGTACAAAACAATACTTTTGACTTGTATTCACAAATGAACTTCTTAAACCCCGGCATGCTGGGTAGTAGGGAATTTTTCATGAATGAGTTTGCTACTCCTATTGATAAATTTCAGGAAGAAGAAACTAAGCAACAACTCAGAAAACTTATTTATCCATTCTTGCTACGCCGTACCAAAGAACAAGTAGCCAAAGACCTACCTGAAAAAACAGAAACTATTCTGTATTGTGAAATGGGTACAGATCAACGAAAGATCTACGATGCCTACCGCAATACTTATAAAGAGCAAATACTAGGAGTAATTGATGAGAAAGGCATTGAGCGTTCTCATATGCATATTTTACAAGGTCTTACCAAACTAAGACAGATATGCGACTCTCCAGCCATACTGAATGAAGAAGAAAGGTTTGCCAACTACTCAATTAAGTTAGATGAACTGGTACGTGAGATAGTAGAGAACGTAGGCAACCATAAAGCATTGGTGTTCTCTCAATTCTTAGGCATGCTTGCGCTTATCAAACAAAAACTGGAGGAACATGGTATACCATACGCTTACTTCGATGGTGGCTCATCCTCTATGGAACGAGAACGTAACATTCAACAATTCCAGAATAATGATTCCTGTCGTGTATTCCTGATATCACTTAAGGCAGGAGGTATAGGTCTGAACCTTACCGCAGCAGATTATGTCTACATTGTAGACCCATGGTGGAACCCAGCTGTAGAACAACAAGCTATTGACCGTACACACCGTATTGGGCAAACAAAGAACATATTTGCATACCGACTTATCTGTAAAGACACCATAGAGGAGAAGATGCTGATATTGCAGGAACGCAAACGTACTTTGGCTAGCGAACTGGTAGCCGATGATAATGCTTTCCTAAAACGACTAACAAGAGACGATATAGCTTTCCTATTGAGCTAAAGTATAAAAGAGAAAGGGCATCTTATAGATGCCCTTTCTCTTTTATACTTTAACGACACTATTTCTGAATTGTGAACTGAGTATTGATCACTTTTTGACTGGAGCTAATGCGTAAAATATACAAACCTGCAGGAATATTCAACGATACCCTTTGATCCAAGACTGAATTATTGACAATTATCTTTTCAGTATATACTACTTGCCCCATTGTATTGATTACCTCTAAAGATACTAGCTTATCCATGATTGAAAGCAAACCACTTACTGTAATAGAACCATTGCTAGGGGTTGGGTAGATAGAGATTTGGTCAACACCTTTATTGATATTGTTGATACCTGAATAAACATGCATAGATACTTTGTTAGAATCTTCGTATACTGTATAGCACCCACTCAGGACTGTTACAGAACATAATACTTGATCTCCGTCAAAAGGAATATAACTATATGAATTGCTATTAGTTCCCACATTTACATTATTGACCTGCCATTGAAATGTGGCATTACTCATATTAGTATTAGCTGTAAAAGTGACCAAGGTACCTGTAGTAACTGAGAGCGAAGGGTTGGCAGCAACTACTACAGTCGGGGTTATTGGTGAATTAGCAATACTAATATTAACTCCATTATCCTTTGAAATAAAATATGGAGAACTTGAAACAATTCGAACACGATAACCAGTACCTGTTGGAGTACTTGTTGGCACTGGACAATTTATCATACCAGACAGTGTAGATGTAACTGCTCCAATTACAACAGGAGATGCAAAACTACCGTTACCATCAGACAACTGTACGGTAAAAATATTCCCAGCATTCATAGTATCTTTTACTGCATAATGCACATGCAAAGTATCACCAGAACATATATTAGTTGGGGTAACCGGTTGGTCTATATTAACAACCCTCCATAAATAATCATACACAGAATGAACCTCAGAATCAGCTAATACTCTATTAAATATGACTACCTCATCCATCACACCATTGAACCAATATGGATCTGGTCCATAAAAAGTTCTTCCAATTGCCAAATCCATTGTATTGGTACCCAATGGAGTATTTAAGCTATTAGTTGTGAAATAAGGAGTTATTGTTGAAGAGTAAATAGTCGTATCCATAACAACCTGATAAAATTTAGCAATGTTGCCATCATAACTTATAGCTACAAAGAACCATTTAGTAGTATCAATATAATTGCCTGGAGGTGGGTATACACCTGAAAGAGAGCCGACAGGGCCTAATGTTGGACCTAACTGTTCATGTAGGGGGTCGAAAACACTACAACTACCATCGTAAATATTGTCAGAAAAACTCAATCCATATACACCATTATCATATCCAGTATATCCTTTAATGATTATTTGATTACCTTGGCAAGAACCTGAATAGAAACCATTCATTTTTACCAATGCTAACATTGTAATTTGCGTTGGGGACAACATAGTGTTGCTCGGTAAAGAAGCATAACTACTATTACCATCAAATTTTGCAGCTTTATTGATCCAATTTCTAAATCCGGGTGCTGCAATTAATGCTGAAGTTGTGTTAGCGCTATTATTATTACCACTTGCATCAAACAAAGATGTTATGGTGCCACTAGAAGAAAAATTCCATCGAGCAATACAACCGCTAACACCTGATGGATAATTAGTTTGAGCTTTTGCTACTACTGTTATAGATAGCAAGCCCATTAGTACAATTAGCTTTTTCATAGAAAAAATAATTTATAGTTAAATATTATTAGACAATATTATGTATTCTTTTTGGCATAAACAAATTCTGCAAAACCTAAAAGGTCCCAAAATATATTCCCGGGTAATTTTTGACCTTTTATCAAATATCCCAAAGCTCTAAATGGAATTACTGCGATATAGAACCAACTACGTCTCATCCCCTTAGATAATATTTCAAAACCAACCTTTTCTAATACTGAAGCCACTTCATTGTAAGAATAAACTCTAACATGCGTTTCATCATCATAAAAGTTAAGTGATCCATTCATGGAAGGTAGTGTAGTACTTTTCTTACCTGGATATTCAATATAAATATGCCCGCCTTTTTTGAGTTTTGTACTCAACTTTTCAATAACCACATCACCGTTATATAGATGTTCAATAACATGAGCAATATTGATGTAATCAAAGAATTTATCTGGAATTATGTCAAAGTCAAGTTTTGTAAGGTCCATTTCATAAAAACCTGTCATAATATTTATGTCAGTATCTGAATAAGAATATTCTTTATTAAGATCCAATCCATAATAAATACAATTAGGGAATAACTCTTTTGTCTTAGAAGGCGAATGATTCCCAGCACCAATATCAAGCATTGTAAAAGGAGTATCCTTTACAGCTTTCTTTAGAAAATTGTATTTGGGAGTATATGTAGAAAAAATATTCCTCAATGACATAAAGTAATTTTTAAATCTCAAGATGCATTCTGCAATGAATACACAATACAATTCGGTCAATTTCTTCTGATAATATAAGTGCAAATTCTAATAAAAAAAATACTTCCTAACGGGAATGTGATTTCAGATGAAATGTTACACCACCATTAGGAAGTACAGTATTATGAAATACTATCTAATTACTTATCAATAGAAAAACGAGTAACCTTTGTCTGACCTTCGGCTTTTATGCGAAGCATATACATACCTGCAGGCACTTGTGATAAAGAAACTTGTTTGTTCAATTGTCCGTTATGTAATTGTGCGTTATCGTTATAAATAACCTGACCTAATGCGTTGATCACTTCAATACTTACTGAATTATCAGCAACACCACTGATAGTACCATTTACTACAAAAGAACCAGTATTAGGATTAGGGTACAATACAATATCAGAATTTGAACCATTTACATTTCCTACAGAAGTAGTAACCACCATTACTAGTCCGTTACTTGTACCCAATGCTGTATTGCAATTGGTATTGTTAGTAACATCTAAAGTAATGATATCAGTATTTAGGAAGTTGGTGGTAGAGTATGATGAAGATGTTGCACCCGGAATGTTCACACCATTCTTTTTCCATTGATAGGTAAGATTAGGTGCTACCGGTGTCACACTTGAATTGAATGTTACAATTTGTCCTGCATTTACGTGAGTAGAAGGAGTTGCAGTTATTGTAACAACAGGAGTAGCTGGCATTGAGTTATCAATAGTAATATCTGAACCATTATCCTTAGAGATAAAAGCAGGATTACTAGATGCGATACGGATACGATATCCTACACCAGAAGGAGTACCTGCAGGTATTGTACAAGAAATAGTACCTGATACTGTGCTGGTAACGGTACCAATAGTTATTGGCGATGTAAAGCTACCTGTAGCATCTGATAACTGAACTGAGAATATATTTGCAGGAAAAGTGGAAGGTAATGTATCATTCGCTATGTATGTAACAGGCACTGTTGAACCAGGACACATAGCAGTAGGTACAGGTTTTACTAGAACCATACTCCATAAGAAATCATAGACTGATTGCATTTCGCTTACAGTCAATGCCTTATTGAATAAAGCTACCTCATCAATAGTACCGTTGAACCAGTTAGAGAATGAAGCACTACCATCTTTACCGATAGTAAGTGGTAAACCATTAGCACTTAATGCATTAGGGTTAGTAAGTGTGCTGGTATATATAGGTGTCACTGCAGATACATAAGAAGCAGGATTCATTGGTATTTGATAATAAGAAACCGTACTACCATTAAAAGTAGCTGCTATCAAATACCAGTTATTAACTGTAACATAATTACCTAAAGTAGGGGTATATATATTATTTCCTACCTGAGCTATCAGCTGTTGGTGTGCTGCATCATAGTTAGAACAGTTACCATTATCAAAAACATCATCAGATACACTTAAGCCATAAACGCCATTATCATAATATGGAGAACCTGAAAGTCCATATCCTTTAGCCAATATCTGAGAGAATTGGCAACTACCATGATAGAAATCATTAAAATTAACCAGCGCTACCATGGTAACTGCTGTTGTAGGAGATAATGTAGCACTACTAGGTACATCAGCATAGCTGGATGCTCCGTTGAATGTTACCGCTCTGTTGGCCAAACCACGGAAACCGTTAGCACCTATCAGATTATATGGGGTAGCGTTATTATTATTCCCGCTTTTATCATTCAAACTATTAACCAAAACACCGGTTACAGATGTAAAATTCCAACGACCAATACAGCCGGTCACCCCAGTAGGATCCCAACTAGGATAGGTAGTCTGGCCGAAAGCAACTCCTGCACTAACCAATGACAGTAAAAACAGAATCATTTTTTTCATAAAACGGGAAATGACATTTAATTAATGGTTGTAAATATAAATCAAAGGGTTGAAATATAAAATCATTAATAAAATATTAATTTCTAACAGTAAAAGCATTTCAATTGTGCAAGTTACTTTACAAATATAATAAATAATATATTAAATAATGTTACACTTTATTTAAAAGAGGATTCAGTGAGCCACATTTTAAAACCATTGCAATTCTGATATTCAGGATCAATCTTAATATAATATGTAGGTAATTTATCTTTCAGCCATTGTTCTAGCTTCTTTCCTTGTTTTTGAGAAAGTGCTATCTGCTGTATTTTGCTATAATCATCTTTCAGATTTGCCTTATGCGGTTCTGTGCGGCCTTTCATATATACTATACGACAAGATCTTTCCCCAACAGATGCATCTGCAAATATCTGAGGTTGTGAAAATGCCCCCACCTTGATACTATCCACCATTAATGCCATCGATGGATCTAATTTATCGATTTCTAACGCAGTAGAACCGGTAGTAGGGTCTGTTATCATACCACCATTACGTTTTGAAGCATCGTCCGTAGCATATTTACCTACAGCTTCCTGAAAAGTGATTTTGCCAGTTATCAGGTCAGCTCTTACACTGTCTAATTTGGTAAGTGATTTCTGGAAATCAGCAGAAGTAAGTTTAGGGCGTTTCAATATATGTCGCAAATGTGCCTGATCTCCTTTACGTTCTACCATTTGTATGATGTGGTACCCAAATTTTGTCTTGATTACTTGAGATACCTCTCCGTTTTGCAGTTTAAAGGCAGCAGCTGCAAATTCAGGTACAAAATCATTACGACCCATAGTGCCCAGATCCCCTCCATTGTCTCTGCTACCGGGGTCTTCGCTATAAAAGCTAGCCATGGTCTCAAAACTCTTACCATCTACTACTATCTGCTTACGTATATCTTCCAGATCTTTCCGTGCCAGTTCATCCAGCTCAGGACTAACAGGTGGAGCAATTACTATCTGCCCCACTTCTACTGTGGCAGGGAAAAAGGGCAGACTGTCCTTAGGTATTTTATCAAAAAAAGCCTTGATCTCAGCAGGGGTTATCTTTACAGACTGTAAAAGTGTATTCTGTACTTTTTCTGCCAGCAATTGCCCTTTGAATATTTCTCGATTTTCCTCTTTTAGCTGATAAATGGTTTTGCCGGTAGCTTGTTCCATTTTCTCCTTTGAGCCATACATTTGTGTAAAATAGCGTATACGATTATCTAAAGTACCTTCTACTTCTTCCTCACTTACTACTACACTATCACGCTCAGCTTGTTCTTCCAGTATCTTTTGTACTATGAGACCTTGCAATAAATTACAGTAAATAGAATCTGAAACCACCTCTGTTGCACCTTCTTGAGCTCTCATCTGAGCAGCCTGCACTCCCAATTCAGATTTCAGAATGATGCGTTTACCCACCACTACAATGATCTTATCGGCCGAGGAGGTTTGCTGCGCAAAGGAATAAGTACTAACTAATAAGAAACAACCCAACAATCCGGTTCTCAATATATTTAACAAGGACAATCGTCTAAAATAAAGCGGCATGAGATCAAAATAAATATGAAAAATATCAAGTAAGCAAAAGTAGCTTATTTGCGGGCTTTACAAGTAGTCATAAAAGATTTTAACTTTTATATTACTTCTTATGTTTTTCTGAAGAGTTTTTGGTGTCTTTATCTTCGCAAAAATCGGTTAGAGTAACCTTTAAAGGATGCATTTCAGACCAAACTTCAAATTGTGCTATGGCGCTGCTATGGAATTTCTCCCATTGTTCATAGTCAGTTCTGTTCACCGCTTTACCCAATAACCATTGATTATATGCATCAAAATAACCATTTCTTAAAAGAGTATCCTGATAGGCAAATAGGTTCACAGGGTATTTTTTTGCATATTTAATTTCCCAGTCCATTACAAATCTGGCTCTGAGCATGATTAGATTTTCAATATTCATACCATCATCCATCACACCTGCTGCACTGATCAAAGTATTTTTAACTGTCTCTTTAAAATTAATGGCGGCAGGCATTGCAAATCCTTCTCCATATTTGGGGGTCACATTATCCGGCATGAAAAAGAGTTTGCGGTAAGCCGTTACCATCATTCTACGTGCATCGTCCGCTCTGTTGGTTTTCATTTCCATGTTCACAAAAGCTTCTCCGTACAATAAAGCAGATATCAGGTCTTCTTCTTCCAAATAGGCATGTGCCAGTTCGAAATAATTAAGTCTGTATGCAGGTGCCACTCTTATTCCTTTTACCCAATTACTGATAGCCTCTTCTTCATTATGTTCTTCTTCATATATTTTACCCAGCTCATGATATAACAATCCAGAATGCGGGTATAGAGTAATACCATTCTCTAACACAGAAATAGCTTTCTTTCTTTCACCTGCTGCAGCCATACAAGCTACCATTATCTGATAACTTTGTTCATCGGCTTGTTTGCTTTTAATGATGGATTCTAAGGTAGCAATAGCATCTTCATACTTGGCAGTTAAATAATATGCCTGACCCAGATCTCTGTATATTACAGTCATGTATGGTGCCACTTTTTGCACTTGTTGAAACAGCACTATTGATTGTTTTACATTACCATTTACAAGTAGTTCATGGGCTTCATTGTATTTATGCTGTGCTTCCGGAGACGGCCATTGACCCTGAGCCACAGAGGCTAGGGTACCAAATAATAAACAACAAAGAGTAAAAATATTTCTAAATATTCGCGGCATTAGGCTTGGTCGAATTGCACAAATTACACACGAATGTAAGAAGTATATCTCTGGTATCAGAACGAAAAAAATGGTAATTATTTAATATCCCCCTCAATTATGGAACCTTACAAATCTATTATCCTTGTAGTGCTATAAGGTTCGGCAAGTTTCCGTAACTTTCGTATATATCCATGAATATGAGTAAACCAATACAAAAAATAGGAGTATTGACATCCGGCGGTGATAGCCCGGGCATGAATGCTGCCATCAGGGCAGTAGTGCGTACTGCCATATGCCATGGGATGGAAGCCTATGGTATTCACCGAGGGTATCAGGGAATGATAGAAGGGGATATTACCCGACTCCTAACTACAGATGTATCCAACATCATACAACGGGGAGGGACGATCTTGAAAACAGCCCGAAGCAAAGAGTTCATGACTGAAGATGGGATGAAAAAAGCCTATGAGCAAATACAAAAACATGGCATTGAGGGATTGGTATTGATAGGTGGCGATGGCACCTTTCGTGGTGCTGATGCGTTTTTCAAAAGATATAATATCCAGGGCATAGGTATTCCAGGCACTATTGATAAAGATCTGGCAGGCACAGATTTCACCATTGGTTTTGATACTGCAGCAAATACTGCTGTAGAAGCTATTGATAAAATAAGAGATACCGCAGAAGCACATGACAGACTATTCATCATAGAAGTGATGGGTCGCGATGCCGGTTACATAGCATTGTATAGTGGTATAGCTAGCGGTGCTGAAGACATACTGATACCTGAAACCAAAACTAATATTGACGATGTACTGAACCGTATAGATCAGGATGAACGCCGAAAGAAAACAGTTCACGTTCTGGTAGTAGCTGAAGGTGATGATTTTGGTGGTGCTAAAGAGATACAAGCTCATATACAACAGCGATTCCCATTAAAGGACATCCGCTCTTGCATTTTAGGTCACATACAACGTGGGGGCTCTCCCAGTTGTGCAGATAGGATATTGGCCAGCCGCCTGGGGCACGGGGCAGTTATGGCACTGAGAGAAGGTAAGACACAAGTAATGATAGGCATAATGAACGATCAGGTCGCATATACCCCATTTGATAAAGCAGTAAAAAAACATACAGTTATCAGCACTGATATGCTGGAAATGATTAGAGAATTATCTGTTTAAAAGTATATCCATACAATAGAAAAGCCAGCAATAAGCTGGCTTTTCTATTTGAATTTCATTTATCACATTTTATCTTTCATCAGCTGTAGGACCATACATACCCGGTATTGGCACATCTAACAAACGAAGATATACCGATAACTGACCACGATGATGATACAAGTGATTGTAAGAGTAATCGCGTAGAACTACTTTCCTTGGTAGTTCAAAGTATTTTTGTTCTCCATTGCGTAAGGTCCAATTATTATTGAATTCATCATCGGATGCAGTTTCTAATGACGCAATAGCCTTTGCCACATTATCATCATGTATTTTCAACAATTCCACAGTACTATTAGCCACTACAGGCTTGTATACTTCCTTCGCAAAATCAAGCTCAGGCGCATCCATTGTTTTCACTACCCACGAAGTGACCTCTGCAACATGTGTAGATAACCTGCCTAAACTCATAGATTTTTCATGTGGTTTCCAGTCGTTCTTTTCAATAGGTACTCGTTCCAGCATCTTTCTGGTCTTAGCAGCTTCACTTTTCAGTTCTGCTATCAGGGATTTACTTAATGACATATGCTTACATTTTTATGCAATTAAACGATTTTCTCATTTCAAGAGGCCACTTTTTATTCGTTATCATTAAAATAATATAACCCGGAATCACGTAATCCACATAGCGTGAATATCTTATAAAAATATCCCATGGTTTTTATCCTATTTTCACAAAAACGTAAAATCTACTTGCAGCTATGTGTATAAATGAAATGCCGCAGGGATCACAAAATTTTAATGATGGCAACCCAAAGCCAAAATTAATATATGCCATAGGCGAAGACGGAAACTATGTAGAAATACCTGTCATCGGACAGCAAGCCCAGCAAATCGCCCAGCAGACGTCTTGGGATAATAATGGCAACACATTAGCTGAAATAGAAGCTAAAGTAAAGGCCGGAGAACTAAGCCCCATAGCTTACTACATGGAAAAATATTCAATGGATATTGCCAATGTTGCGCTGGAACTAGGTAAATGGGAATGGCAAGTGAAAAAACACTTAAATCCATCTGCCTTCAAAGAACTAAGTCCTGCTGTGATACAAGCATATGCCAATATATTCCATATTACATTTGCTACATTAGTACATTTTGGTGATGAAGAATCAGGAAGTTAATATAGCAATAGAATACTCTAATACAGATTTTCGCGTTTAAATCTTAAATTTGTCTTTTAATATCATGATAATTTGATTACAGCTATAAGACATAACGTTTTACAGTTTATTGATTTCTTCCATAAGCCTTTCGCCAAATGGATAGATACTAAGACTTTCCGCTACATAGTATGCGGAGGCTCTAATACTGTACTCGATATTCTTATATACTTTATCAGTTATCATTATGTATTTCATGAACTAGATGTACATGTAGGTTCACTGATCATTACAGCTCCTATTGCCGCATTCATGGTATCATTCAGCATTAGTTTTCCATCAGGTTTTGTACTTGCCAAATACATTGTTTTTCCAGAATCAAACCTACATGGTCGTATACAATTATTCCGTTATGCAGTATTAGTAGCTTCCTGTATATTATTGAATTACCTGTTTATTAAGTTCTTCGTGGTAATATGTGGCATGTTCCCTACCCCGTCTAAAATTTGTACAGCTGCCATAGTAGCAGTATACAGCTATATTTCCCAACGCAATTTCACCTTCAAGGTAAAAGAGATACCGGTTGAAGAACCTGCTGTGGACCTGGATTGACGACGCTAACTATATTATATACTTTTTGATGATCGCCGTATCAGGTCTATTCATCCTTCTACACTCACTTATTAATTACCTTTGCTTCCGTTATGACCCAGGAATACCTGAAAGAAATGCGGGAACGTGTTCAAAAATTACATCGTTTCTTACGTATAGATGATAGAGCTGCCAAAATAGAAAGTGACAAACAACTCACCCTTTCTCCGGGTTTTTGGGATGATAATGTACGTGCCACAGGTATACTGAAAGAAATAAAGGTCGATCAATTTTGGATGGATCTATACAATAAAGTAGATACTGCTGTTGAAGACTTTGCTATATTATTCGAATTTTGGAAAGAAGGAGAAACTACTGAAGAAGAAGCACAACAAGCCTACAATAAAGCCCAAAAAGAAATAGACGAACTGGAATTCAAATCTACATTGAATGAACCGGAGGATGAGATGCCCGGAGTAATGGTCATCAATTCGGGTGCAGGTGGCACCGAAAGTCAGGACTGGGCAGAGATGCTACTACGTATGTACCGTATGTATGGCGAAAAACAGGGATGGAAAGTATCTGAAATAGATGTGCAATACAGCGATGGGGCCGGTATCAAACAAGCTACTATAGAATTTGATGGAGCTTTTTCTTATGGTTTATTAAAATCTGAAAGTGGCGTACACAGATTGGTACGCATATCTCCTTTCGATTCTAATGCCCGCAGGCACACTTCTTTTGCATCTGTATATGTATACCCTCTTGTAGATGACAGTATAGAAGTAGAGGTAAACCCCTCCGATGTAGAATGGGAGTTCTACCGTGCAGGAGGTAAAGGCGGGCAGAACGTGAACAAAGTAGAAACAGCAGTAAGACTCAAACATACTCCCTCCGGTATTATAGTAGAGTGCCAACAAGCACGTACACAGGGCGAGAATCGTGAGAAGGCTTTAAAGATGCTGAAAAGCCGCCTATACGAAGAGGAATTGAGAAGACGCGAAGCTGTAAAGAATGCAGCAAATTCAAGTAAAAAGAAAATAGAATGGGGATCACAGATACGTTCATATGTTTTCCACCCATATAAAATGATTAAGGATCACCGTACAGATTATGAAGTAGGCAATGTACAACCTGTGATGGATGGTGAGATAGACGACTTTATCAAAGCCTATTTAATGAGTGTAAAAGACGAAGCTTAATTGACACAAGACACTACCAAGAAGAAAATATTTGATATGCAGCTGCTCAAGCGCATATTCTCTTTTACACGCCCATACAAAAAGAGTGTGTATCTGTCTGTAACACTGTCTGTGATCTTAGCTATGTTATCGCCTTTAAGGCCTTTGCTTATTCAACGATCTGTAGACATTGATATAAAAGGGCATTTATTAGAAGGGCTGATATGGGCTTGTGTGATGCAATTGGTGGTATTACTGGTAGAAAGCGGACTTAGATTTTGGTTTTTGTATCGTGTTAATTGGCTGGGACAAACAGCCGTGAATGATATGCGCAAAGCTGTATTTAAAAAAATATTGTTTCAGGATGTATCTTACTACGATCGTACAGCTATAGGTACATTGACTACAAGAACTATCAATGACATAGAATCTGTAAACGATGTTTTCTCAGATGGTATCATACCTATCATGAGTGATATACTCACCATTATTGCTATTATCACTGTGATGTTGTTTACCGACTGGAAACTAACATTGATTTGCCTGACTACATTCCCTGCATTAGTTATAGCTACTTACGTTTTTAAGGAAAGTGTGAACAAATCCTTTCAGCGTGTGCGTAACGCTGTAGCACAACTCAATGCATTTGCACAAGAGCATATAACAGGTATGTATTTGGTACAGGCATTTGCTGCCGAGGATCAGGAAATGAAGAAATTCAAAGAGATCAACAAAGAGCATCGCAGTGCCAATATCAGATCTATTTTCGCTTATTCTGTATTTTTCCCTATTGTAGAAGTTATACTGGCAGTATCTATGGGCTTGCTGGCATGGCGTGGAGCAATTCGTATCCTGCATTATCAAATACAACCGGGTGTTATCACAGCATTCATTATGTACTTGAATTTGCTGTTCCGTCCATTACGTATGATGGCCGATAAGTTCAATGTGTTACAAATGGGTATGGTAGCCGGAGACAGGATATTCAACGTACTGGATAGTAAAGAAAATTTACAAGGTAATGGTAGCTACGCACCCGAAACTATTAAAGGAAGTGTCACATTTGACAATGTACATTTCAGCTACAAAAAAGGTACACCAATATTGAAGGGGATCTCATTTGATCTGGAAGCTGGGCAAACAATGGCTGTGGTAGGCCATACAGGCGCAGGCAAAACATCTATCATCAGTATATTGAATCGTCTGTATGAAATAGACAATGGACATATTCGTATAGATGGGCACGATCTAAATGAATATGACATCTACCAGTTACGCCAGCATATAGGCATTGTATTGCAAGATGTTTTCCTGTTCTCAGGTACTGTATATGACAATATTACGCTTCGCAATCCTGAAATACCATTAGAAAAAGTAGAAGAAGTAGCCAAAATGCTGGAATTGCACGATTTCATTTTGCAATTACCAGGTGGCTACAATTTCAATATCATGGAGCGGGGCAATACATTGTCTCAGGGCCAAAAGCAATTAGTATCTTTTGCACGTGCGCTATTATACAATCCTTCTATCCTTATACTGGATGAGGCCACTTCATCGGTAGATAGTGAAAGTGAACAACTGATTCAAAAAGCCATCGACACCCTGATACAAGGGCGTACATCTATTGTCATTGCACATCGTTTATCTACCATTCGCAAGGCCGATCAGATTATCGTTATGGACAAAGGTGAGATCATTGAACGAGGGAATCACTCCTCTTTAATAGCAGAAAAAGGTGCTTATTACAAACTATATACAGCTGTAGAAAAACAAAAAGCTGTAGTGCTTTGATATGCTATTTAACATTTTTATCTAACCAATCTACTATCATACCCAGTACCTCCGGTGCAAATGTCTCTTCCAGCTGACCATACTCGTTTACAGTACATGTTTTACAATGTTGGAACAAATGGTTCAATCCAGGTATTTCTCTTGCTTCATACACTTTACTCTTGCTTTTAGCCAGCGATTCGCGAATACCGGGGATACTTGATTTAGATAGTACTTGTATATCCTTATCGCCATTAAGTGCCAATACTTTACAAGATAATTTTCTCAGGTACACCTGTGGGTCGAAACTAAAGAAATAACGAAACCATGCATCAGTATATATCTCCATAAAACCATCTACAAACGATGCCTGAGAGTCTTCATCAGTAATACCTGTTGTAGATTCTACTATTTCTTTCGCAGTAGTAGTTTTCCAGGCATCTACATCCCTATTAATGACCTTCCTTGCCTCTATACTATCTTTTGCATTTACAATATCCTTAGCAATATTTCTGTATAACAAACTATATTTTGCAATTGCATCCTCACTTAGCTTTCCCGTTTTACCCAATATTGCGGCATTCTGCTCTTCCATCAGCTGTGCAATTTTCACCCCGGGCCCAGCCTCTAGTATAATAAAATCAATATCCTTCCTTTCGCTAGCTACCATAGGGGCTATCATTCCTCCTTCGCTATGTCCCATCAATCCTATTTTTTTAACATCTACTTCCTTTCTCGTCTTTAAATAGTCCACACTGGTATTTACATCCTTAGCAAAATCAGCACTTGTTGATCCTCTGAATTTACCGGTGGTTTTACCCATACCTCTGTCATCTACTCGCAGCACTATATATCCATGATTGGTCAGATAGTCAGCGATTACAGCAAATGGCTTATGGCCAAACAATTCTTCGTCTCTATTTTGTGGGCCGGAACCTGTTATCATTACTAGCGCCGGGAAAGGCCCTTTTCCCTTAGGTATGGTGATCGTAGCACCATACTCCATGGTCTTATCCTTATTGGGGTATACAACATCTTCGATTATGTAATTAAAGGGTGCCTGTGGTGTTTGGGGTCTGTTAAGCGTCAATGGCTTTTCCATCCTTTTCATTTTCATAGGCAATGAATTCCCTGCTTGTGTCCATTTACCATTAATGTTATTGGCATCTTGCATCACCCCATCAAATACACCTCTTATTTTCACCATCTCCACAGATATACTATCTCCATGTATACTTACCCCACTACACGGAATTCCTGTCGCACCTTGGTCTGGGCTATCCATAGTAGCTGAATAAACACCTTTTTCATCAGCTTTTATATTGAATATTAGACGTAGTTCTTTACCTACGTTCAGTGATCCCTGCCAGCTACCTATGAATTTATTTTGCGCCTGCAAAGTATTCGCAGCCATTAGCATTATGGATAAGAATGAAAGTACTTTTTTCATGGATATTAATTTGAAAAAGGGAATGAATATGATTGCAACTTAATAAAAAAAGCCCGGATAGAGCCGGGCTTTGAAAATATCAATATCAAAATAATCAGGCTACACTTGCTTTCTCACCCACATATTCCATAGCCTTAGCTACCATATTCTTTGACCCTATATAGATAGGCACTCGTTGATGCAATTCTGTAGGTATCACATCCAGTATATTTCCTGTACCTGTTGTAGCTGTTCCGCCTGCTGCTTCCATCAGGAAAGCCATAGGGTTGCACTCATACTGCAATCTCAGTTTACCCTTAGGTGAGCTGCTATCTGCCGGATACATAAAAATACCTCCCTTTATCAAAGTACGATGCATATCAGCCACCATTGACCCTATATAACGATGAGAATATGGACGACCTTCTTCCTTATTCACACCCATACAATAATCCAAGTATGCTTTCAGATTATCATTGTACTTATTTGTATTTCCTTGATTAATAGAGTATATCTTCCCCTTTTCCGGACATCTCATATTTGGGTGAGATAAACAGAATTCACCTATTGATGGTTCGAGCGTAAATCCATTTACACTCAGCTTTGTAGCATATACCATCATTGTACTGGAGCCATATATTACATACCCCGCAGCCATCAGCTTATTACCCGGTTGCAGAAAATCTTCTTGAGTTACAGGCTTACCTACTTCACTCACACGACGATAAATAGAGAATATTGTACCTATCGATGCATTTACATCTATATTGGACGATCCATCCAATGGGTCAAATAACACTACATACTTAGAGTTAGCAGAATACGTATCTTCAAAACATACACAGTCGTCATTTTCTTCAGATGCTATACCTGCACAATCTGCACTATTCTTCAACACATTGATAAGGGTCTCATTAGAGAATACATCCAACTTCATTTGCTCTTCACCTTGTACATTGGTAGCACCATGCTTACCCAATATATCTACCAATCCTGCTTTGTTCACTTGCTTGTTGATGATCTTACACGCCAGACCTATATCGCGCAACAGCGATGATAACTCACCTGTAGCCTGAGGGAACTGTCTCGTCTCCTGAATAGTAAACTCATCCAGAGTCATTAATTTGCGTAGAGAATTCATATATAACTGTTTTACTAAAAAAGATAATGCAAAAGTAATAAAGATGCCTCAAATACAGTACTCTTACTTAGTCTAAACTTTTAATTTTAAGCTGTTTATCTTCATACTACAAAGGTCTCATATGCCTTTATTGAACATATTTCACATTTTGTCAAAAAAATGACCCATGGTACAATTCTATAAAAATATCAACAAGAAGACGCTGGAGATAGAACAAGCAGAAGGAGCCAACTGGATCAATGTTACACCTCCTTTCAACGAATCTGAGATAGATAACCTCTCTTCTGCTCTCAATATACCTCACGACTTCCTTACCGATTCTTTGGATATTGAAGAGCGCGCCCGCTACGAAATGGAAGATGGCGTAAAACTCATAGTACTCAAAACACCGGTGGAGAATAAATCACTCAATGAAAGTGATGCCGACTATATCACTATTCCTATTTCCATCATCATCACACAACATAGTCAGGTAGTAACAGTTAATTCCTTTGAAAATGTAGCCATTCGTCGTTTCCTTACCACTTTTGCCAAACGCCATCCCGAAAGACCAAATATGATGGTACTGAAAATTTTCGAGAAAGTGGTAATGGATTTCATGCAAGTGCTAAAAGATATCAACCACCGTCGCAATATGTTGGAACAAAAACTCTACGATTCAAATCGTAATGTAGAGTTACTGTATCTGATGCGGGTACAAAAAAGTCTCGTTTATTTTATTACAGCACTACGCTCTGATGAATTGTTACTAATGAAGATGGAACGTACCAACTTTCTCAATTGCGACGAAGAAGAACGAGAATTTTTAAGCGATTTGATCGTAGAGTTCTCTCAAGCTCTTGAAATGGCCAACACTTACACTAATATCCTCAGCAGTACCATGGATGCCTTTGCTAGCATTATTAACAACAATATGAACATAGTGATGAAACGCCTCACAGCCATCACTATCATTCTTTCTGTACCTGCATTGGTAGCAGCATTCTTTGGCATGAATGTACATTTCCCTACTGAGAATACTATGGAAGGCTTCTATGTAGCGGTATTCTTGTCTATTATCATATCCGTTGTCACTAGTTGGTATTTTTATAAGAAACGTTGGTTCTAATTGCCGTACTTTTAGGTAAGTTTATTCTATTAAACTATTCCCATGCCTAGAAGACCTGTATTATTAATTTATTTAGCTGGCATAATATGTCTCAGTAGCTGTGCCGGCGCATACCACTCTTCTAAATATAATTTCGAAGATGGGATCTACTACACCAAGATATTATCTAAAGACAAAGTATATATTACTTCTCCCAATGAAGATACAACAGTTGCCTACCCTGCCACTTACATCAATGACAGTCTGGTCTTAGACCGGAATAAAAAAACCATCTACAGTACCACACTCAAAAAATACAAAGGCGACAAATACTACCATACTTTCTATAAACCTTCATTTGATATAGATATTCAGACCATCGCCTTCAAATACAGACCTTACAATAATGGATTTCCCAACCAGTTACTCTCAACTTATAATGGTGTTCTATATTTCGGGTATCGTGCAGATAAATATCGTTTAGATTATACTCGCACGCCACTCAATGTCTACAAACGGGATGTAAAGCATATGGGTTATAGTGTTGGTATGTTCTCCGGATTTGGCAATACACCAATGAACGAATGGGTAACAAATAACAAGATCAATATTGAATATGAAGGCTTGTTACTCATATCTGGTGTATCTGTAATGACAGGTGTACATAGCATATCTTTTGGCATTGCAGCTGGTGTTGACCACCTGCTGGATAAAAACAAGGTATTCTGGATATATCAGGGTAAACCATGGGTAGGGCTTACTATTGGCTTAAATATTAATTAATAGCTATGACCAAGCATTTCAACATTCGAGTATACGGTATCTTATTACACAACAATAAGATATTAGTAAATGAAGAATTGATAAAAGGAAATAAGTTCATCAAGTTCCCGGGTGGTGGTATGGAAATGGGCGAAGGCACTATTGACTGCCTGAAAAGAGAATGGATGGAGGAATTGAGTTTGGATATTGAAGTATTAGATCATTTTTATACAACCGACTATTTCCAACAGTCCGCTTTTGATGGTTCTCAAATTATCAGTATCTATTATTGGGTTACTAGTAATTCCTCTCTAGATAATATTGCCAATAACATAGATGGCGAAATAACATACTGGCTGGATATATATGAACTCAAACCTGATACTTTCAGCTTGCCTATCGATAAGAAAGTTGGCCAAATGCTCATGACATTATTCCCAAATAGACCTCGATAGCCTACTTCATCTACTTTACTAATTGCATTATAGAAAAGACTTAAGTTACCTTTAGTAGTTCAGTACAGATAACCATTACCTTTGTAAACGTATGAAACTCTTATTAAAATATTTAAAACCATATAGGTGGCTAATAGTCCTCACTTTGGTGCTGGCTACTATCAACACCATCTTCTCCCTCATTGATCCCATCCTTTTTGGAAAGATCATCAAGATAGCTGAGGATTTTGTAGACAATAAAAAGAAAGGCATCAACATTCCATGGAACACTTATGGATGGAGCGTACTGATGATATTATTCATGTCTATGGGTACTGCTATGGTCAGCCGTATTGCCAAAAATTTTCAAGATTATTTTGCCAATGTGATCAACCAAAAATTTGGTGCCCGCATTTTTACCGATGGTCTGCAACATGCTATGAAACTACCTTTTCAGGATTTTGAAGATCAACGCAGTGGAGAAACACTCAGCATTCTAACAAAAGTGCGAACAGATACCGAAAAATTCATTAACTACTTTCTGAATGCATTGTTTGCCATTGTTGTAGGTGTTGGCTTTGTATTTGTATATGCCGGTATCTATATCCACTGGAGCGTGCCTTTGGCATATCTGGTAGGTATTGCGCTCCTAACAACAGTTACTAATGTTTTCAGTAAGAAGATCAAGATCATCCAGAAGGAGATAGTGAAACGCACTACCTCTCTCGCAGGTGCTACTACTGAGAGCCTTCGTAATATAGAGGTGGTGAAAAGCCTAGGCCTTACCCAGCAAGAGGTCAATAGATTGAATCAGAATACTCATAAGATTCTTGGACTCGAGTTGACAAAGGTAAAACGAATTCGTAGTATCAGCTTCTTACAAGGTACTATTGTCAATACGCTCCGCCAGTTCATCCTTTTCTTGCTGATGTGGTTGATATTTAAGGATAGTATGCAGCCACATGAATTAGTGACCATGCAGATATTCTCTTTCTTCATCTTCGGCCCATTACAGGAAATAGGTAATATACTGCTTAGCTATCGCGAAGCAGAAGCCAGTATCAATAATTACCACAATCTTATGCAGCGTCCGCCCGAGGCTACTCCTGATCACCCTACCGAACTAGGTAGTATAGACACCTTGCAATATGAGAACGTAGGTTTCAAACATCAGAGTGCATCTCAAAATGCATTAGAGAATATCTCATTCAGTGTCAAACAAGGTGAAACAATTGCTTTCGTAGGCCCCTCTGGTTCCGGTAAAACAACCCTTGTTAAACTATTGGTAGGCCTTTACCGTCCTAAAGAAGGAAGGATATTATACAATGGCATTGATGGTCACGATATCATCTTCGATCATCTACGCAGTCAAATAGGTTTCGTTACACAGGATACACAGTTATTTGCTGGCACCATCAGAGAAAATATGTCTTTTGTAAAACCGGATGCTACCGATGCAGAGATGTTCGATGCACTACATAAAGCAGCTTGTCATAGCCTCCTCAGTCGTGCAGATAAAGGCCTTGATACCTTGATAGGCGAAAGTGGCATGAAAGTGAGTGGTGGAGAAAAACAACGTCTGAGTATAGCTCGTAGCCTGCTACGTCATCCTAAATTATTGATTTTTGATGAGGCTACAAGTTCATTAGACTCTATTACGGAAGAAGAAATAACCGGTACTGTAAAAGAAATATCTAAGGCACGAGAGCAGATCACTATCCTGATTGCACACCGCCTTTCTACCATCATGCATGCCGATCGTATCTATGTACTGGAACAAGGTAATATTATAGAGACCGGCACACACAATGACCTATTGCAAGAGAAAGGTCTCTACTATGCTATGTGGCGTCAGCAAATAGGTGAAAGAAAAGATAAACACGCACCTGCCTCCAATGGCAAGGTTGCCATGTTATAATACAATATTCTGAAGCAATGGACTTTTATCCGGGTAGTCTGTATTAAAATGCAGACCCCGGCTTTCTTTTCTGAATTGCGCTTCCTTCACTACTAGATAACCTATTGTGATCAGATTCCTCAGTTCACACAGCTGTGGCGACAATATAGTGGTCTTATACAGTTCTTCAGTTTCCTCATGTAGCAGATCTATACGTCTGATAGCACGTTCCAATCGCACATCATTGCGCACTATCCCCACATAGTCACTCATTACTTGTTGCAGTTCCTTCAGGCTCTGCGTTATCAATATCATTTCTTTAGGGTCATCAGTACCTTTGGCATCCCAGTCAGGTATCTCATATTTAAATTTAGTAACATCTATGCTATTAGCTGCATCCACTGCTATACGATTAGCAAAAACCAATGCTTCTAACAATGAATTTGAGGCTAATCTGTTAGCACCATGTAACCCGGTACTGGCACACTCTCCACACGCATATAAACGTTTGATGGAAGTATGACCATACTCATCTGTCTTCACACCTCCACAGCAGTAATGTGCTGCGGGTGCCACAGGTATCATCTGCTCTAATGCATCTATCCCTACACTTTTGCATTTCTCGTAAATATTAGGGAAATGTGCTTTGAATTTATCTGCATCCATATGCCTGCAGTCCAGATACACATTTTCTGTACCTGTTCGCTTCATTTCACTATCTATAGCTCTTGCAACTACATCGCGTGGTGCCAGATCAGCACGCTCATCATAGCGCACCATAAACGCTTCTCCTTCTTTATTGCGCAGTATTCCACCGTCTCCTCTTACAGCTTCTGTAATAAGGAACGACGGGCTCACACCTGCCTCATAGAGTGCTGTAGGATGAAACTGTATAAATTCCATATTCTCTATACGCCCCTTGGCACGGTATACCATGGCTATACCATCCCCTGTGGCAATTCGTGGGTTAGTTGTAGTACGGTATGCTTGTCCGGTACCACCCGATGCCATTACTGTAATGCGCGATAATATTTTCTCCGTCTTTCTTGTTTTAAGGTTCAGCGCATACACACCATAACATTCAATATCAGGTGCAGATTTGGTTACCAGATAACCCAAATGATGTTGTGTGATGATATCTACTACAAACCAGTGATTGTATATCTGTATGTTTGGATATTTCTTTACTTCTTCTACCAATGTCCGCTCTATCTCAAACCCTGTGATATCCTTATGATGCAGTATTCTGAACTCTGAGTGTCCTCCCTCCTTACCTCTCATATAGTCACCTTCAGGGTCTTTATCAAATCTCGCTCCCCATTCTATGATCTCATTCACCCCATTTGGTCCTTCTTTTACTACTATCTCTACTATCTTCGCATTGCACAGCCCATCTCCGGCTATCAGTGTATCTTGGATATGCTTTTGAAAACTATCCTGTGGATCATTCACTACCGCAATTCCACCTTGTGCATATTTCGTATTGGTCTCATCAGTATTGGCTTTGGTCAGTATCGTTATGGTCTTATCCGGAAAACGTTTGGCAGTTTTCACTGCAAATGTCAACCCCGCTATACCTGAACCTATCACTAAAAAATCTGTTCGTAACATGATGTGTAGTATCTGTAAACAAGAACGGCTCCATAAGGAACCGTTCAACAAAAATAAGCACTTTTATAGCATTAAGCTTTAGAAGCTGGATGTTATACCTGTTCTTATACCGCTGAATGCCGGTTCATAACGACAAACACCTCCCGTACAATTGATACCATCCACTTGTTTTACATATGCTATTGTAAAACGGTGAGGCCCTTTGGTATATGCTGCAAAGAAGTTATAATAATGTTTCCCTTCACTGGATGGCAATTTCAATCCATCAGTATATGGGTCTATATTATACATATCAGAAACCGAGAATGACCATTTAGGTGCCACATTGAATTCCAGCAATCCGAATATCCATGAACCGTAGTCTTGTTTGGTGCTCATGTATTCCCACTCTGTTCTGATAGATTGTTTGCTATTGATACGGTAGGTGAACTCAGCAAAAGGTGTCACAGCATTTACAATGGTCTTGGCAGAGTTTACCTGATACACTTTCTGATTGTATTCTAATATTTGCAACCCACCCTGGAGTATACATTTGTCTATACCACGATACTCACCTTCCAGATAAGTTTCACGATACAATTTTACATTATCCAATGTATTGATATACGTATAGTTGATAATAAATGAGGTGGTTTCATTAGGAGCTAGTAATAGGTCTGCCCCTGCTGCTTGTTCTGAAATATCCTGCGATGCCGGTGTATAACGTGCCATCAATCTTTGTGCCCTTATATGTGATACTAATGGTTGCCAATTAAGTATGCCCAATAATAGCTTTTCGTTAGGAGATGTACGCATCACAAAATTCTCGGTACGCTTACCTGTTACATTCAGTGCTATACCTTTACGTGCATAGCCTAGGGTAGTATATTCTACATTACCATCGTGGTCATGTAGCTGGCCATCCAGACCAATAATAGCTTCGTGTGTTTTGTAAGAACCTTCTGCATACCATGAGAAGTCGCCTATATTCAATGTATTGTAGAATGTATAGCCATACATATTGTACATAGGCTCAAAACGATCGCCTAGAGCATAACCATTGATAGTAGAAGTAATAGCTTCCATAGATGTTTGATCTATCGTACGGTTGATAGCACCAACCCCAGGCAATAGGTGTAACTTACCTATACTGTAATCACCTTCTGCACTGATACCTTTTACTATAGGCTCGTAACGATTGAATACATTCTTCTGTTGTCCGGTAAACCCTTTTAGAATTATATGTTCGTTGAGTTTGTATTTCAGATGCACACCTACCAAGGCATTATCTATCAGCAGGCCCCTGTCCTCATATGCCCTGAACAGTATACCACTACCTATTTGGTCATATATATAACCGGCAGTTATTTTCAGGTCTTTGAATTCTTTACTCAGAGTCCATGCACCCAGTCCAAAACCACTCATGGCATTCTGTGGGTCCTTCAAATTAGAATTGTTAAAAACATCCGCACGTATAGTAGCTGTAAATCCTTTATAACTATAGCGTAGTCCCAGCCATGCTTCTCCTCCACTCAAGTAATTATCATACAGTGGGTTATTAGCCGCCTTGATAGAAGAATCTCGCTGAAAGAAATTAGTATTCATCATCAGGTCTCCTGAAAGAGTACCCTGCGCCTTGACAACGGAAACAGCTATTAACGATAACGAAAATAAAAGAGCTATTTTTTTCATTAAATGCTAAAATGTTTAAAATTTTACCGAAATTAGAATCTTTAGCAATAAATGGCAACATATTTGCCCTTATTTAGTAAAATACACATACTTATATACATGAAAAAATTAATCACGATCGTAGCAAGCTTGTTCATGTTCTCTGCTGCACATGCCCAAACTTCAGAACTTCCTGATACACAGATAAAGGATGTGAATACCAGCAAAAAGGTAGCATTCAATACTGCTTTTACAAATGGTAAGGTAACCGTAGTAAGTTTCTGGGCTACATGGTGTGTACCTTGCAAGAAGGAGATCAAGAACATACGCGACAAGATGCCTACTTGGAAGAAAGAGACCGATTTCAACTACATGACGGTATCTATAGATGAGTCTCGGGCTGAAGGTCTGGTACGGAGCTATGCCAAATCACAAGGATGGGATTTTCCTTATTTTATAGATCCTAATTCTGACCTGAAACGCTCTCTGAACTTTCAGTCTGTACCATTTACCATCATTGTAGATAAGACAGGCAAGGTAGCATGGATGCATACCGGCTACGAAGAAGGCGGCGAAGAAGAACTCTATGCCAAAGTAAAAGAACTAAGCAAATAATATAACAACATACTAAGACTAATAAAGGCAACCAGATCGGTTGCCTTTATTATTTATGACTAACAGAGTGCTACTAATTATGCGTGTCTTTGAATTTCTTAACTGCAGCGGTAAGACGCGGTACTACTTCCATAGCATCGCCTATAACACCATAGTCTGCGGCTTTGAAGAAAGGAGCCTCAGGATCTTTGTTGATAACAACGATGGACTTAGAACCATTGACACCTGCCAGATGCTGTATTGCACCAGAGATACCTACAGCTATATACAGATTAGGGCGGATAGTACCACCTGTCTGACCAACATGTTCGTGATGTGGGCGCCAATGAGAATCGGCTACAGGACGAGAACAAGCTAATGCTGCACCTAGTGCAGCTGCCAGATCTTCCAGTACACCCCAGTTCTCAGGGCCTTTCATACCACGGCCTCCTGATACTACCAATTCAGCTTCGCCCAAAGGAACAGCACCCGTAACTTTATTCACTTCCTTCACACTTACTGCGAAGTCTTTATCTTCAAATGCAACATCCAGTTTCTCTACAGATGCAGTGCCTTCTCCTTTCTTAACCGGGAAAGTGTTAGGCATCAGAGTTACCACTTTCAGATCGCTGGTGATATTTACATAAGCAAATGCCTTACCCGCAAATACGTTCTTCTTGATCACAAAACCTTTTGACAGATCTGGATAAGAAACCGCACCTGCAACCAGACCGGCCTTGAGGCTAGCAGCTACGCGTGGTGCAACAGCTTTACCTGTCACATCGTGAGCAGCTACTATTACTTTAGCACTTTCCTTTTGTGCAGCAGCTATCAGTGCTTTTGTATATGCACGAGAATTAAGAGCATCTAAACGAGCATCTGCTATGTGCAGTACTTTGGCTGCACCAGACTGACCCAGTGATTGCATTTCTGCATCGCTGACAGTACCCATAGCTACTGCAGTAACAGTTGTACTGAGGCTTTGTGCTATTGCTGATGCATATTGCACCAGCTCTAATGTTTTTTTCTTGAAACCACCTTGTGTATGTTCGGCTAAAACTATTACAGACATTGTATGTGTAGTTAGTAGTGTATGATTAAATAACTTTTGCTTCACTGTGTAAGAGACTTACCAGTTCGTCCATGTTCTCTGCGTTGATCAGTTTTACACCGGTCTTAGCAGGAGGCATTTCGTAAGATACTATAGTGCTAAGCGCATCGATAGCAGCAGGTGCTACTACTTTCAGCGGCTTGGTACGAGCAGCCATGATACCGCGCATATTAGGTATGCGAGCTTCTGCCATACCTTTCTGGCAAGAAACTACTAATGGCAAGCTGCAAGTATCTACTTCTTCACCACCTTCTATTTCGCGGCTTACTGTAGCTACAGTACCTGCTATATCCAGCTTAGAAGCGAAACCTATAAAGTTCATATCCAGCAATTCTGCCAGCATAGCACCTACAGTACCATTGTTATAGTCTATAGATTCTTTACCACAGAGTACCAGATCATAATTTTCTGTCTTTGCGAATTCTGCAATTTGTGCAGCTACCAAGTAAGTGTCGTTGCTATCGCAATCGATACGGATTGCCTCGTCGCCACCCAAGGCCAAAGCCTTGCGGATAACAGGCTCAGTATCGGCCTTACCTACTGTAACCAGATGTACAGCAGTTGCAACGCCTGCTTCTTTCAATTCCAAAGCGCGAACGAGTGCATACCATTCATCCCAAGGATTGATGATGAACGTAACACCCTGTGTGCTGAAATGAGTATTGTTATCGCTAAAGGCGATCTTGGTAGTGGTGTCCGGCACCTGACTGATACAAACTAAAATCTTCATCAGAAGTACAATTTGTTATTTAGAGAGACTAAGTATTCCTGTTAAAAAACTACGCAAACCTACGTCAAAATGTTCATTGAGTGGTAGCAAAACGAGTGGGAATGGAGGATATATTTTATACTTATACTATGTAAAAAGGAGCCCATGAGAGCTCCTTTTTATACCAATATCGAGCTTACATATTTACTTTACTTTAACACCATCATTCAGGTCTGTATCCACCAATACACGTCCGCAATGTTCGCAAACAATGATCTTTTTGTGTTGACGGATCTCTGACTGACGTTGAGGAGGTATGACGTTGAAGCAACCACCGCAAGAATCGCGCATGATAGGCACTACTGCCAAACCATTGCTATAGCTTTTGCGAATACGATCGTAAGCTGTTAGCAAACGAGCATCTACTTTTTCTTTAGCAGCGTCAGATTTTACTTGTAATTGTTTTTCTTCTTTTTCTGTTTCTGCGATGATCTTTTCCAGCTCAGCCTTCTTTACTTTCAATACTGCATCTACAGCATCGATCTTATCCTGAGTCTTGATACGTTGATTAGCGCGATCTTTCAGTTCGTAGTTAGCGTCCTTAATATGTTTTTCATTCAAGCGCACTTCCAGTTCCTGCATTTCCATCTCTTTATTGATGGCTTCGAACTCACGGTTATTCTTTACGTTATCCTGCTGTTTTTCGTATTTCTTGATCAGTGCCTGAGCTTCTTTCTTCGCAGCTGTTTTAGCTTCGATAAACGCATTGATGCTATTTTCTTCTGCATCAATATTGGCCAAACGGGTATTCAAACCTTCTACCTCGTCTTCCAGGTCTTTCACCTCCATAGGCAATTCGCCCTTGAGGGTTTGTATCTCATCTATTTTAGAGTCGATCTTTTGTAATGTCAGGACGGAGATCAGTTTTTCTTCAACCGAAAAGTCTTTAACTGTTGCAGCCATATCAGCAAAAATAATTTACAGGATTCGTTGATAATATTGATAAAAGAATGGCAAAATTAGGGAATTTTTCGTTAAGTATCGTTGCCAATAATTCTACGGTGAATTGCTCGCTCTCGTAATGGCCAATATCGGCAATGACAATACGCCCATCGGCATCGAAAAATTGATGATATTTAAAATCTCCTGTTATGAAGATATCAGCACCTGCCCTCATGGCATCTTTGAGTAAGAAACTACCGGAGCCCCCACAAATAGCTACTTTTTTTATTTGACGACCCAATAGTGGGGCATGACGAATGTAAGAAAGTTTCATTTGTTGTTTCAGGAAGTAAAGGAAAGCAGTTTCATCTAAAGCCTGTGGTAAGTTACCTATCATACCTGCACCTAGATCTTGGTTCTCATTGAGGAGTTGTACCATTTCGTAGGCAACCTCCTCATATGGGTGAGTATCGAACAGGGCTTTAAGTACTGCTCTTTCATTATGAAGTGGAACGATGACCTCGATCTTTACCTCGCGAATATTTTCGGTAGGGCCACCAGCCTGACCAATAAAAGGATTGGCATGTAGGCTGGGTTTGAAAGTACTGTCGCCCTCGGAGCTGAAACTACATTCTGTATACTCACCTATATTACCTGCACCGGCGGCAAAAAGTGCCTGTCGGATCTTTTCTGCCACATCTACAGGGGCATATGTATATAATTTGCGTAAGGTGCCCTGCATGGGGGCTAGTATGCGGGTATTCTGCAAGCCGAGGCGGGCTGCAAAAGCTGCATTGACACCAGCGCGTACATTATCCAGATTGGTATGGACTGAATATAAATGGATATCGTGCTTAATGGCCTTATGTACAATACGTTCTATATAGTTGTTGCCCGAAATGCGTTTGAGTCCGGAGAATAATAGTGGGTGATGGGACACTATCATATTACAACGACGCTCTATAGCCTCATCTACTATAGCTTCTGTAATATCCAGACTGAGGAGTATACCTGTAACTGTGGCATGGGTATCGCCGACCTGGAGACCTGAGTTGTCATAGCTTTCCTGATAGGTGGAGGGTGCGAACTGCTCTATGGCCTGAATGATATCTTTTACTAACATATGAGCGCTTTAAGGGATATGCAAGATAGGGGAATGTGAGCAATGTGACAATGTGTGTAATGCGTCAATGTGGTGAATGTGTGGAATTTGATATGCGATACCTACGGCATCGGGTGGAGATATTTTTCTACTTTTCTATAAATATGTAATCCTTTCGGGATAGGGTTGTTGTGAATGGTGTACGTAAATACAATCAAAAGTTACATTCTCTTGGAAAATTTTTTATGGTAAGTGGGAAGTTTGAGTGTTTGATAATCAATTAGTTGTGAGATTACAAATGTTACATTTGCTTTTCAATGTAACATTTGTTTTTTGAATATGCGATACCATCCGCAACGGATGAAGTTGCTTTTTAATTTTCCTATAAATATGCAATCCCTTAGGGATGGTTTTTGCTCAAAAATATGCATATAAATAAATTGAAATGTTACATTCACTTGGAAAATTTTTTTGGTTACAGGTGTAGTTTATATAGTTGATAATCAATCAGTTGTGTGATTTCAAAAGTTACATTTGGGTTACATTGTAACATTAGATAATCGGAGATTTGTTGTGGATGCGGCTAAAATATTACCGGTTTCTATCGGAAAATTTACTGATCATTTACCGAAAATTACCGATTGGTTTCCGGTTTATTACCGATCCTTTACCGAATAATTACCGACCTGAAAAAGAACGCATAAGAAGAAAAAAGATGCGAACTTTGTACCCTACAAAGGTATGAAAATGGGAGGAGATGAGCAAGGAATTAGCTATAAATAGATCATAAACTCTTCCTGTGCATGACCTTAGAGTTTTACAAACTGACGAGTATATGCAGTATTGCCAGATAGCATGCTAACAAAGTATACACCAGCAGCAGGAACTGCTAATTTGTATGTATGCGCACCAACATTTTGCATTTCCTTATCTACCGGTTGTGCTACTTTATTGCCCAAAATATCGTACACTGCAATGCTTATTCTCTGAGGTGTAAGTAGGTGATATGCAATATTGGCATCGACAGATGAGGGGTTAGGGAATACTGAAAAGTCGCTCATGTTATTATTGATGACAGATACTCCATTGCTGATCAATGTGGTGAGTGTATCGTTTGAAAGACTAAACAAACTAGGGCTGCCTGAACATACTGTCTGAACACTAAACTCGTAAGTAGTAGATGGCGTTAACCCTGTTATAGTTTTTGAATTGGTGGTAGCGGTAGTATTGCTCCAGGTAGAAGTACCTACCGGACGGTACTGTATATTATAAGTTATAGCGCCGGGTACTGATGTCCAATATAAGAATGCAGAGGTAGGAGAGACCAAAGAATCGGCAATATTTGTAGGGATGCCACAAGTAGCAGTAGATGCATCTTCGTAAATAGTTACATTGGGAGCAGCATTAGGATAATCGCCTGATTTTCCACCATCCCCATTAACAGCATTCAACACAGAATAGAATGTTACACTATCGCTGGCAGGTGGTGGTGCTTGC
This sequence comes from Bacteroidota bacterium, assembly GCA_037144255.1. Classification (GTDB taxonomy): domain Bacteria; phylum Bacteroidota; class Bacteroidia; order Chitinophagales; family Chitinophagaceae; genus JBAWXE01. The sequence continues at coordinate 29,074 of JBAWXE010000001.1, read as the reverse complement.
CAATAGAACTGAATAGCATATCTATTGCTATTAGCACTTGTGGGGTGTAAAACAATAGTATGTTCTACTACAGTAGTGCTACCACATGGATATGTATGAATACTACTAGCCAGATTGGAAGGAATGATATAAGTACCTGCCTGTGTGTGATTGCCTAAAACTGTAGAAGCCTGAAAGCCAAAACCAGGTAAAACGGTAGCTACGTCAGTATCGTTTCCTGTAATTGTTACAAGGTAGGATTGTAATGCGTTATAGGTAGTGATAGGCAACATGGTAGAGGTATCTAAAACTTGTAGCTGAACGATGGTAAGTGCGTTATTAGCACCATGACAACTACTTGTTTGGCAATGACCTACAGCACCAGTAGGACTACCAGTAAGATTACCATGACCATGGTGAGCCGCACCATCCATATCGCTTGATAATACTATATACATGGTTGCCAAAAAGAGAGTAAATGCGATAGAGTTTTTTTTCATTATATAAAATAATTATCTGTTTGCTATTGATAGAAAATTGTTTAGGCAAAAAAACAATGAATAATCGCAACGATAAAGCAAAACAGATTATCATAACATTAAGGAATATAGTGCTTAGCAGAAACTAATAATACTCATTCTACAGTATACTTATTGATAGTATAGATTGCAATAATATGAATAGCCACTATAACAATGTGTATCAAATCCGTTTGATATTATTTCACTGATACATACCCAAGTTAGTGAACATTTAACAATCCTTTATTACTGCATTAGGTAATTTGCAGAGTCTATTAGCATTATGCGCAGATTCATATTTTATATATCAAGAGGTTGCTGCCTGTTTCTGGTATTACACTTATTTATAGTAAGTGTACATACTGAGGTAACAGATATGGCAAGTTTTGATTTGGAAGATGGAGAGGTAAGTATTACCCAACAAGGCAACTATGGGTACAGTATCGATAATGCAGATACCCATAAAAAGCAAGAGCATATCAAGAGTGAAAATAACGGCAATAGAAAAATAAAATTCAACCATCATAACAGTATCCCTTGCTGTAATATCGATGCAGAGGATATGCATCTTTCCTATTCAGAACTAGAAAAGCCAACACCGAATATTCCTCAAAAATATCAATATCAATTTTTTGAGGAGATCAATCCACCTCCTCCGAAGTTGGGATAATCAATGGCCGAACATACACTCCTTTTTGAAAAAAGGGTCATTCATCATCATACAAATAATACCATAGCATGCCAATAAAAATGCTTGCAAAAAGTATCAGCATCGTATGTTGCATATGCTTATTGCACCCCAATATAACTGACGCACAAACATCTATGCAGCCTGATACGCTGCGTATGGATGTGAAACAAGCGGAAAAATTGTTTCTGGATAAGAACCTGAGCTTGCTGGCAGGATATTACAACATACAATCGAGTAAGGCATTGGTGGAACAAGCCAGAAAATGGGATAACCCCATGCTGAACACAGACCAGAACCTGTACAGAGATGGCAAATTCTTTCAACATACGACCACACACGATAGTGCAGGTAATTCAATACCAGTGGGAGAATTCTACGTGCAAATACAACAATTGATCAAAACAGCAGGCAAACGCCGTAAGCAAGTGGACCTAGCCAAAACGAATGTGAGCATCAGCGAATGGCAGTTCAAAAGTACGATGCGAAGCCTGCGTGCTGAATTGCTGAAGGACCTATATACAGTGGCACAATTGCAGGGCAATGCTAAACTGTATGCACAGTCGCAAGAGCAACTGAACAAACTGCTGCATGCCATGGAAGCCCAGTTCAACGCCGGTAATGTGGCCAAGAAAGAATATCTGCGTATACAGGCACTACTAGTGAGCCTGCAACAGGATATGACCGATAATGAAAAGGAACTGGATGATACACAGGCCGAACTGAAATCACTGTTGCAAATAAGTGGTAATACATTTATACAGCCTTTGTTGCCTGACCATGAAAATGCCACTATACCAGATGTGAGTATTACCAAATTGCTGGACTCTGCCAAACGTAATAATACAGATTACCAATTGGAAGTATACCAACTGCAATACCAAACGGAGAATGTGAGATTGCAAAAAGCACTGGCAGTACCTGACTTGACATTGGGTCCGGAGTTTGACCAGAATGCAAACTATGCACCTAACTATTTTGGTTTGGCTATATCCTTGCCACTGCCCTTGCTAGACAGGAATCAGGGCAATATCAAATCTGCTAAGTTCCTAACAAAGGCAGAGGAGGCCAACATGCAAGAAGCTGAGATAAAACTGAAGAATGATGTGCTGAACGCGTATCAGAAACTGCGTACTACCATTATGCTGAGCAATGGACAGAGTAAGGACTTCTATAAAGAGTACTACCAGCTATATAGCAATATAGTAGAGAGCTATAACAAAAGGCAGATAAGCTTGCTGGAATTTCTGGATTATTTCAATGATTATGAAGATATACGCCAGAAGGAATTGCAACAAACACTGAACCTGAGAATGGCAAAGGAAGAACTGAATGACATTGTGGGAATAGACGTTATAATAGACTAATCAATCATTTCAAAAACATTAAATATACAATGAAACCAATAATAGCAGCAGCACTTATAGCAGTAACAATACTTAGCTCCTGCAGTCATGAAGAGAAGAAAGCAGAAGCCAGCAAAGGCTTTGTGCTAAGTGATACCATGATGCACATGATAAGCATTGACACAGTACATAACTGCAATATAGGCGATGAAGTAACCCTGAGCGGGGAAGTGAGCTTTAATGAGAATAATATAGTAAAGATATACCCACGTAATAGTGGGCAGGTGGTAGATGCTAAAGTATCACTGGGGGATAAAGTAAGTAAAGGGCAGGTATTGGCCACTGTAAAAAGTGCTGATATAGCCGGTAATTATAGTGACTTGAGCAGTGCGAACGCAGATGTATCGATAGCGAAAAGGGCTATGGAAAATACGGAGTCGTTATTCAAAAATGGTATTAGCAGTGAACGTGAGTATAATGAGGCAAAACAGAACTACCAGAAAGCACTATCTGCACGTAATAAAATACAATCTGTACTGAACATCAATGGTGGCAGTAAAACCACAGAAGGTGGACAGTATGTACTGATAGCACCTATGGATGGTTATATAGTAGAGAAGAAGATAACAGCAGGGTCTTTTATTCGTGCAGATATGGGGGATTATCTTTTTACTATCAGTAATCTTAAGAATGTATGGGTATATGCCAATGTATATGAGGCTGACATACAAAAGGTAAAAGAAGGCTACCCAGTAAGCGTGACCACACTGGCCTATCCTGATAAGATATTTCAAGGTAAGATAGATAAGGTAAGCGAGGTGCTGGACCCACAGAGTAAGGCTATGCGTGTGCGCGTGACCTTATCTAACGATGAACTGCTGCTTAAACCGGATATGTTTGCACGAGTGATAGTGAATAATGAGGAAGGATCAAGATCTCTGTGCATACCTACATCTGCGTTGATATCTCAAGATGGAAAGAACTTTGTTGTTGTGTATAATTCTAAAGACAACGTAAAAATAGCAGAAGTGAACATTCTGAAAACTGTAGGTGCGAAAACATACATCAAAGATGGTGTAAGTGAATTGCAAAAAGTAGTTACCAAAAATCAACTACTTATTTTCAATCAACTGCTGAGTAACTAACTACAACCAGGTCTTAGTTTTAATTGTACAAATCATTCAACCCCATCGGGGATATACTACTGTAATTTAAAGAAACTAAAATTTATGAATAAGTTCATAAAACAAATCATCTATTTCTCACTGCGTCATAGATATCTTATCTTTTTCTTTACCGCAGTGATGACAGTAATAGGACTCTATTGCTATAACAATACACCAATTGAAACTTTTCCGGATGTAACGAATACACAGATCATTGTGATAACACAATGGCCCGGAAGAAGTGCAGAAGAGGTAGAAAAATTCATTACTATACCATTAGAAACTGAATTAAATTCAGTACAGAACAAAGTAAATCTAAGAACTGTTTCGTCATTTGGTCTATCATACATACGCATCATCTTTGAAGATAATATAGAAGATGCTTTTGGTCGGCAGCAAGTATTGAGCAGGATAATGAATGCAGATCTGCCAGATGGCATCAAGCCTGAAATAGAGCCCCCATACGGGCCTACGGATGAAATATACAGGTACACTTTGCGTAGCAAAACAAAATCTATACATGAATTGACCACTATACAAGAATGGTTTCTTGACAGGCAATTCAAAGCAATACCCGGAGTGGCAGATGTGAATACATTTGGCGGAGAAGAAAAGATCTACGAAATAGGAGTAAATCCAAATTTGCTTTTGAAGTATAAGTTGACAGCATTAGATGTATTTAATGCTGTTAATAAAAGCAATATCAATGTAGGTGGTGATGTTATTGAAAAGAATGGGCAGGCTTTCGTGGTACGAGGGATAGGACTATTGAACAGTATTGATGAGATCAACAATGTGATAGTAACTAACATCAATGATGTACCAGTATTAGTAAAAAACCTTGCAGAAGTAAAAGAAGCCGGGAAACCAAGATTAGGGAAGGTAAGCAGAAATGATGAACGGGATGTGATAGAAGGCATAATCGTAATGCGAAAAGGAGAAAACCCCAGACAAGTACTAGCATTAATACACAAAAAAATAGATGAGCTGAATAAGAAACTAGCGAGACAGGATGTAAAAATAGAAAAGTTCTATGACAGGACAACCCTCATGGATTTTGCAACTGAAACTGTAATTCACAACTTAATAGAAGGAATATTATTAGTAACAATTGTTGTATTCTTATTTATGGCTGAATGGCGTACTACGCTGACAGTGGCATTAATTATTCCATTAGCACTTTTATTTGCATTTACATGCATGAAAATAAAAGGCATGACTGCGAATTTATTATCGATGGGGGCGGTAGACTTTGGTATTATCATAGACGGAGCTGTTGTAATGGTAGAAGGGTTATATGTAGCCATGGACCATATGGCTAAAGAAGTGGGAATGGAGAAATATAATAGGCTCATTAAACTAGGTCATTTTAAGAATGTAGCTACTGATAAAGCAAAGGCAATATTTTTCTCAAAGCTCATAATCATTACCTGCCTTTTACCCATTTTTGCCTTTCAAAAGGTAGAGGGTAAAATGTTTGCACCACTTGCCTATACCCTAGGGTTTGCATTGTTAGGTGCTCTAATCTATACGTTAACCTTAGTACCTGCATTATCGAGTATACTATTAAAAAAGAACGTACAAGAAAAACACAACCCTCTCGTTATAGGTTTGGAAAAATTGGTAGACAGGGTAGCATCTTATACGTTCAAATTTCCGAAAGGGAGCCTGATCATAGCATTTAGCTTTATGCTACTTACATTTATGTCTACCAAATTCCTAGGTACAGAGTTCTTACCAAAACTGAACGAAGGTGCATTATGGATAACTGTTCAATTACCCATGAGTTCTTCTCTGAACAACTCTTACGATATATCGCAAAAGATGTATGGGATACTAAAGGGATTTCCAGAAGTAAAAGAAGTATTAGTGCAGGTAGGGAGAACAAATGATGGTACTGATCCTAAAGGATTTGCTAATGTACAAATAGCAGTAGACCTATACCCTAAGGAAGAATGGAAAAGAAAGATAAAGATAGACGAATTGGTAGACGATATGAATAAAAAACTATCAGTCTTTCCTGGTGTGATACTAAATTTTGCACAACCAATAAGTGATAACGTTGCTGAAGCTATAGCAGGTATTCCTGCTGAAAACGCGTTAAAAATATCTGGACCGGACTTTAAAGTACTGGAAGAAAAATCTGCAGAAGCACAAGATATATTGAAGAAAATAAATGGAGTGACCGATCTGGGTGAATTTCGGAATATCGGCCAACCAGAGTATAGAATTGAATTAGATCAAACAAAAATGGCATTGTACGGTGTAAACGTATCTGATGCTAATTCCATCATTGAAATGGCATTGGGTGGCAAAGCAGCTACGATACTATATGATAATGAAAAAAGGTTTGATATACGGATACGTTATAAAGAAGAATTCAGAGATGATGATGAAAAAGTTGGGAACCTAATAGTGCCCTGTGGAAATGGTAATATTGTACCTTTAAAAAACATAGCTGATATTAAGAAGATAACAGGACCTGCATTTATTTACAGAGATAATAACAGTAGATATATTGGTGTGAAGTTCAGCGTTAGAAACCGTGATCTTGGAAGTACGATTCAGGAAGCACAAAAAACAATTGCTAAAAATTTAAAATTACCAGATGATTACTCTATATCCTGGAATGGTGAGTTTGAGAACCAAGAACGTGCGCAGCATACACTAGCAACTGTTGTACCCATATGTTTGCTAATCATCTTTATTCTATTATTTGTAGCATTTGGGAATGCTAAAGATGCGCTTATTGTATTAATGGATGTACCCTTTGCACTTATTGGAGGCATACTAGCCCTACATTTAAGAGGAATGAATTTTAGTATTAGTGCCGGAATTGGCTTTATAGCATTGGCAGGTATATGCGTCCAAGATGGCGTAATCCTTATTAGCCAATTCCGTCATAATCTGGAAATGAAAATGCCTTTAGCAAAAGCAATCCATGAAGGAGTGGTATCAAGAGTAAGGCCAGTAGTAATGACCGCTATGATGGCCGCAATAGGATTATCACCTGCGGCATTTAGTACCGGTATAGGTTCAGAATCTCAAAAACCACTAGCAACTGTCGTAATTGGAGGGCTTATCACATCAACTATTCTCACATTATTAATATTGCCTGTTATTTACTCAATGGTTTACAATTTGATACATAAGCGAGAAAACAGAAAGCTATTGAAAAAGATAGGAGCTGTTAATTAAGACACTATCTTCAAAAAAACTATTTCAAAAACTGCTCAAAAGAGCAGTTTTTTTTTATGGTAATCTGAATAAGAAATTATACCTTTCAGACCATAGAAATATTTTTTATAGATAAATAATTGCAATTATTAAGTTGCCAGAAAATTAGAATACTAAACCTATCACAATAAAGACTAATAATTCGAAGCATGGACAAGTTCATTAAACTGATTATCTACTTTTCATTAAGGCACAGATATTTTGTATTCTTTCTAACTGGAATACTAGCCATAATAGGATTTGTAAGTTACCAGAATACCCCAATAGAAACTTTTCCGGATGTAACGAATACACAGATCATTATCATTACCCAATGGCCGGGACGTAGTGCAGAGGAAGTAGAGAAATTTGTGACAGTACCATTAGAAACCACTCTGAATTCTGTTCAGAAAAAGATCAATCTTAGGTCTACCTCGTCATTTGGTCTATCATATATAAGATTGATATTTGATGATGATGTAGATGATGCCTTTGCGCGTCAACAGGTAATGAGCCGTATCAATGGCGCTGACCTACCAGATAATATATCGCCTGAAATAGAGCCTCCTTATGGACCTACAGGTGAGATATACCGCTATACATTGCGTAGCAAGACCAAAAGTATAAGAGAACTGAATACTATAGAAGAGTGGGTACTGGATAGGCAATTCAAATCTATACCCGGTGTAGCAGACGTAAATACTTTTGGTGGTGGAGAAAAGATCTATGAGATACGTGTGAACCCTAACAGTATAACTAATTATGGGCTTACATCATTAGACGTATATAATGCAGTAGCTAAAAGTAATATCAATGTGGGTGGTGATGTGCTGGAGCGTAACGGGCAGGCATTTATTGTACGTGGAATAGGATTGCTGAACAATATTGATGAGATCAATAATATTATCGTTACAAAGATCCATGGTGTACCTATTCTGGTAAAGAACCTGGCCAACGTTGCAGAAACTGAAAAGCCGCGCCTAGGACAAGTGAAACGAGATGCTGAAGGAGATGCAATAGAAGGTATAGTAGTAATGAGAAAAGGTGAGAATGCTGCAGAAGTACTAGAACGTATACATGAGAAAGTAAAAGACTTGAATGAACATATTTTACCTTCAGATGTAAAGATAGAGCCATTCTACGACCGTACTACCCTGATGGAGTATGCAACACATACTGTATTGCATAACCTGTTTGAAGGTATCATACTTGTAACACTGATAGTATTGATATTTATGGCCGATTGGCGCACTACCTTGATTGTGGGTATCATAGTACCATTAGCATTGCTTTTTGCGTTCATGCTAATGCGATTGAAAGGTATGACAGCCAACTTGCTATCGATGGGGGCGGTAGACTTTGGTATCATCATAGATGGTGCTGTGGTAATGGTAGAAGGGCTCTTTGTGGCACTAGACTACAGAGCAAAGGAGGTGGGCATGGAGAAATTCAACAAGTTGGCCAAACTAGGTCTGTTCAAGAATGTGGGTACTGAAATGGGTAAAGCTATATTCTTCTCAAAGGTCATCATCCTTACTTGTCTTATACCAATTTTTGCCTTTCAGAAAGTAGAAGGTAAGATGTTCTCGCCTCTGGCATATACACTAGGTTTTGCCTTATTAGGAGCACTTATCTATACTTTGACATTAGTACCTGCATTAGCAAGTATACTATTACGCAAAAACGTAAGAGAGAAACATAATGTAGTTGTGGAGTTCTTTGAAAAGATAGTAGGTAAGTCATTCCGATGGGTACACACCCATCAACGTACTAGTCTTATAGTAGCTGTATCGTTCATGGTGTTGACATTTGCATCGGCAAAATTCTTGGGTTCTGAGTTCTTGCCTGACCTAGATGAAGGTGCCTTGTGGGTAAAAGCTCAATTACCAATGAGTGCTTCATTGCAACAATCGGATGACATAGCCAGAAAGATGATGGATATATTGCAGAAGTTTCCTGAGGTAGACCATGTGCTAGCACAAATAGGACGTACGGTAGATGGCACTGACCCTAAAGGATTTTTCAATGTAGAAATAGCAGTAGACCTAAAAACCAAAGAAAAATGGCCTAAAGGAGTGACCACTGAGAATTTGATAGAATCGATGGACAAACAGCTCAGCAAGCTGCCGGGTATTATGTTCAATTATTCTCAGCCAATACGTGATAATGTGGATGAAGCGGTGGCAGGTGTACCTGCATCGTTGGTGGTAAAAGTGTTTGGTAAGGATTTCAACACACTAGACAGTATGGCTAATCAGGTAATGGATCAATTACATACAGTACAAGGCGTAGAAGACCTTGGAGTATTACGTAATTTGGGACAACCGGAATTCCGTATAGAACTGAATCAGCAGAAAATGGCCATGTATGGTGTGAATATTGCAGATGCCAATGCCGTGATAGAAATGGCTGTGGGCGGTAAAGCAGCTACACAATTATATGAAGGTGAGCGGAAGTTTGACATCAGAATACGTTATGATAAGGAGTACCGTAATACAGAGGAAAAGATAGAACAGTTGATGGTACCTACTCAGGACGGATCGAGAATTCCGATCAAAGAGATCAGCGATATGAAAGTAATGATAGGCCCTTCCTTTATTTACCGTGATAATAACCAAAGGTATATACCTGTTAAATTCTCTATTCGTGGGCGTGACTTGGGTAGTACCATTGCAGAAGCTCAAAAGAAAGTGAATGCGCACATCAAAATACCCCAGGGATATTCAATGACCTGGAATGGTGTATTTGAAAATGCACAACGTGCATCTAAAACATTAGGCAAAGTAGTGCCACTTTGTTTACTAGCTATATTCCTGATATTGTTCATCACATTTGGCAATGCGAAAGATGCATTACTTACGCTTATGAACGTACCATTTGCATTAATAGGTGGAATATTAGCACTACATATCACTGGCATGAACTTTAGTATCAGTGCAGGTATAGGATTCATAGCCTTGTTTGGGGTGTGTATACAGAATGGTGTGATACTTATCAGTGTATTCCGAAAAAATCTGGAAGCAAAAATGACCCTTAAGGCGGCTATAGAACAAGGAGTACACTCACGTGTGCGCCCTGTTGTAATGACCGCTCTGATGGCAGCAATAGGGCTATTACCAGCAGCGGTTAGTACGGGTATAGGTTCTGAAACCCAAAAGCCTCTCGCGATAGTAGTAATAGGAGGCTTAGTAACATCTACTATTCTTACCTTATTGATATTGCCGGTTATTTATACAATAGCCTATAATCTGATACACAAACGTGAGAACAGAAAGATATTAAAGAAAATAGGAGCCGTTAGTTAATAACTCTTACCTGATAAAAACAATAGAGGCTGCTCTAGAGCAGCCTCTATTGTTTAAAATATCATCTCTATTTACTGTATCAATAATTTTTGTGTAGTAACACCAGTTTGGTCTTGCACCTTAATGATATAATTAGCTGAAGGGAGCTGTACAACAGATAAAGAAGTATTCTTAGTTGCTGTTTCTAGAGCATTGTGTATCATAACCCTACCCTGCATATCCATAATGTCTATTAATTGTATAGCTTGTAAAGAATGGATATTTACAATATCCTTAGTAGGGTTGGGATAGATAATAGTACTTTCTCTGTTTGCAGATATATTGGTAACGGAAGTAGTGCAGTCGCCAGTACCCCATATACAATCGGCATATAGTGGATAATCTATAAAAGGATTACGGTTGTGTTGCAATGCATATACAGAATCATTCCTGTCAATCTCCTTTTGACTTACCGGATCTAAGTGATGCCATTCTAATAACATTTGAATGGTCCATGATTTCAAAGTGACCTTCGTGGCCATTTCCCAATCATTGAATGAACTGCTATCTGCCCAATAGCGAGTAGTGATATAAAAGTAATTTCGTGCAATATCCCCCTTGAAAGAATCTATGGGTTCGAAACAAGTGGTTGCAGGAGCACCCAAATAAGTGTTGGGACCTAACTTAGAACCATTGGTAAATGTTTTGAGAACAGGTGTACCAGCTTTACCATAAGGGAAGTCTGCACGTTGACCGTTGACGTAATAGTCTGTTGGATAAACAATAAACAGATCGGAATACATGGGGCTAAGGCTATTGAATTTGCTTTGAGGCCATGTGTGCTCTCGATTATAACAAGAGTTTTCATGATTGAGACCATTACCACATTGGTTAGCACCAAAAGTGTATTCATAAGCCGGTGTGCCTCCGGGAATATCAGCATATATATCCCAAACCTTACCATCTGTCCTTTTATCGGTAGAATAGTATGCATTCCATAAACCCGGTGTATAGCTTAAAACAGTATGTCCTTTTATAATATTATATAAAGCTATACGTAGCGGCTCTCCATTAAGTCCATTAGCGCTATTGTAATAGCCAGGTGGGATTTGCGTAAAGCCAATAACAGGTATCAATAGAAGCAAACAAAGTATTCTCTTCACATTAATGATTTTAAAAACATATAGAAAGGCTTGCAAGATACATAAAAACATATTCAAATATCACCAAGTATCAATTACTTATCATCCGATAAATGTTTTCTGAAATGTGATGTTATCTTTGTGATATGCAAATTCTAGAAGGAACAGCAGTAGCTGCACATATAAAAGAAGAACTGAAACAAGAAGTTCAACTCTTACGCACAACAGGTAGTAAAATACCACATCTGGCAGTAATAATAGTAGGTAATAATCCTGCGAGTGAAGCCTATGTAGGTTCTAAAGTTAAAACCTGTGAAGAAATAGGTTTTGGCTCTACTTTATTACGCTTCAGCATAGACATTACTGAAGATTATCTGTTGGAAGAGATCAAAAAACTGAATGCTGATAGTGTAGTTGATGGTATACTAGTACAGTTGCCATTACCCAAGCATATATCTGAAGACAGAGTGATCAATACAATAGACCCAGCAAAAGATGTGGATGGTTTCCACCCTATAACACAAGGTCGTATGGTATTAGGACAACCTTCTTTCTTACCAGCTACTCCGTATGGTATATTGCTGATGCTAGAGTATTACAATATTGATGTTACCGGTATGAACTGTGTAGTAGTAGGAAGAAGCAATATTGTAGGTACGCCCATGTCCATTCTTATGAGTAGAAATGGAAAACCAGGTAATGCTACTGTAACTATCTGCCATTCTAAAACACGCAATCTGACTGAGATAACACAGAAAGCTGATATTATTATAGCAGCTATAGGTAGGCCAAAATTCATAACTGCAGAGATGGTGAAAGAAGGTGCTATTATTATAGACGTAGGTATCAATAGAATAGACGACCCTACACGTAAAAGCGGTATGAGATTAGTAGGTGATGTGGATTTTGATAATGTTGCTGAAAAATGCAGCTTTATCACACCTGTACCAAAAGGAGTTGGCCCTATGACCATCTGCGGACTTATGAAAAACACACTACTGGCTACTAAGTTGTCTCAATCTTCTCATTCGTAATAGTGGCAACTACGCGCACAAATACTGAAGCTTATCCTGTAATGGAACATTTTTACACCTTACAGGGTGAAGGGTACTATAGTGGGCAAGCTGCCTATTTCATTAGATTAGGTGGATGCGATGTAGGATGTGTATGGTGTGATGTGAAAGAAAGCTGGGATGCACATGCACACCCTATGATGACTACTGATGAGATCGTTAAGAAATCATCATCTTTCCCGGGACGGATAGCTGTGATAACAGGTGGCGAACCAGCTATGCATAAGCTTACAGGGCTTTGTGATGCACTACATAAAGTGGGTTTTCGTACCCATATAGAAACATCAGGGGCCCATCCACTAAGTGGAACGTTAGATTGGGTAACACTTTCTCCTAAAAAATTCAAAGCCCCTCTGGATGAAGCCATGCAGCAAGCACATGAATTGAAAGTGGTTGTTTTTAATAAAAGTGATTTTCAGTGGGCAGAAGAACATGCAGCAAAAGTTTCTAAAGATTGTATATTGTACCTTCAACCTGAATGGAGTAAACGAGAGGAAATCACACCACTTATTATTGACTACATTCAGGAACATCCACAATGGCAATTGTCGTTGCAAACACATAAATTCATAAATATCCCATAAAGTATGACTTGGTTACAAACTATTATCCTAGGTATAGTAGAAGGCATTACTGAATTTCTACCGATTTCATCTACAGGCCATATGATCATTGCCAGCTCTATTATGGGCATTAGCACTGATGATTTTACCAAACTGTTTGAAGTGTGCATACAGTTTGGAGCTATATTATCGGTAGTAGTATTGTACTGGAAGAAATTTTTTGACTTCAAAAGGTTGGATTTTTATTTTAAACTTGTTGCAGCATTTATTCCCGCTGCTATATTCGGAGCATTGTTCTCTAAAAAGATAGATGCTCTGTTGGAAAGTAGTATGACCGTAGGATTTTCATTACTGATAGGCGGTATCATTCTATTGTTCATAGATAAGCTATTTAAAAAATCTGAAATAGAAAAAGACGAGGATATCAACTATGTGAAAGCATTCATCATTGGTTGTTTTCAGGTTATAGCAATGATACCAGGTGTATCTCGTAGTGCATGCACGATAGTAGGTGGTATGCAACAAAAGCTGACCAAGAAACTAGCTGCCGAATTTTCATTCTTTCTAGCAGTACCTACCATGATGGCTGCTACCGCTAAGAAATTATGGGATTTCCATAAGCATGGTGTGACCTTTCAGGATGGACAAATACCTATGCTGATAGTAGGTAACATTATAGCCTTCATAGTAGCATTGATAGCTATTAAGACATTCATACAATACTTACAGAAACATAGTTTCAGAGCATTTGGTGTATATCGTATTATTGCAGGAATTGCAGTATTGGCGATGATCTATTTCAAAATGATGGCAGGATAATTATAAGCCATATTCCCAGTTCTCGAACAATAAATTGAGGTAGTAATTTTCTTCCATTGTGATAACATTATCAGCCTTGGTAAGTTCTATTGCAAAATTGATCAGGTTTTTCCTTTCGTCTTCGGTAGCATCATCGTAAAAATCATCCATCATTTTCAGGAAATGAGCTTCCCATTCTTCAGGCTTTAGATTGCTGATAATAGCCATTTCTCTATCCAGATTTACCCGAAATGGGAATTCCTCTACCAAATACACCCTAATGACCCTATCCTCATTATAGCTGATACGGAAATCGACAGCAGATAATATCATTAATAAATGGTAACCTGCAATAGTTTTATTGGTTCTATTATTAGGCATGCAAATGGAATATTTTTACATGGTGTTAGCTATGTGCTGCTAAAAGTAGATCCAGATCAGTGAATTTCAGATGGAAACGACGGGCGATGTTGGCATTGGTAACACAGCCTTTATATAAATATACACCTGAGCGGATACCGTTCTTTGCCTGGATAATACCCTCTACACCACCCAAATCAGCACATTGCAGCATTATAGGCATTATAACATTACTGATAGCCCTAGATGCTGTACGGGAAACCCCTGAAGCCATATTAGGCACACAATAATGTATCACATCATACTTTTTGAAAATTGGGTTTTCGTGTGAAGTAACCCTTGAGGTTTCAAAACAGCCGCCCCTATCTATACTTACATCTATGATAACAGAACCTGCTTTCATATTCCCTACCATTTCGTCTGTAACCACTACCGGCGTTACCCCATTCACAGGTTTCAAAGCACCTACTGCCACATCTGCATTAGCCAGCTCTTCACCTAAAGTAACGGGCTCCATTACAGAAGTGAAACAACGTCTGCCAATGTTATTCTGCAAACGCATAAGGCGGTATATAGAATTATCAAAGATCATGACAGATGCACCTAATCCTAAAGCAGTACGGGCTGCAAATTCACCCACTACCCCTGCACCAATGATCAACACCTTGGCCGGAGGGACACCGGAAATACCTCCCAGTAGTATACCCTTACCATTATGTCCATTATTAAGGTACTTAGCTGCTGTAAGAATAGCAGAGCTACCTGCTATCTCGCTCATAGATCGTACTATGGGATAAGTACCTGAATCGTCCTTTATAGACTCTACAGCAATTGCTATGATCTTTTTTTGCATTAACTGCTCTAACATCTCTACCTTAAGAACCGGTAAGTGAATAGGAGAAATAATAACCTGATTGGGTTGTAAAAGCGCTACTTCTTCTTCAGAAATAGGGGCAGATTTAATTATTGTAGTGGCCTTATATACTTCACTTTTTTCATACACAATACGCGCCCCAGCCTCACTATAGTCGCTATCAAAGTAAAAGGAACCCTCTCCGGCATTATGTTCTACAACAATCTCATGACCATTATTGACCAATACAGAAACAGCCTCTGGGGTAAGAGCCACCCTGTTTTCCTGAAAAGAGGTCTCTTTAGGGATACCTATAAAGAGTTGTTTCTTTTTCGGCAATATCTCTAAAGTCTCTTCCAGAGGGACATATGAGAATGAAGGAGAAATATAAGGTCTTTTACTCATGCCAGCTCCCTAGTTTACATTTTGCAGAAAATTACGAAACAAGTTCTGATAAAAGAAGCATTTAGACACCTAAAACATGATTAAAAAAATAGAATTAAGATTTACAAGAAGAAACAATAATTTTATTTCTGAAAAACGAACAGTTAACATATATCATGCTTAGGCAATCTCAACAACAAAAACTCTTACAAAAGCTATCCCCCCAGCAAATTCAGCTTATGAAATTGCTGCAGGTACCTACTATTAACTTAGAGGAGCGAATAAAGGAGGAAATGGAAGAGAACCCAGCATTGGAGTACGGAGCTGAGGATGGTGATTTCGACAATGATGATTATAAATTAGATAGTAAAGAGGACGATTATGACTCTGATGGAGACCTTGATGATGTAGAATTAAGTAATGATACTGCAGAGAAAGTTGATCTCGATGATTTTTTGCGTAGAGAGGATGATGGTGGAGATTATAGTGGTGGTGATGATTATTACAGTAGTGGCTCAGATGAATCTACTACGGCTCCAGTAAGTGTAGAAACTACCTTTATAGATTACCTACTGGACCAACTAAGCATGTTGGAACTGGATGAAAGAACTAACAAAATAGCACAACAAATAATAGGCAGTATAGACGAAGATGGTTATTTACGAAGAGAGCCTTCGTCCATAGTGGATGATCTGGCCTTTGGTCAAAACATCTATACATCAGAAGAAGAAGTAAATAGCCTGATATTGGAGATACAAAAATTTGACCCACCGGGAGTTTGCGCGTGGACACTACAGGAGTGTCTCCTATTACAACTGAGAAGACTGTCACCACTAAATAATGATGCCAAAATAGCTGCTCAGATCATTGATAAATACTTCAATGAATTCATCAAAAAGCACTATGATAAAATACAGCGTCAGCTAGACCTTACTAATGAAAATTTTAAGGACGCTATCAATTGTATCATCAAGCTGAATCCTAAGCCTGGTTCAGTATTTACGATTGTCAACAAGGCTGAAAGCTATGTGATACCTGATTTCTTTGTAGAAAATAATAATGGCAAACTGGAACTGGCACTGAATTCAAAAAATGCCCCTGAACTACGTGTATCCGAAGGATATAGAGAGATGATGAAAGCATATGACAGAAGCGAGAAGAAGAATAAACGCCAGAAAGAAGCACTATTATTCATCAAACAGAAATTAGATTCTGCCAAATGGTTCATAGATGCTATCAAACAACGCCAGCATACTTTATTACATACTATGCAGTCCATAATAATATTCCAACAAGAATTCTTCTTAACTGGCGACGATACTACTCTGAAGCCAATGATACTTAAGGACATTGCCCAAATGACGAATTTGGATGTTTCTACCGTATCGCGGGTAGCTAACAGTAAGTTTGTACAAACTGAGTTTGGTACTTATAAGCTAAAGTACTTTTTCTCTGAAGCGCTACATACAGATAGTGGCGAAGATGTATCTACACGAGAAGTAAAAAGCATACTATCAGGCCTTATAGGCAATGAGGATAAACATCGTCCTTTATCCGACGAAAGATTGACAGAGTTATTGCAAGAAAAGGGCTATAATATTGCCCGCCGTACAGTAGCTAAATATCGTGAGCAACTGAACATACCGGTGGCAAGACTCAGAAAAGAACTTTAATTATTTTTTCAATACTTGTTGGGCTACTGCGTCCAAAGTTTCATAGAATTCCTCACCATATTTACGTATCAAAGAGTCTTTCAAAAACTTATATACTGGCACTTGTAATTTTTTTCCTAGTCGGCATGCAGGTTTGCATATAGTAGGGCGAGGCTCATAATTCACTGCCTCATATCCATTGTATTGTTTGATACGAATAGGATATAAATGGCAGGATATTGGCTTTTGAAAATCTACAACACCTTCTTTCCATGCCTTCTCTATGCCACATTTTACTACGCCTGTTTCTTCAGTATAAGCATATACGCATACACCACCATTTACCGTTGGGGTTACATGACCATACTCGTCATCCCACACATGTGTACCTTGTTTCTCAATTTCTGCAATATATTCTTGGGGGAGGTATTTTTTGATCTTGGGATATAATTTTTTGATGATCTTGGTTTCATCATCTGTCAATGGAGCGCCACAGTCCCCATCTACACAGCAACCACCTTTGCAACTGTTAAGGTCACATACAAATTGCTCCTGCACTACTTCATCACTCAGAAGCACCTGGCCTATCGCTATCATTTATCAGAATTAAAATATTGATTCATCGTACATTTCATTACATGTTAATATAATTCATCAACAAATTGTAACGCGTAGCCACATCTTCATATTGAGTTTGTTCCCCAAATACATCCTTTACAGTGTACTTATGACGCTCAAAAGAAGCTACGACACTTCGCAGATCGGTACGATTTGTTTTTAATGTTATTTCCAGCTTATTAGTAAAACGGTTATTGAAAAGTTGTGTGCTGATCACTGTCACTTCTTCATTCTCACAAATTCGCGCTATCTCCATCAGGCTATACCCTCTGGCATCCAGTTCTAATACTATGATACCACCGGGATTATCCAATCCACTTGTTTCAGTAATGTACTTTAACAATTCATCTTTGGTAATAGCACCAATGTACATGTTTTGGTCATCTACTACTGGCACAATTGATAAATTATGCTCATGAGCTATTCGTAAGGCTTCATACGGATGGCCATTAGCAAATACAGCTGGGCGATAACTGAGAAAATCTGCGCCACTAAGGGGGGATTCCGGGGTATTCCAGTCCAACACATCGTTTTCCTTTATCAACGCCATGTATTGATGTTCTACTACTAATGGTAACTGCGTAAAATGATTCTCCTCCATCAGAGACAAAGCTCTGTTGCCGGTATCAGTAGCCGTTAAGGTGGGGACAATGGGCGATATCAACTTCTCTATCAACATGATTCAGTCTCTCTATACTATATAATACAATTGTCAGACCAGTTTTGGTTGGGTAGCAATTGTCAAAAGAATATCATAAAAATGAAAACGGCTTAACCTTTATGCTTTTCAAGGAATGCTGATAGAATTTTATTGAATTCATCAGGCACTTCCATCATAGGTGCATGACCGCACTTATCTATCCAATGCAACTCAGATGTAGAGATCAGTTTATGAAACTCTTCTGCTACCATAGGAGGTGTTATCGTATCATTTTTACCCCATATCAGGCATGTAGGCATTTTTATTTCCTGTAGCTCATCCCCCAAATTGTGGCGAATAGCTGATTTAGCCAGGGAAATGATCTTTAATGCTTTTAAACGATTATTGACAATGGAATATATTTCATCTACCAATTCTTTAGTGGCAATGTTAGGATCGTAAAAGGTCAGTTCTGTTTTCTTTCTGATGAAATCGTAGTCACCTCTTTTAGGATAGGTCTCTCCCATTCCATTTTCAAATAATCCTGAACTACCCGTAAGAGTAATGGTCTTTACTCTTTCAGGATGTTTAAGTGTATACACTAAACCCACATGGCCACCTAAAGAATTACCCAAAAGGTTCACTCTATCAAAACAACGGGTCTCAATAAATTTTGACACATATCTATTCAACCCCGAAACCGTAGTTTCAAGTAAGGTAAGGTCATATAATGGCAGTATCGGTATAACTACTTTATGTGTTTGCTTAAAATAGTCTACCAAGTCTTTAAAATTACTCAACGCTCCAAACAAGCCATGTAGGAGTACCAAAGGTTCCCCCTCTCCTTCTTCTACGTACTTGAATTTGCCTAAGTGTTTGATCTCGTATTGCATCAGGCACTAATGGTTTTGCTAAAAATACTACTGTTTTAGTGAAAATACATATTTCCTTTCTTATATAGCAATTTGTTTTTTGTAGGGGTAAAAATGCTTAATATCTATGGCCAAACCGTATTTTTTCACATTTCTCATACTTACATTCGCCTAACTTTGTCAAGCATATATAATACCATGTTACAACAATATTGTCACTCCCTTAGAGAATATAGACGTTTACACACCCGCGATGTGAAAGTAGGTGATCTTTTTATTGGCCAAAACCACCCTATACGCATACAGACCATGACCACTACGGACACGATGGACACTGCCGCCACTGTGGCTCAAAGTATTCGTTGCATAGAGGCTGGTGCCGAACTGGTTCGCATTACTGCACCTAGCAAAACAGAAGCAGAGAACCTGAAGGTCATTAAAGATCAGCTACGTAGTATGGGTTATAATACCCCCTTGGTAGCAGATATTCATTTCACCCCCAATGCTGCAGAAATAGCAGCCAGGATTGTTGAAAAAGTAAGAGTGAACCCAGGGAACTATGTAGACAAAAAGAAGTTCGACATGATCAATTATACGGATGAAGAATATATAGGCGAAATCGAACGTATTCAAGAACGTTTCACTCCTTTGGTACGAATCTGCAAAGAGTATGGCACAGCTATGCGCATTGGCACTAACCATGGCTCTCTTAGCGATAGGATCATGAGCCGTTATGGTGATACTCCAATAGGTATGGTAGAGAGTGCCATGGAATTCCTGCGTATAGCACGCTATGAAAATTATCATCAGATCATACTCAGTATGAAATCCAGCAACCCACAAGTGATGGTGCAAGCCTATCGTTTGCTAATACAAAAAATGCATGAAGAATTTGGTGAATATTACCCCTTACATCTGGGTGTCACAGAGGCTGGAGATGGCGAAGATGGGCGCATCAAAAGCGCCATTGGTATTGGCACATTACTGGAAGATGGCATTGGCGATACTATTCGTGTATCCCTTACTGAAGACCCTGAATTTGAAATACCTGTATGTCGCGATATTGTAAAGCGCTATACCCATCGCTCAGAACATACGCCTATTCAACCATTAAGCGAACAGGAAAGAATTGTACTGCCATATAATCCCTTCGGCTACTTACGCAGAAATACACATACAGTACAGCATATAGGCAATGGTCATGTACCAGTGGTAATTGCAGATTTTCGTAAAAATGAAAGTATCTCTCACCAAGACTTACAGGCTATTGGCTATACTTACGATGCCGCTACTGACAAATGGAATATCAGTGATGGTTCTGCCGACTATATATATACAGCCAATAAGTTGGTGAACTTTGCACTACCGGGCACATTGCAAATTATATGTGATATTGATCTCTGGAATGTATCTGCTGACAAGTCAAAATATCATCCTTTATTACAGCAAGAAAACTACCTGACCAATAAAGACACAATTTCCACTTTACACTTTGTACAAGTAGATACAAATAGTAGCTGGATCGAATTATTAAGGATATTGGACAAGGTAAAGAATGACACAAATGCTGTGCTGTGTTTGAATAGTAGCAACACAGATGCCTTGCCATCCGTACGCAGATACCTAATAGAATTATTGGCAAAAAAAGTAGAATGCCCAGTTATTTTTCAGGTGGCCAGTTTCAATGAATCACTGGATGATCAACTCATTCATTTTGCTACAGATTGTGGTGGTTTATTGCTGGATGGTTTTGGAGATGGTGTTTGGTTATATAATAATTCAGAACAGATCAACAACGCCAGAGTAAGCGGGCGTACCTATTTGGAAGTAAAAAACAATCTACAATTCCTCAATAATACTTCCTTCTCAATATTACAAGCCACTCGTACCCGTATTAGCAAAACCGAGTACATCAGCTGCCCTAGTTGCGGCAGAACCCTTTTTGACCTTCAGGAAACTACCGCTAAGATCCGCAATGCTACCAATCATCTTAAAGGTGTTAAGATCGCTATAATGGGTTGCATAGTAAATGGTCCAGGAGAAATGGCCGATGCCGACTTTGGATACGTAGGAAGTGGCCCAGGAAAGATCACATTATACAGAGGCAAAGAAGTAGTAAAAAAGAATGTAGAAAGCGATATTGCAGTAAATGAATTGATCCAATTGCTGAAAGAGAGTGAAGCTTGGATAGAACCTGTTATTGCTTAGTAGGTATCATCACATCATTATCCACTACACCTTCAGCTTGTAGCTGTCTGCTTTTCATGTCCAGTACTACCATCATTGCTAAACAGAGGTAAAACATACCTCCTACTTTGTGGGTCTCAATCAGATCAGAGAAGAAGTTATTGATAAATCCTGCAGAGAACATCATAGTTACTGCTATGGTACAATAAGTATAGAATTTGTCTTTCCCTCTGAACCTATTGTATGTCTTCTGTGAGTGGACAAAAAATGCTGCAACCAAAATAGCATAGAGTATTAAGGCAGGCCAGCCTTGTTCCACCAGCATGAACAAGAAATAGTTATGTGCCGTAGAGTGCTCAGTATTGGCACTTACATAAGTCTTAAATTCAGCAATGGCATATGGTTTATAGTAATAGTAGAATGTATTAGGACCATAACCTTTTATAGGTTCGTCCATACTCATTCTTGCACCTGCTATCCATCTATACACACGCTCCATAGACGACATATCCTGCCCCTTGAAAGTAGCCACTATATGATCCACAAAATCCTTGTGCATGAACGTATGGTCGTACTTAGGTCTGTATTTAATATAATGTCTATCTGTTGATATGTAGGCAATAAATACGATCATCACTGCATAAAATGCAGGCATTACCCACTTTATCACTCTATACCTTAATGCTATACCCATAAATGCTGCAAATATCACAGCTATCATTGCTGCACGCGCAAATGTGAAATAAATGGCAAAAAGGAAGAATAATATCAATATGAATAAAAAAAACCTCAATCCTCTTTTCCCTTTCACAAAGGCAAATACCATACACAATGCCGGAAAGAACATAGAAATGACCGTAGAATAATCTACGTGGTTATAATATAACTTACCTATAGCATGTGCTACTTTATAAAATAAGAATTGCCTCTGCGCATGGCGTATATTTATGATGATCATTGTGGTAAGCAATGGTATCAAAAATATCACAAAGGCTTTTTTGAAATCTCTTTTTTCTCTGAATATTAACGCTGGCAATACAAAGAAAGAAACCAGAAACCATGATTTAGCTGCCAGAAACTTCAGAGAAATAACCTGTTCTTTAGAATATAATACCGCTACGGTAGTCCATATATATTGTAACACTACAATCAATACTAATGGATTTTTCCACCATGCCTTTGGTAAGATATTAGGGTTGCGTGCCCACATTAAACCAAAGAGTACTAGAAAAATCCACATCATAGGCTCATCAGGCACTGTTGTAGATAAAGTACCATCCTCTCGCAATGCAAACTCAACAGAAAATGGAATACTGAACAACAATATCCAATATGCCAGCTTCCAGTCAAATATTACTACTATTGCAAATAACAAAATACCTGCCGGCAGCAAATAAACAAAACTACCCAGATAGGCAAACAAAGCAATGCTAAGGAATAATATTCCGAAGCTGATGCCTTGTATTCGTTTGTCATATAATATGCTGTCCTGCATTAATTCCTTTCAGCTGCTTTGATCTTGTAAAAATCACGTAGTAATACCCAAATAGAACTAAAGAACAAACCTACCAACATGCCCGATAGTATGGTTATCAATGCTCCAGGGGTTGCTGGCTTAGGTACTTTAGGAGAAGAAATAATTTGAAAAAGCGAGTTCTCACCTTCATTGATACCTGTTGAATACTCGTTCATCAATGATATATAGTGTGCTCTATCCATTACATCCTGATCTTTTATTGATTCCAGATTTTGTATTACTTCTACACCTTTAGCATAGTCACCTTTACCATTGCCCTTCATACTACCACTGATAATATCATGTCTGCCCGGGCTGATTATATCATATATACCATACTCATTACGCATTTTAACTAATGAATCAGTCAATTGTGCAATCGTACCATCTATTTCATTCAATTTTACTTTTATTGAATTGTAGATGTTTTTTCTAATGTGGTTAAAAAATCCTTGGTAAATATTTTCTGTCAGTTTAATGGACTCATTTACAATGTTCATGGCCAATGTAGCATCCTTATCTACATAGGTTACTTCCAAGCAACCATAATCCGTACGTTTGATCTCAAATTTTTTCAGATAGATCTCTTTTACCTTTACCATATTGGTATCAGTATTGTATACAGTACTTAGGTTGAATTTCTTCACCATCGCAAAGATCACCGTATCTGAATTGATAATAGAGATCGCTTTATCCATATCATTATCATCGTCAAAATATCCTATGAAACGTGATTCATCTTTACGGAAAATGAAGTTACGATCAGCATACATCGGGTTTGATAAGATGAATTCTGATTTAGCCTGATATTTTTTTGAACGAACTGCATAAAATGCACCTCCTAATATTCCTGCTATCAAAGCGATAGATATAATAAACTTCCTGTTTCGCTGCAGGGCCTGAATAATGTCCAGCAGATCAAAGCGAGTAGTTGAATTCATATTTAATATTTGTTTTAATATATTGTATAATATGTAATAACCTGGTATTGTAAGTTGCCAAAAGTAATCAAATAACTGTTTCCCCTGCTTGCATTTTTTCGGCATTCTCTGCAAACTGCAAAGCCTCAATCATATCCTGAATATTACCATTCATAAAGTCATCCAAATTGTAGATGGTCATATTGATTCTGTGATCCGTAACACGGCCTTGTGGGTAATTATATGTTCTGATTTTGGCTGAACGATCACCAGTACTTACCAGACTTTTACGTCTGCGTGATATTTCATCTTCTTGCTTACGCACTTGCTCTTCATATAATTTGGTACGCATCATTTCCATAGCCTTCTCACGATTACCCAACTGGGTACGCTCTGTCTGGCAGGTTATTACAGTACCGGTAGCAATATGCGTTAATATAACTTTTGTTTCTACCTTATTTACGTTCTGTCCACCTGCACCACCACTACGTGCAGTTTCCATTTTCACATCACTATCTTTCAGTTCAAAATCAATTTCCTCTGCCTCTGGCATTACAGCTACTGTAGCTGCAGATGTATGCACCCTACCACTAGCTTCCGTATCTGGCACACGTTGTACACGGTGCACCCCACTTTCAAATTTTAATGTACCATATACATCATCTCCTATTACCTCCAGTTGCAATTCTTTATATCCTCCCACAGTACCTTCTGTTTCTGTTAGCATAGCCACTTTCCATCCTCGTCTCTCACAATACCTAATGTACATTCTTACTAAATTACCCGCAAACAAACTAGCCTCATCACCACCAGTACCTGCTCTTATTTCTAATATGGCATTCTTTTCATCCTGAGGGTCTTTAGGTATCAACAATTGGCGCATCTCTGCCTCCAATTCGTCTTTCAGTTGTTCTTGTTTTTCAATATCCTCTTTGGCCATAGTACGCAGGTCTTCGTCACTTTCTGCACCTAATACTTCACGTGCAAATTCCAAGCTGTCCAAACATGCCCTATACTTTTTATATACTTCTACTATTTTCTCCAGCTTACGGTATTCCTTACTGATCTGAGAGAATTTTTTATTGTCACTTACTATCTCAGGATTAGTAAGTGCAATACCTAATTCATCAAATCTCGCTTTTATAGCTTCTAACTTATCTATCATATTCAACAATACTTTGTTATGATCAACCTGTTACTTTCATTGATACTTATCCTATTTTTGAGTAAATAGCATCTTTGAAATTCAGGCGTGCGAAGTTACTCAATAATCACATGCTTATACTCACAATATTGCTTAATAAAAACATAGTTATATATTTAACCGGAATAAAAGCGGAATCATGAAAATTGAAAATAACGGCTCTTTTACTTTAAAAGCATTATTAGCTGTTAACCTTTTCATTATTCAAATGTATATTTTATTTAATGGGTTGTGGATTTTCAACAAATACTCTAACCCATATGCTCTATTTATAACATCTCTTATTATACCAGTATATTTTTTATGGTTATTAATAGCCGAAAACTATCAAATAGAAAACAAAAAAGTAGCGATTGGGACTAATATCCTAGCCGGCATATTAGGCATTATTACCATAGCCATCTGCTATCAGGCTCTTCAGGCTTTGTTCATCAAATGGGATGCTCCTAGGTATTCCGATGTGATACCGCAATTAGAGACACAATACAATAGGTTTTCAAATGGCAAATTTCCTTATGCCCTGGTAGACCTACCCGGATACCAAGCATACCCGGTATATATGCCATTACATTGGTTACCTATTGCTATACCTAAGTATTTTGGATTGGATGTAAGGTGGGTAGGTATTATCTTTTTTGCAATGACCACCTTCTTGTATGCCTATAAGATAGCTAACAACAAGGCTGATATCATTCAAAAAATAGTCGCCATTTTTTTGCCGTCATTGGTTATTTGGGCATATGTGCTCAGCGCAAATATCGATCTGCCGGTAAGTCTTGAAACTGAAATCGCTGCTTACTATATGGTATTGGCTATAGGACTGGCTACCAGAAATCTATTGATCATTACTATCGGCATTATCCTTTGTTTGCTTTCTCGTTATACAATGATCTTTTGGTTACCATTATTCCTTATTTTATTATTCCTCAATACCCCACTTAAAAAGAATATATGGGTATGGGGCAGTATCTTTTTTTCTACCCTTTTCATTTATATCATACCATTCTACTTAAAAGATCCTTCAATATTATCACAAGGCATCAGCTATCATAATGCTGCTGCGATATATGAATGGAATGGATGTGGTCACCCCCCCGTTTCAGAAACATTTGAATCAGGTATCAATTTTGCACATCACATGAAAGATCTCTTTCAGTCTGGCGATATGACGCATCGTGTGTTCATGGCAAGAGTAGTGCAAGGATCCTTAATACTGTGTTTAATGTTAGCAGGATTACTTATCCATAGACGTTGGAGATCTAAACTGAATTTTTACGATCTTAGTTTAGCCATGCTATACATGGTGTTATTATGCTTCTTTATGTTCGGACCTCTTACTTACAGGTATTATTACATGCCATTATTTGCAGTATCAGCCATCATCTGTAGTAAGATCATCCTGCTCAGTAAGCCCGATTCGACTGACAAATAAAAAGCCGTTAACCTGTATTCACAATTTAACGGCTTATCAATATTATATTATTACTTATAAGGTACGTTTCACTTCCACTTCATCAAATCCTTCTATGATATCGCTTACACGTATATCATTGTAGTTTTTGATCATCAAACCACATTCATAACCTGCATTCACATCTTTCACGTCATCTTTGAAGCGTTTCAGAGAAGATAATTCACCTGTATAAACAACGATACCATCACGCACCAAATTCAGTTTGGTATTTCGTGTCATCTTACCATCCAGTACATAACAACCTGCAATAGTACCTACACCGCTAATCTTGAATATCTCTCTTACTTCAATGTTACAAACTGTCTTCTTCTCTATCTTAGGTTCCAACAGACCTTCCATGGCGCTCTTGATCTCCTCGATAGCATCGTAGATAATAGAATAAGTACGTATCTCAATATTTTCTTGTTCAGCAAGTTTAGCAGCCTGCATAGATGGACGCACTTGGAAACCAAGTATGATAGCATCTGATGCTGTTGCCAACAATACGTCACTTTCAGTTATCTGACCAACACCCTTATGCACCACATTCACAGCTACTTCTTCAGTAGATAGTTTCTGTAATGAGTCACTCAATGCCTCAACAGAACCATCAAAGTCACCCTTGATAATGATACCCAATTCCTTAAAGTTACCCAAGGCAAGTCGGCGACCGATCTCATCTAGAGTGATATGTTTGCGTGCACGTATACCTTGCTCACGCATGATCTGTGCACGGTGTGTTGCTGTTTCTTTTGCTTCATCTTCATCCTCATACATCTTGAACTTTTCACCCGCTTGTGGTGCACCGTTCAAACCTAATACCTGTACAGGGGCAGAAGGGCCTACAGATTCAACACGCTGTCCGCGTTCGTTGAACATTGCCTTTACTTTACCATAATGCTGTCCGCATGCTATCATATCACCTTGGTGCAGGGTACCGCTTTGTACCAGCATGGTAGCTTGGTATCCACGTCCTTTATCCAATGATGCTTCAATAACACTACCGTTAGCATAACGGTTAGGGTTAGCTTTCAATTCCAACAACTCAGCTTCCAGCCCTATCTTCTCCAATAACAGATCTACGTTCAGACCTTTCTTTGCAGATATTTCCTGACTTTGATATTTACCACCCCAGTCTTCTACCAGAATGTTCATATTAGCCAGTTGTTCTTTTATCTTTTCAGGATTAGCTCCTTCTTTATCTATTTTGTTGATAGCAAATATCATAGGTAGGCTGGCAGCCTGTGCATGCGATATTGCTTCTTTTGTTTGTGGCATGATAGCATCATCCGCTGCAATAACAATAACTGCAACGTCGGCTACTTTAGCACCACGAGCACGCATCGCGGTAAATGCTTCGTGACCTGGAGTATCCAAAAAAGTGATCTTCTTACCACTACCTGTTACTACCTGATAAGCACCAATGTGCTGGGTGATACCACCGGCTTCACCAGCTACTACATTTGCACTACGTATATAATCGAGCAATGATGTCTTACCGTGATCTACGTGACCCATGATCGTTACGATAGGTGCACGTGGTACCAGATCTTCCGGATCATCCACTTCTTCCTCTTCTTCGTCCGACTCTTGCTCCAGATTAATGAACTCTACATCATAACTAAACTCACTGGATACTAATTCTATCACCTCTGCATCCAAGCGTTGGTTGATAGATACCATGATACCCAAACTCATACACTTACTGATTACATCAGCAAAGCTTACATTTAATAAATTGGCCAATTCACTTACTGAGATGAACTCTGTAACCTGTATCAGGTTCGTTTGCTCAGAATTCTCGGCAGCTGCGCGTTTTTCAGCCATTTCGTCGCGTTTATTACGACGGTATTTAGCTTTCAGGCTCTTACTACGGGTTGCACCCGTAAGTTTCGCCTGTGTTTCGCGTATCTTATCTTGTATTGCTTTTGTATCAATTTCTTGTTGTTGCTGCGTAACTGGAGGTGCATTACGCGGATGTCGACGATCGCCACCACCTGTGCCCGGCTGACGGCGTTCTCCGCCTCCACCTTGCCCGAAATTACCTCCACCGCCCGGTCGGTTACGATTATTAGGTCCACCACCTTGAGGAGGCCTGTTAGCACCAGGTGCACCACCCGGAGCTCCAGGGGTTCTAGGACCTTGTGTCCTGTCTCCTCTGTTCTGCTGATCTGGTTTGAATGCTTCTGGTTTCTTATCTACCGGTATGCGTTTACGCTTGCGTTTTTCCCTGTTATCCGGTTTCGATCCGCCATTATTGCTTGGGGTAGATACAGGCAATTCTATTCTTCCTATGATCTTAGGTCCTTGTAATCTTGGAGCTTTCATTTCTATGTGCTCCGGCTTATCATCATCCGCTGTAGGGGTATCTTCTTGTGGTGTTGGTGGCACTACCACCTCAACTACTGGGGCAGTTGCTTTCTTCACCTGTTTAGCTTCTGTATCAGCTTGTTCTACCGTAGTTTCTTCTTCAGGTTTCTTCTTCTTTGCTGCTGCTACTTTTGGCTTTTCTTCTTTTTCAGCTGCACTTTTCTTCTTGGCTTCACCCTTTTTCGGGCGAGAAGAAAGATTCAACTCATCCAAATTGATCTTACCTAAGATATTAGGTCCATCAAGTTTAGGTGCTTTTACTTCTATAT